>CAZXYA010000040.1:0-30000 GCA_964644655.1 uncultured Saprospiraceae bacterium | reverse complement strand
GGTAGATGCATTTTTGCGATAGGAAAAGATGGGGTTTAAAGGATGCTTACGAATAAAGTGGTCCATCAGTTTCAAATTGGTGAGAATAAAGTTGATCGTCCAGCAAGTTGAGGTGTTAGATTAGATATAGTTCTCTGACAAATTCTCTGATGTTTCCTGAAATGGACATGGAGTCCATTTCAGGAAACAAGGTTTTTAAAATAGAAGATGCAGAAATGTTGGGAAATTCTGATTTACTAAAAGTATTATCAACTTCAATAGATGTTGCAACTAGATAAGGAGCTTGGTTAAAAAATGATAATATTTATTCCTTACACCGAAAAATCTTAGTGCCACGGTCTAACCCATTACTTTGAAACCAAGGAATTTGTAGTTTATTTATTTCTCTTGCTTTTTTAGGAACATGAACTTCAATATAATCTTTTAGTTCTTGTATAGAAATATGTAATGGATCGGTATCATAATCAATAGTACATTGTTCTAAACCTTCACAAAGAACTTGGGTAAATGCCCCATGTCCCCACTTTTTGTTTTCCCAAGATGCTTCTGTTCCACTACTTGAAGTAAAAGTTGCCCAGCCAATTTGTTGTTCAGCCAATTGTCTAAAGGAATTTGTATAGCTTGATTTTCTTCCGCCGCTTTCGCAAGCATCAATAAAAAGTAATTTTAGACATTTGATACCAGCAAAATAATTATAAATTTCCTCATAAGCGATACTTTTTCTTTCCAAATGTTTATCGCCAATTATTACAGGATTATAGTCATTCGCTAAAATTCTAGGGTTTCCATTTAAACTTTTGCCATGAGAAGAAAAAAATACAACTAGCATATCATTTTCATCAAAAGCTAATCTATCAAAACTTTTCACCGTTCTATCAAAAGCAAGTTCAATATTATCCATAGTAGCATGATCGCCTAAAACCGTATCTATTCCAACTGATTCATAATAATCATGATGCTCAAATATATTAGCAAACCTTCTCGCATCATTAACAGCATATTCTAAATCCCTATTAGTCCCAATACTCAAAACATAAACCTTCCTTTTTTTCTGTTTAAAAGCATAAGTAACCGTTGCGCCTTCTTCTATTACCGAATTTTTATAGGAAATAATTGGCGCAATTTGATAATTAATATTTGCTTGTTGGAAATCAATTTCACCAGTTAAAGTATAGGGATAATCTCTTTCACCAAAACGAGCACCTTTTGTTAAAGTTAAATTTCTAGTTTTAATTAAAGCATCATTATCACTATAAAAACTAATATTCGATTTTTCGTTTAACAGAAAATTCGTTCTTATTTCGAATTTGAATTGAATCGTAGAATCTTCTGTAATGACAACCTTATCATTTTTTGGCTGTTCTAAATCGGTTTCCTCCCATTCTAATTCATATACTTCGGGTTTAAAATTGGGCCTTACTAAATCCCATTTTCCCATTTCATCTCGATATAGGAAAATATCATTGGTAAAAGGTGTTTCTTCTAGCATAAATAAGGACTCAAAAGGAGCATCCAATTTCCAGCCATTGACTAATTGATAGCTATTATCAAAATAATCAGGGTAGGTAGGTGTATTTGTAAAAGGAATTTGATTGCCTTTAGTATCAATTAATATCCATTTATTATCAAATTTTCTTAGGGCATAACCATTGGCAAATGATTTGGCATCTTGATTGACCAAATCAATAACGACCTTACCTGTTTTATCAATATAGCCCCAACCTTTTTTTCCTTTTACGGCAGCTAAACCATTTTTGGTAAATGGCTTGACTGCCTCATATTTGGTTTCAACGATTTCTTTATTCCGAGCATCAATAAATCCCCATTCTTCTTTGAATTTTATTGCTGCTAAGCCTTGAGAAAAAGACTGTACTTCTTCTATATATTTGGTGATTGGCTCATTCTCTTTATCTATAAAGTAGAAAAAGTCTCCTTCTTTTACGCCTGCAAAACCATCTGAAAAAGGCATCACATAGTCATATTGAAAATCGATGATTGGGCGACCATTATTTTCTAAACCAATAAATCCCCACCTACCGTCTTTTTTTACCCCTGCTAAGTTTTCTGAAAAACCGTGGACAAATTCATATTGGGGTGAAATAAGGAAAGTACCCGTTTTATCAATAAATCCCCAATACTTCCCTTTTTTAGCAGGTGCTAAACCATTATTGGAGAAAAAATTAACGGCATCAAATTCTATTGGGACAATAATTGCTCCTTCTGAATTGATAAATCCCCACAATCCTTTTTTTTCAACGGCAGCTAATCCATTTTTAAAAGGTAAACAACTGTCGTAATTAAGGGCAATTTTTTCTTGCCCTAGTTTATTGATAAATCCCCATTTAAATGATTTTTGAACAGGGGCTAATTTCTCTGAAAAAGGACTAATAAAATCATAATCGAATTTGGGTTGAATTATCCAGTTTTTTTCTTGGGAAAAGAGGGCAGAGATACTATGAAATAGTAGGAAAATAATAATAAATATTCTTAATTGGTTCATGTTGGATGTTGTTACCTTAAATATGAAATTTTTAAGTCGAAAAAAGACATAAGAGTTGCTGTATAATAATTTGATTATTAAGAGTTTAAGCTCGGTTTGTATTATGCTGTGAAGATAATAAATAATGTAAAAAATATATATAAAAACGATTTATTTTTTTATTTTTTTTGTACCTTCATGCTTAGGAATGATGCATTAATAAATTGCGTTTTTATGCGCAGTTATTTTTTGCTTAAACAAGGCAAAAAACGTAGGCGATGTCTAGCATCCTGAGAGGGCTTGATGCCAGTACATCAAAAGCTTTTTACCCTAGTAGAAGGAAAAAATAACAAGCAGAAGAATGTAAGTTTATTATTGAACCATTCCTTATATTTAAACATTCATTTGACAGACTAAAAACAAAAACTTTGACCCATGAGAATTTTGATGATTACTCTCCTTTTTTTATGCACAAATTCGCTCTTTTCTCAAGAAGCAAATTATCCTTTTTATGAGGCATTAAAACAACACCAAATTGATAATTATGCCTCTTATAAAACACAACTAGAACCTTATGAAGTAGATTTTATTGAAAAGGTTTGGGGTAAAATGCTAAAAGTACAATTGGGAGAATTTGATAGTGTGGTAAACGATAAATTACGAAAAACAAAACAAGCAGAGTATTGGAAAGAATGGAAGAAATTGAGAACTCATTTTAATAAAGAAAATGGCAATTTAGTATTAGAGTATATGGTTGAGTTTTTTAATTATCAAGTTGATGAAAGTGATTTAGCTTGTAGAGAACTAAAAAATGCTTTGGATAGGTTTAAAATGTCGCCAAAGAAGAAAAGATATGAAGCACTTTATGGAATAAATCAGACTGTACTGGAGAAGATAAAAGTAGATTGTAAAGAACCTGAAATTGATTCAGATGGTGATGGCATTCCTGATAAGAAGGACGAGTGTCCAAATGAAGCGGGAATAAAAAAATATAATGGATGCCCTGACCCTATTCCTACATGCCCTCCTAACCTCGGAGACCTAGCAGACGATTTCCTAAACGCCTACCATAAATCCGAATTAGCACTTGACAAACTAACCACCCAAGTCAAAACCTGTCTCCCATGCGATGAATTATATGATGCTAATAATAACATTAGAAAAGCCTGCATTTTATCTAATTATCATATAGCCATACAGCGTTTGGAAAAAGGGGAATGTGTCATAGCAGCTGAAGCCATTGAAACAGCTCGTCGAGATTGGCTGGATTATGGAAAAGGACGATTAAAAACAGAGGTCGCAATGATTTTGGAAGACCCAGATACTAAAATTGCCAAACAATTAGTTGCCATTTACAAGAGTAATTGTGGCGGAGATTTATCAGAATCGACTCGTCAAACTATTGAAAATATTATAGAAAATTGTGATAAGATAAATGAAAAAATGAGTGGATTTGATACTTTTTTGCCAAGCAAAAATGCTTGCTATTCAGTTGTTAATCAAAGATTTGGAGATTATGGAGTAGGATTGAATATTAACTTAGAAATTAAAGAAAATTGTCAAGAATTCACAGTAGAAGGAAATGATATGAAACTAGGCGAAATCACTTCGGATGGTTGGAATATGTTTTATATCAATATTGATGATTTCATTAAAGAGAAAGTTTGGGGAGACTATGACATTAAAGAAGAGAATATCAGCTTTGAATTATTAGGCATGTCAGATGCTACAGGAAGTTTGAACGGTGGCCGTATTCAAGTACCGTATGATGGAGGGTATCATGATTTACCTGAAATAACAAATTTTAAATATACACCAAGAGAGCATGATACGGAGCACTCGCTTTATAAAAAAGCAGGAGAGACAATTGAAGAAAATGAAGAATTAGCTGCAACGAGGGCTTTCCAGCTATTTAACGTGTTGAGTATAAGTGAATATATGACCACTTCTAATACTAAGGTATTTACTGTGGTTAGTAAAGAGGTTGACAATTCAGCAAGCCGAGGAGTGAAATTAAAAATTAGTATACCGCAGGCTTTTTCTTCGATGTTGAAAATAGAGGATGCAGAAATGTTAGGGCATACAGATTTATTAAAGATCTTATGTCCCTCAACAGATATAGTCCATAATGGACAATAGGAATGGAAATACCTAAATATTAACAAATTGATAACTTTTTTAAAATTTCACTATCAATGAGTGAGTTAGTGCAGAATCGGCAACAATTAGTAAAATTGCTGAAAGCTGGAGATGCCAAAACCTATAAATATTTACAGAAGAAACATTTTTATATGATTTTGGACTATATTATGCGAAATTCAGGTAGGCTGAACGATGCTGAAGATATATTTCAAGAAGCTTTAGTGGTACTTTATATTAATGCACAAAAGCCTGATTTTCAACTAACTTCGAGTGAAGGTACTTATATTTTTGCTATTGCTAAAAATTTATGGTTGGATCGATTAAAAAAAAATAAACGCTTAAAGGTAAGTGCCTTTCAAGAAAAAGAATTAGCACATTTAGAGGCTACAGATGATATAGCAATGAAGATAGAAATTGAAAAAAAGCATGAATTAATTATTGAATTAATTAAAAATTTGGGCACAATTTGCCAAGAGGTGTTAAGGCGCTTCTATTTTAATCATGAAAAATTAAAAACTATTGGTAAGGCAATGGGAGATGGCAACTCTACAAGTGTACGGGTTAGAATAACTCGATGTCGAGATAAATTGAGGGATCAACTAAGAGAGCATCCTGATTACTAACCTTAATTTTTTAATAGACTTGTTACCCTTTGAAAATAGCGATATGAAATTTGGATTTTTTCGATAATTTTTGTCAAAAAATCAATGAATAGCCTAGCTATTGATTTATTTTTTGATGAAAAATAGCGGAAAAAGACATTTTCAGATTGCTGTAATTTAAAGGGTAACAAGTCTAATAGACAATACGGAAAAAAGAAGTTATGGAAAAAAATAAATCGGACGATATTTTAATAGAACAATACCATAAAGATGAACTCAGTTTAGCAGAGAAAACAGCATTTGAGGTTCGTTTAAAAAAGGACAAGGTCTTTGCTGAAAAAGCGCAGGAGTTTAAAGACATAATAGATGCGATTGCGAAGAAAGAAGCCAATGATTTTAGAACGAAATTAAAGGGGATTCAAACAGAGTTAAAACAAGATGATTTTTTTGAACAACAAAAAAAGAAATGGGAGGAAGATAATCCTAAATCAAACCCAGTTCCGCTTAATCTTAATAATGGAAAAGGAAAAATTGTACCTATGAAAAATAATAATTGGTGGAAAATGGCAGCTGCCATTTTGTTGTTAATTACCGTTGGCTATTATTTCTTTCAGCCAACAGCCAACTTGACAAGAGCCGAGCTTTTTGCTAAAAATTTTCAACCTAAAATTGAAAAAACAACCTTGGTAATCAGCAGATTAGATGCAAAAGGTATGGGAAATCCAAATAGTGAAATGAATGAACAATTAAAACCTGGAATTATAGCTTATCGGCAAGGAGAATATGGCAAAGCAAAAGATAGTTTGAGCATTTTCTTGACGAAATATCCTGATAATGAAATTGCTCAATTTTATCTAGGAATGGTTTATTTAAATGAATCAAATTATGGAAGAGCGGTTGAATTACTTTCGCCATTAGGTATAAAAACGGATTTTCTGTTACAAGATGAAGCTACCTATTATTTGGCTATGAGTTATACGATGTTGGATACCCCTAAAGGCACACTAAATGCGATTCAATTATATCAACAAATATTGGACTCGGCAGATTCTAATTTTAAGGTAGAAGCAGCAGCAAATTTGGAGTTTTTGCAAAATGATTAATGACTTTGAGTAACATGAAGTATTTTTTAATAAGCATATTAGGGTTTCTTCTAACACCTACCCTTTTTGCTTCAACTAATCCTGAACAGGTAAAAAAAGTAGCTCAAGAAATCTTAGACAAACTCTATGAAACAAATGGAGATTATCGGATAAATGCTCCCAAACCACGCATACGTATCTCTAATGAGATAGCATATATTGCTGCTTTTTATCCTAATGAAAACTTGATTGAAATAGAAATAAAAGCTTATGAAATTTGTCAAAAACTAGATGAGCATGCGATGGATGCTTTTGCTTTTATCATTGGGCATGAATTGGGCCATCATTTTCAAGAGGTGGTCCAAAAATCAGGACTAGGAACCAATTATAAATCATTACTTTATGATGAAGAGATAGAAACTGCGGCGGATATCTTTGGTGTTTTTTGTGCTTATTTAAGTGGGTATAAATCCATCCAAATTTTACCGCAATTAATGGATGCGCTATATCAAGATTATAATTTATCAAACTGTTTGGGACGTTATCCTTGCTTAAAAGAAAGACGAGAAATAGCACGTAAGGTTGTTAAAAAAGTTGACCGCCTGGCACATATTTATGAAGGAGCAAACTACCTAACAGCAATAGGCAAACCTTATCTTGCAGGTAGAAGTTATGATTATCTATTAAATGATTATCAAGGAAGTGAGGTATATAATAATAAAGGGGTAAACTTAGCTTTACATGCCATGAATATTTCAGAAGAGAAAGTTGATAAATATGTTTATCCATTGCAATTAGACTGGTTGACCCAATTAAATATCCCTAAAGGCGACGGTGCTAAAAGCTTGAGTGAAAGAGACCAAAAAAGGCGTCAGCATTTATTATTAGAAGCAAGACAAGCCTTGGAAGCATCAGGTAAACGAAACCCTAATTATTTTTTGGATAAAATTAATTTACTATGCGTAGAAAGTTTATTATCGGAAGTAAATCCAACAGATTATGATCCTGTGAAATATTATGAAAAGAATCATCTAGAATCCTTAATAAATAAGTTAGACATTGAGAAAAAGAGGAAAAAACATTTAAGGCTTACTTTGCAATTGACAAAAGCGATTGTATATGCTAAATCAATCAATATTGATCATCAAACTAAAGCTAAAGAATGGCTCGGAAAATTATCAAAGGATAAAGATTTGCAAATCAGCCTAATTGCTAAATATAACTTAGCCGTTTTAAATACTGGGGAAGGTGATTTTTCTGAAGACTACGCTGTTGCTTCAATTGGTCGAAGTATTAGATGGCTTTGTGATTATCCTGAACCCTTTCCATTTTATGATGAAATACTATTAAATCCAAACGAAACAGCAGCTTGGAAGCGGGTGGCGTTAAGTATTCAAATTGAGGAGGGGTGCATTAATTATATTTATCGAAAAGATTTACATCAGTTTACGATTATTCAAAGACAGGTAGTTCCTGAACAGGAGCAAACTATATTTCAAATAGAAAAGCAAACAGATAAAAGACCTTTCCATATTATTCCTATAACATCAGGTAAGATTATTGTATTTGGAGGAGCAACTAAAAGTTTTATTCGCTTAGATAATGAAAATAGAATTTTAGAAAAAGGTAAATATTATTTTCCGACATGAGTTTTTAAGGTTGAGTTCAAGAGCGTAAGAAAAAATGGCTATACGGTTGATAATCAATTGTATAGCCATTTTATTTTAAGTTGAATTGAATGAAAAAATATTTATTTGAAAATTATTGATAACCTTTCTTTCCTTTTTTCTATCAACTAATGACATAAAGTTGAGCCAAAACACGGCAAAAATTATTTATTAAAATTTAAGGAGGATTTCTCTATTTATTACTAGTCGTGCGACTAGCTAACCAGATAAATCTATGCCTTGATTTTTGAATTTCCTAATGAGTCGTCATTGTGGAAAAGGCTCGACTAATTTCTTCATCCAAAAAATTAGTTGATATGAAAGGTACTCAGAAAAAAATTATCATTTCGGATTCTATCAGTATGTAACAAAAACAAGAATGCCATCTTTTACAAAGGAATAAAGATGGCATTTTTTAATTAGCTTTTCTTTCAAACCATGACCTATTATGCAAAAATTCCATTTCTTGCATTTCTTTTAAAATTTGTTCTCTATCAAAAGAAGTAATTATTTTCTTCATTAATTTAATGAAGTTTAATCCTGCCATAACAAAATTTACTCCAGCATCTTTGCTTCTTCTTAAGTATTGTTCAAAAGCAGTACAAGCATCATTTGCCGCAGTAACATCCTTTAATTCATATAAACTTCTAATAATTAATGAACGCCTTTCCATATCCTCTAAAAAATTTTTGAAGGAAGCTTCTCGTAAGGTTAATAAACATTGCTCATAATCTTTTTCTGCAAAATAGATAGCTGCCTTGCATAATTTGCTGGTATCTTCTTTTAGTTCTAAAGGAAGAAAAGGTGACCATTTTTCTATAAATGATTTTCCCCAATCATATTTTTTTAATTGACAACAAATAGCAATAATGTTTTTGAAGGGAATAGGAGGAAATTCATGATTGATAGTCATAATATTTTCTTGTAAACCAAATAAATACAACTCAAAAACTAAGTTAAAGGCAGAATTGTCTCCTTTTTTTAATTTTGAAATACCAAAATTTGCTAAGTAAAGTAGTAGGGTTAGTTGTTCTTTTTTATCAGCAAACGAAAAATGATGTAAGTAGTGAGATAATCGCTGAAAATAGTAGTCCTCGCTTGTTTTTTTTAGTCGAACTAAATTATAGTATAAATCCAGTAAACTAAGACCAGAAGGCTTTATATGCTGGCTAAGTTCTTCAACTTCATTGATTAGCAAGATAGTATTTTTTTCCCCTAGAACATCACTTCGACCAACTAACTCACTACTGTATTTCAATTTTAGTGTTGCATAAAATAAATCTAATTGATTCATTGCCTCTTGTAAACTATTATGCTCAATAGAATACTTTTTAGCATCTGATTGATAATAATTCGCATCCGCTAATTGCAAGATTTCAAGTGGAGTCCAAATAGTAGCAGTATTTTTTTTCTTTTTATCAATAATATTTTCTAAGTCCTTATTATACCATTGCTTTAAACCTCTTGCTTTCCAAATAGCTAATTTGATTTTTTGTATTTCAAACTCCTGCTTTTTACCTTTAAATTCTATCCATAATAAAAATTCTTCTAAAGCTAAATATAAGTCAGATAAAAGATTATTAAAGTTTCTTTTGGACACCGTAGATTTGAAAATTTTCTTTAATGCAAAATCTTTTACAAGTTTATCTCTTTGAGTATCGTGACCATACTTTTTAAAATAAGCTAAAACTTGAAATAATTGTTTTTGTCTAGGTTGGGTTTGCTTCAAATGTTTTTCAAAAGCTTTTATCTCCTCTTTGGTTAAAGTACTATATAGTTTATAAAATTTTGAATTGGTCATTAATGGAATTTAAATGGATAGGAATAATTAAATGCTATTGGTTTTTAAGATAATTAATGCCGAATTATTTCATTTTTAAGGTGTAGCTTTTTATAGCAATTATTTTTTAATTAATTGTTAATCAATTTATTGTATCCATAATTTGGTTTTTTAAAAACTAATTACCTAGCAAATAAATGGTGAAATTAATAAAATATGTATTTTTTATTAATTTAATTTTGACCTAATATTGTCTCCTGTAATCATTCTCTATTTAGTTCGACTCATATTTCTTGCTCGCTTACTCACATAATGGAATAATTGGTATTCAAAAATTGAAAAAAATCAAAAAATAAAATAGCTTGAATGCCCAAAAAACTACCATTTGACCCAACCAAATGAAGACATTTTTTTGTTTGAATTAAAAAATAACAACATGAATTCAGATTTCAAAAAGCACCTTTTAACCCATTTTGAACAAAAAGAAAACTTATCCAAATTCTGTCCTCAGATTGAGACTTTTCTAGATTTCTTGTTGAGCCATCATTTTATTGAACCAAAGAATATCAAAAGATTTACTATCCTTAAAGAGTTTGAAGAACAATATCCAAGCCATCAGTTTCACAAAACCAATACGGTCTATACCATTGCGAATAAATATGAGATAGCAGAACGGACGGTTTGGACGGTTTTGAAGGACCATGTGCAGCGGTTTAAGGAAAAAAATTCTTAGGATTTTTTGTTAACCAAATGTGTTTTTGGGAATCAACTGAAAACAAACTATAACTTTCAACTTTTTATCTATGCAGCGAGTTATTAATATTACCTTAATTATTTTCTTACCGTTAATTGTTTCTGGTAATGCTGAATTAACGGTTTATGAGCAGTTATTGACTTTAAATAAATATTGGGAATGCGCTGAAGTCAATGATCCAATCCTTAATGAGCATAGGATATATGATAATTGGGAAGATTTGATACAATTGCATTTGAAGTTAGTGGATAAACAGTTACGACAAAAAGATATTAGCCATCTATCTGTTGCTCAACAGCAAAAAAGACGGCAAGGATTAGACATTTTGAATGCTTATTGGAAAGCTAAGAAATTTCCACAAAACACGCATCACCAAAATAAAATAATTCCCTATTTTATTGATGATTTTAATACGGCTTGTGCGGTAGGACATGTTCTGCGTGAAACGGGGGGGATTGCTTTAGTAGAACAGATTCAGCAAGAGAATAATTATGCATATTTAGAGGAGATGGATTATGCGGAGTTGTTAGATTGGGGAACTGAATATGGTTTTACAGAGGAGGAATTGCGATGGATTCAACCAGCCTATAGTGCACCTTGTTTTCCACAGGAGGCTTTGCCTTATGAAGAGGATTTTGAAGAGGATGCTACTTCTTCTTCTAGTTTTAGTAATCAAACTTCTTGTTGGTCAACTTGGACGAGGCAGACTGGTGGAATTGAAGATCTTTCCTATTTACCACCCAATACTTATTTTCTAACGTTCCAACAAAATGGATTTACGTCAACTCGTAAAATAATTTTGATGAGGTAACACAGAATTATTGTCATTTTACAAGCACCATTTCTTTTTCTATAACCTCCTCTTCTATCTCATTAAAATCTGCCTTAGAAACATCTGCTCTTATTTTCCAAGTATCATCTTCTTTGATTAAGAGGTAATAATGATCGCTAATATTTTTGAATCGCTTTACGTATTTATTTTTTTCCAAATCCCACCAACAAAGCAGCCAATATTCCTTAGTACTCACTTTTGCTGTATCCTCTTTAATTTCAACTACTTTGATATCTAATATTTCAAACGTTGAAGGATTATAAGTATTTGATAAACTCCAATTATCTCTCTGTTTTTGGTTTAACAAATCTAAAATTAGAATAATAGCAGAACCATCTTCAGAATAGAATTCTTTTAGCGGTTCAATCTTAAGTTCAGGTAGAGTATTAAAGACTTTGAAAGAGGAAGCAAGTGCTTTTTTCACCAAATCAGTTACTTGTACTTTAGGAGATGCACTATTTATCTTATGTTTTTGTTTTTTTTCAACATCAACAATAAAATCTTCCCAATTATTAAATCCTAGAAAAAAAACTAATTTAGAAAGTGTATTTAGTGTTCTGGGGTCGATGGGATAAGATAACTTATATTTACCCTTATAGATATTCATAAGTGTTTTTGAAGAAATTGTTGTTCCCATTTTTAGTTTTAGATTGTCTGAGAGTTTTTCCGAGAGAAAAACGGATAGGATGCTAGACAGTTCATCATAACCACTTTTGGTCCACTTATCTCCTTTGAGCAAGGTACTTTCTTGGACTAATTTATGGTTTTTAAGTCTTAGTTTTATGGCGTTTAGGTATAAATCTAACATAGATTGGGTTGGTTTTTTGATGTTATGTGCTTTGGTTGTTTTAAGAAACTAATCATTAGTTCTTTGGTTTGGAACTGCTAGATGTATGTAAAGATAAAATTAGAATTAAAAAATAAAAAATATTTATTATTTTTCTTTGTAAAAATCATTAAATTTGTGAGCGTATGTTTTTCACATTAAAAGAAATCTTTAATTCAAATAATCCGCTTAAAAAATTACTGACCTAATGAAGATTTTCAAATTCCTACCTTACTCTATTTTTATCTGTACAATATTAATCTCCTCTTATGGTTCGCTTGTTGGTCAAAGTAAAAGCAAGCAGAAAAAATGGCAACAATCTATTAATGCTTTAAAGCAAACCCAATTTATTCAAACCTATACGCTTTACAAGGATAGCATAGAAACTGTTACGGCTAATTATCACCGAATTAAGCAAGAATTACATCCTAAAGATGTCGAAGAGGTAAAAAATGGATATGATGAAAGTCTAGTGAAATTTAATAAAATACTAGATGATGTTAAAAAAGAGTTTTCAAATAAAGAGCAGCGGAAATACATTACTTCTTTTCCTGAAAGTTATACTCAAACTTTTGATGCTAGACTAGAATTGGCAATGAATACGATGAATAGCAAATGCCTTTATTACATGGAACCTGCTTTTTTTGATAATGATGTACCTAGTGCCATGGGGTTAACGGAAATTGTAATTATGATTAGTATTATTAAAGAATTTGTAGGGATGATTCGAAGTATGAATAAGAAAATGGAAGGAATAAGTGCAGAATATATTGACAGGCATTTAGTCAATGACTTAAGATTAAAAACTTGGGATGAATATTAAACAATATGCAATCAAAATAATAGCTACGCTTCTAGTTGGTTTCACTTCCCTTTCTTTTGCTTATAGCCAATTACCTGAAGGTTTGATACTGGGGGATGTTTTTGACCCAATTGCCTTTGATAATGCTCCTCAGGTTAACTTTCCTAAAGGTAGGAAGAACGGTTATCTACCAAAAAGAAGCCTAAAAAGATTTTGCCCAACGGTTGGTAATCAGGGGTCTTTTGGTTCTTGTGTAGCCTATGCCTATGCTTATAGCGGTCTAACAATGTTAAACGCTATTCAGAAAGGGTATACCCAAAAAGAATGTATTGATAAAGAACGGTTTTCGCCCTCTTTTCTATTCAATCAAATTAGGTTGGATTCAACAAAATGTACAGACGCCGTATCAATAGAAGCGGCAGATTTTTTAAGAAATAATGGCGTCTGTTTACTTAAAGAATACAATAGCCTAGCCAATTGTGATAGACCCAGTTCTAATATCATTGAAAAGGTTGAAAAGTATCAAATAAAAGATTGGAAGGTATTAGTAAATTCTAAGGATGATGATATTACTAAAATCAAAAAACTAAAAGAATCGCTCAATGCTGGATTACCTGCAATTGCCACTATTCAAGTTTGGGAAAGTTTTTATAAGCTCAGGCATTCTTATTGGAAATTAAGAAAAGATAATGCCGCAGATAAGTACTATAAAGGTGGATTTCATACACTTGTTGTTGTTGGATATGACGAAAATAATTTTGAAGTGATGAATAGTTGGGGAGAACATTGGGGGGAAAATGGCTTTGCGATAATTCCATGCGAGGATTTTGCAGAAATTTGTTTGGCTGCGGTACAAGTAGTCCCTAAAGATAATTTTGGGATGTTTATCAATACCGAATCAAGTTGTAGCAATCAATCCGAAACATTACAATCCATCACCAAAACAACGACTGACGAAAGCAAGAATAGGAATAGGTCGATACCTGCTAATTATAGCAAACAAGTCGAACCCTATTTTTACTTAGAAGGCAACTTTTCTTTGTTGAAAAAAGAAGTGAATACTGGCTTGACTTTTAAAGAATCCGTTCAATGGAATCCTGATTTAAAGATGTATGAACTGCCATTCAATGCGCTCTATCAAGGAACCTTAGTACAATTTCTAACTAAGGATATTCCGACTGGTAAATATGTATATATTTTTTCTTGTGACCCCAGAGGAAAAGTAGAATTGCATTATAAAAGTGAAGGGTATCATTTTTTAAAAGGAGAGGAAATTATTATTCCATCGGAAACGGCAGCCTTACAATTAACAAATACAGGAGATGAATTCTTTTGCATTTTATATGCAGAAAATCCTATTGAGGATATAAATACTAGATTGACTAAAATTAATAATTATTCAAAAGAAAATCTTTGGTCAATGATACAAGAAACGTTTAAGGATTTAATCATCCCTTTTGACAAAATAGATTATAAACCAGATAGAATGCTAGCAAATGCCTTAAGTAATCATAAAATAGGGACCGTTTTTCCTATTCTTTTTCATATTGAAACCAAATTACCTTAATAAAACTATGTTGAGTAGAGAACGATTTTTATTTTTATTAATTAACATTTCTTTCTTTTTTTACGCTAGTATTTCTTTTGCTCAAAAGAATGAATCGATTCCCTTGGATTTAAAAGAGTTTTTATATGGAGATATAGGCCATGATAAACTGCATAGTTTGATTGAAGGTAATGATGGGAGCATCTGGGCAATAGGCGAAAGTGAGAAAATTAAAGGTGAAGATGGGATAAATGCCTATTTAATGAAATTAGATAAGGAAGGAAAAAGAATTTTTGAACCTATTCGAATAGAGGGCCGAGGAAACTTGAAAGGAAAAGCCATTTGCGAAGATGAATTTGGAGATACTTATGTAGTTTGCGAAAATGAATTTAAAAATAAGAATGGGGATAAAAAATATAGTATTTGGTTGAATAAATATGATTTTGAGGGTAATAATATTTGGAAAAAAGAATTATCTGTGTCTTCTTTTAAAATAACCATTAATAACCTTATTTATGACCAAAGAGAGAAAATACTAACATTGGCAGGTCTTGAAGGTCAATCTATTTGGTTTACTCAATTTGATATTGATGGTAATGAATTTTCAGAAAAGAAATATTTTTCAAAAACTGCTTATCAGGGGTTTCCTCCTAAAAGCCTTAGTTTCCAGAAGATAGACAATTATTTTTACCTTTTTGGGATATTCGATAATCTAGATAGAAATACTTTAGGTATTATAAAGCTAAACAATAAGGGAGTTGTTATAGGCGGAGAAGCTACATTCTTTCCTAACTTTCATGCTCAATCTGTCGGTAATATCATTGCTCTAAATCAAGATAAATTAGCTATTATTGGGACCACAGATGAGAAGAGAAATCGAATTTTCTATATTTCTATAGACAAATCTTTAAATAAAAAAACAAGTCAAACAACTTTTTTAAGGAACGAACTTCAGGATATAGGGACAGATATCTTAGTCGTAGATTCTTCCAAAATCTATGTTGCAGGCAGCACAATTCCTGGAAGGAGGGCTGATAATGAACGATTTTTATTACTTCAGCTTACTGCTGATGGAGTCATTATTGGAGAAAAAATATTTGGAGATAAATATGAAAATATTCCTAAGAAATTATTGCTAAAGAGAGATGGTTCTTTATGGCTAGGAGGTATAAAAAATGATGCTAGTATTTTTACAAGCAATTATGATTTTTATTTTGCAAAATTAATAGATAAGCAGCCAATAAAAACAAATCGAACCGCGATAAATTACTCGGATTTATCTTTTGCAAAAGCACAATTTTCTTCCAAGGGACAAACAACGGTTATTACTGAAAATAGCGAAACTTTCATTCAATTAATTGTTCAGAATAAATCTAATCAAGACCTTTCAAACTTACTAGTTAGCGGAAAGTGTGTGGATTGTACAGCCGGCTTATTGATTAATCCTACTTATTTTATTGATAACTTGCCTGCTGGAACCTCTAAACTAATCGCTTATCCTATTAAGACAACCTTTAATATTTTAGATAAAAAAAATAAAATTAACTTTTCTCTAAAGACTAATACTCAAATTATCAAAGAGATTGAAGTAGCAATACAAACCGTTAAAGAAGAACCGTTTAAATTGATTAGTCATAAATTTATAAGTAGTAATAGAGAACAGCATGCTATTAAAGGAAAAAAAGGGGAACTATTACTTTTATTTGAAAATAAAGGATTAAAAGAAGTTACTAGTGCAGAAATAGGGCTCGAACTAAAAAATGATGAAGAAATCTTTTTTACTAAAGGCAGTCAGTTCTTTTTAGAAAAGTCTATTAATGGTTCTATAGATTCTCTATTTATCCCAATTGAAATAGGCTTAGCTCATGCTAAAGAAAATTTTACAGTTAGCGGATATATAAAAGATAAAGATTCAGACTCTTTTCATCGTTTTTCCATTACTGAAAAAGTAGTAGAAGCTCAAGAAAGACCTACACCAAAACCAATACTTCCAGTAGTAGACAAAGAAGAAGCGCAGTTTATGGAACTGAGTTGGGATAGAAATAATACACCTAAACAACTAAAATATGTTAATGAAGAACAATACGAAATAATTATTCATCTTTATACAAAAGGGGTTGATATTAAGGAAGAGAATTTTAAGATTACTATTATCCACGAGAATGGCGATTCGACTATTAAAAAGAATGTTATTGGTAAAAAAGCAGACCAAGTTCCAATTAACATCGAACAAGAAGAAGGAGTAACACCTAGTCTAGTAGCTTTGGTAAACTTAAAAGCAGGATTAAATAAAATAAATGTTGCTTACGAAGATGAAAATATCAGGACTAAAACCAATCTTGCTCATGAAGTCATTTTTCAACCTAAGAAACTTGGAATTTTATATCTGTTTAGTGTAGGTATTCCTTATAGTAAAGAAGCGGCGACCAATACTGGTTATTCCCAATTGGAGTATTCCAAAAAAGATGCAGAAAAATTTGCTAGTTTATTCAAGAACCAGAAGGGGCTTTTTTATGATTCTGTTCATAGTGTAGTTTTAACCTTACCTGAAGAGACCACAAAATTAGAAATAAGAAGACGGCTTTCGGAGATTGTAGATGATTATGCTTACCAAATTACGGAAAAAGATGCGCTTATTGCTTTCTTTTCTGCTCATGGGAAAATGAATGGAAAAGAGGCTGTTATTATTGATAGTCAAATTGGGACCTATAGTGAAACTGAAGATTTGTATATTAGCTTAGATGAAATATATGAAAAATTGAGAGGCTTACGTTGTCAATCATTTGTCTTCGTAGATGCTTGTAGGTCAGATGACGCCTTCGGTGATAAAATGGAAAAAAGAATAGAGGGAAAAAAAGGTAAAATAGAGAAATATTCTTATGCAAAGGCTTTAAATAATCGACTAAACGCTTTGGCAGGAGTTCGGAGTTTTACCTCCTGTTCAGATGGGGAAGAATCTCATGAACTACCTAAGTATGGACATGGTCTATTTACCAAAGCAATTATTGATATTCTTTCAGATAAGACAAGGTGTAAAGCACTTGATCAAAATAAAGACTTTGGCTTAAGTATATCAGAAATATATGAAGAAGTGAAAAACAATGTAAAATTGATGTTGCGAACCAATAAGAAATTTAGAAATGATACGCAAACACCAGAATACAAATTTTTCGATTTAAAAGATGATCCTCCTCTTTTTGTTTATTAATTGGATTAGGCTAAAATTCCCCCGTATCTAAATAAATTGCAATGTTAATTTCATGAGTATTTCCGAAAAAATTGCTAATGCCCGATAAAGGAGTGTCAAAACCATATCCTAACTTAATGATAGAATCTTCACCAAAAATAATTCCGAATTCACCGTGCATTACCTTGCCTGTATTATAGCCTCCACCAATCCAAAGATATTTCCCCATTTGATAACGTAAATTAAAATCTACATTTAAAGGAACATTGGCAACATATTTTACCCAAGCAGATCCCTCTATATAAGAATAATCATCATTTAAGTCTAAATAATAACCAATTAATCCATAATAATGCCGAATTCTCTGCGTATTAAATTCACTATCTGGCGTTTTAAAAGTTAAATCTAATCCAAGTACTTGTGGTACGGAAAGCCCTCCATATAAATAATCATCTCCTACTGCTGTATAGGCAAATACACCAACTCCCGCATCAGGATTTATTTGTTTATTATTTCCTGAGGCTAATAAAGGGTCATTATTATTTTCCAGACCTGTTAAATCAACTCGATATTGGACTGCTCCTAGACTTAGGCCAAACGAAATTCCATAATCTTCTAAATTACTACTTAGAATACCTCCGACTCGACCATATAAACCGGTATAGCCTACTCTATCAGCTTGGTCATTTACCAGATTGAATCCAGTAACGAGTCCCACACCTCCCATATCTCGAATATACGTACCAAAAATTGTTTGGGTCTTTGGACCACTTTGCAGTCCTGTCCATTGATTTCTTATACTTGTTCCAAATGATAAATTAGTTCTAGATTCAAAGTTTTCTATATCAAAAGCAGCAGGGTTTATAAAACCTCGATTTGCTCGATATTGAGTAAAAATCGGCAATTGCTGAGCCGATAAATTAGAAAAAAAGCAAGTCGTAAAAAATAAAATTAATAATTTTTGCATATTCATTTCTACTCAGTTTTTTGAAATTTCCGAGTACCTGAGAGGCACTTAAAAATACATATAAATAAAAAAATATTATCTTATAAGAAGAATATTCCCATGCAAAATATCTCCCTCCCCTACATTTAATTTTATAATATAATAATAAGTACCTTCTGGTAAATTTTTCCCATTATCGCTAATACCATTCCAATCATTCAAGTAGGGCTTAGCATGAAAAACTTGTTGTCCCCAACGATTGAATATAGTAATTTCATTATGCGGATATTTTTCTTCGTCTTCGATATCTGGAAATTCTAAATTATCATTCATCCCATCCATTGAACCTGGCGTTAATACATTATCTTGTGGTTCTCCAAATTTTATGACAGGAACAAAAATAGAGTCAAAAGCCTCACAGTTTTGCTCATCTATAATTTTAAGAGTGTAAACGGAAGGAACAGAAGGATAGCCTATTATTTGCTGTTGATTATTTTGTTCTATTTTTTCGCCTTCCCAAATATAATCGACAAATCCTTGGGCATTTTGAACGATAGCCTCAAGGTTTAATTCACTATCGGCATAAACTCCAGCATCATTTAAGCCTGCTATCTCAACACCTAATGGAGCAGGTTCTTCAATTTGAAAATCAGTAAGGACAAGTTCACATTCTTTATCATCCTTGATGATAACTTGATAATTGCCACCAGTCAAATTTTGAAAAACACTTGCTTCCTGAAAAAGTATACCATCCAAAGAATAGGTAAATGGCAAGAATCCGCCATCAACACTAGTTACTTCTATTTGACCATCATTGCTGCCAGTACAGCTAAGGTCATTGAAATCTACTTCGGCACTTCTAGGGATATTTTCTTCAATGGAAATTTCAACACTAGCACTATTTTGACAGCTAGTATTGCTATTGGTAATACGTAATTCATAAGTACCTGCTTCATCTACAATTGGCATTAAGGTATTATTACCTGATACAATGTTCCCACCATTTGTACTACTCCAGGAATAGTTAAATATTTCCGAGTTAGAAGAGGCGCTACCGTCGAGTTGAACCTGAGGAGATTCACAGGTGATTTTTTGAGTAGCCCCAGCATTAACGATTGGTAATGGATTAACGATGACTTCAATGTTATCACTAGCAGGACATTGTGCTCCGACTGTTACGGTCACCGTATATGGCCCAGCATCAGTTACCACTATACTTCGTGAAGTTTCTCCATTACTCCATTGAAAAGTAGCATTAGAAATATCGGCATTCAAGACAGCTTCTTCCCCATCACAAATAATTTTATTTTCTCCTAAATCAAAATTAGGATCAATTACTTCTATAAAAATATTATCGTCAATGGAGCAGCCTTTGTCATTTGTGGCAGTCACCGAATAAGTAGTAGTACTTAAAGGTGTTTCTGTTCTATTAGGGTTGGTACTTCCATCTTCCCATAAATAAGTACAATTGTTACATTGAACTCCTAATTGAACTTCTTCATTGAGGCATATAGTTTGGTTATTACCAAGGTTAATACTAGGAGGCAAATCATCTGCTTCTATACTTACTTGGTCGTTTGTAACACAATTAGTCTCCATATTTCTAACCTGCAAATTATAAATACCAGCACTATTAACTATCGGGCTTAAAGTACGCTCCCCTTCGACAATATTCCCATTTTCACTTGACCAGATATATTCAAATACAGCCCCCACAGAGGAATTATCCCCTTGTAAAGTAGCTGTGGGGTCATCGCAAGTCAATCTAAAACTAGGACCTGCATCCGCCATCGGTAATGAATGTACCGTAACCCTTAAGTCATCTGTTGCCGTACAGTCACTACCTAAAGTAACCGTTACCCTATAGGTATCATCATTGGCAACCTCTATCGTTTTAGTGGTCTGTCCAGTACTCCATTGATAAGTGGCATTATCTACAATGGCATCTAGCACAACCGTTTCTCCTTGGCAAATTTCCACATCTTGACCAATATTGGTAGCTGGGTCTAATACATTTACGGTTATTTCATCTGTCACTTCACAGCCATTTCCATCTGTTACAGTAACGGTATAAGTAGTTTGTTGATTGGGACTAATATTTCTTGTATTTGTATTACTTCCATCTTCCCAAAGAAAGGTATAATTTCCCGCTCCCATAGCAGCTCTAGCAGATAAGCTAGAGGAGGTATTAAGGCAGATGGCATTATTCCCCTCTATCGTAACGGTTGGTAAAGAACTACCATTGACAATAACCTCATCACTAGCGGAACAACCATTAGCATCTGACATAGTCAATATATAAGTTCCCGTTTGACTGACAATTGGATTTGGATTATTTTGGTTACTACTAGTAATTCCATTGCCCATCCAACTAAAAGTAAAACCTGTATTTGGCTGATTGCCTCCTAGCATTACTGAGGTATTACTACAGGTAAGTGTTTGAGGATTGCCAGCATCTGCTGTAAAACTAGTGCCAGAAGTTTCAACTGCGATAGATTGGCTAGTTATACATCCATTATTATCAATAATTTCTATAGAATGTGTACCTGCCGATAACCCTGTGACTGATTGAGGTAAATTCTGATTAGTCGTAAATGAACTACCGTTAACATTAATATCAAATGGACCTATTCCTCCCGTAGCATTTACAGAGATACGCCCGTCACTACTGCCACAAGATGCAGCAATCTGACTTAATGATAAAGTAGCGGAAGAAGAATTACTAATAGTAGCTGTTCGAGTTTCTGTACATTGAGTGGCTACTTCTGTTACGGTAACAGAATAAGTTCCTGCTGATTTATTGGTTATTTGCGAAGTTCTTTCTCCTGAACTCCATAAATATTCATACGTAATTGATAAGGTACTGCTACCTCCTCCTCCACTTCCACTTCCAAAATCTACAAACGCTACTCCATTGCTAGTACCTGAACACGTAGTCTCGGTTTGAACCGAAAAAGAGAGGTTACAAACAGGTGCACAAGATTCAATGGTGAATGACTTTGTACTTAAGCATCCGTTTCCTGCATCCGTAGCTGTAACACTATAATCACCTGGTGTCAAACCATTGATTTGTGTCCCAGTTTCTCCATTACTCCATATATATGTAGGGCCAATAAATAGAGGGTTTTGACCGCCACTATCTCCGCCAGTTTGGATAAATGCAACTCCTGTATTACCATCAGCACATTCTGTTCCTACATTAAAGTCAACTTCACAATTTGGGGAACAACTATTATCCTCTATGGTTAGTATATAATCTCCTTCGGAATTACTAAATTGAGATTCTACTATAATGTAATACGTTCCTGCCGAAAGTGTAGTCGTAATTAATTCATCTGCTCCGGGATTATTGGTACTAGCTCGGATACAACTACTGCTAGAACAACTATTATTTAACAAAAACACATCTAAATCTCTACTCCCAAAACCCTCCAGCTTAATATTTACTTGGCTTGTATTTTCCTTTACAAATTGGTGGACAGCCTCTGCACCTTGAAAAGTACCGTTTGAAATACAACTATAAGAGGAGTTATTATTAGCAGCGAAAGCAGTAGAACCTTCATAGGGTATATTGCAAAAGACATTTACTGGAAAGGAGCAATCTACATCAGAAGCATTACCTGAAACCGTAAAAGTTAATTCATAACATTCATCAACATATATATCGTAGGTACCTACAGGAATTGGATTTTGACTGGTATAGGTTTCATCTTCATAAAGAATAGCTTGCGTACAAATAGTACCAGGAGGTGGCTCAGGACGATTAATAGTAACATCAATTCTATTACCACTAAGTGTAGCCGATAAAAAAGGATCATCACACCCATTACTGTGTAAAACATCCCCGACAGTAATCGTAATATTTTGTCCTTCCGTAGGTGTGTTAGGCGAAATACTTACAGGACCTTCATATTGAAAGGAAGGACATGCTCCGCCTCCACTTCCCCCGCCTCCACTTCCTCCGCAACTATGAGCGTCAATTGAAAAATTATACTTTAAAGGAGGGCCAGGAACTATATTGATAACCGTTACATTAATTGAAAAATCAACACTTTGATTTGAAGGAATAGAATAAATGGTTGCGTCAATCACCTCATTACCACTACAATCTCCTGAAGTATAATTAGTGACGCCACCTTGCGTCTCTGCTCCTCCAGGATTTCCATAGGATATTCCATCACAACCACAAACAGGTTCAAATAAAAAAGTGATCGCTGCATTTGGGTCTATTAAACTTTCATCTACACAATCTACAGAGCCCTGAAAATTTCCAGCATCTATATTCCAACTCTCAGCACCTCGGTCTATACCTCTAACTTTAAAGTGCGCATCATAAGTACCATCTCCATTGCAGTCATAAGTTATTGAATTTATACTAGGTTGGCTTATGATACTATTCGATGATAATGAAAATAAGCAAAGGAAGAAAAGTAGAATTAGTGGGTTGTAATTTATCATCATTTTCATTAGTATAGATTTTAAACTAAATTAGAATTATTTGTGGTCGAATTACAATATCTCCCTCTCCCACATTTAATTTCAACACAAAATAATAAGTATTTTCTGGTAAGTAATTATATTACTAACACTGTTCCAATCATTTAAATAAGAATCACTAGGGCTAAGATTTGTTATAACAAATACCTTGGCATAGATTTAGACGATAAAGAAAATAAATGGAGAATCGATTTTTTTTCTTTTGATAGGATATTAGTAGGAAGTGTTTTACGATATTGGTCTTTATCATTTCTTTGTTTTAAGGAGTTAATTGGACAATGAACAAAGATAAAAAAAATACATATTAGCTCCAATAAAAACCTATTTTTAAAACAAAAAAACGTATACTTGTGATAAGATACAAAAATAAAAATTAAATGAATCGAAAAGAAGCTTTAGCGTTTTTAAATCTACCAGAATCCGCTTCAAAAGAGCAGATAAAGGAGGCGTATAATAAACGACATAATATTTATCAATCTAAGATAGTTGATGCACCTACAGGAAAAATAAGAGATAAAGTGGCAGCTAATTTGGAAAAATTGACTACTGCGTACAACATCCTTGCTGCTTCCAAGAATATAAATATTGACCCAAGTACCTTACCTTCCACTAATCCAATAGCTAAAGTCATAGAAAACACCAATAGTCGAAATGTCCAAAACCCAATTTCATTCACGGAAGAAGATTATCAAAAAGCCAAGAGGCAGCGAAATTATGCACTTTGGTTTGCCATATTATCTCTAGTTGCTAGTACTGTACTTTTGGCTTATTGGTTAACTACAAAAGAAAAACAAGAGGGAATCATAACCAGATTGAAACAAGAAAATACTTTTAAACAAGATAGTTTAGCCGTCTTAAAGGGAAAAATTAAAAACTACGAATTCCATATTAAAAATGGAACGGATGAAACGATATATATAAAAGGATTTAAAACTTTTTTCTTTGACGAAGAAAATACGATGCAGTCTTATCTAAAAACTTATAAAGCACCTAAAGAACTGGCAACAGGCGTTGGTTATGATCCAGAAATGAATGAATTTGGGGGAAGTAAATTTATTCCAGCTATTGCTTATTTTATTGTCTATGGAACAAAATCTGGAATAGATAAAACAGACTCAGGAATATTAAATGAAAAAAAGCAACAAGCCCAAATATATGCTAATTAACAAATTAACCAGCATGAAATATTGGATAGTATTACTTGTTATTTATCTTAATCCTATCTCGGGGTTTACCCAGTTTACACTCAACGCTGGTCCTATTAATACTAATGCAGTCTCTAGACCAGCTCCTAGTCCAAAGGAAAAATATTTTGCGAAAGTATTGATTCGCTCAGATATGAAAGGGACCATTTATTTTGATAACACCCCTCATTCCATTGAGGCAGGGGAAGAGAAAGTATTTAATGTATATAAAAAAAGTTTTTATTACTTCTTAACGCCTAATGAAGATTACCACACTAATATATATGACTTTGCAGATAAAACAGCGTTAATTCACTTTAAAGGGGATTTATTAAAAGGCGATGAATACAATTTAAGAATCCATAAACAGTATTTGGCTTTTAAGCGAGACGAAGCCATTCTCGAAAAAATTCAAACCAATTTTCAAAAAATTATCCCTGAAAATAACAGCTATGAAAAATACAGTAATATTTACTTTGGCAAATACGAGGTAACCGTTGAAGAATATGCCTTATTCATTAGAAATAGCAATAATCGAACAACTAAAATTGAAGGCAGCTCAATCGTTGATTATACAAGGAAATATAAATTTGCCAGAGTTAATGCCCTCGGAATTGATTGGAAACATGATGCTATTGGAAAAGAGGTAAAAGAGCAAGCGAAATATCCAGTTGTAAATGTAAGTTGGACAGAGGTAAAAGCCTATTGTAATTGGTTAAGCGAACAAGACCCTGAGTTTGAATATCGTTTGCCCTATCGAGATGAATGGATTTACTTTGCTCAATGTGGTGCTTTGGAAAAACTATACCCTTGGGATCATACAACCGAAGAAGTCAATGGAATGGCTAATTTTAGAGACCTACAGATGAAATCAGCTTGGAATGATACGAATACTAGACGGAAATATGAAAATTTTGATGACTATCATGTTTATATTAGCCCAATCGGTAATTATAAACAAAATTGTTTTGGCATTTATGATTTAGGCGGAAATGTGGCGGAGTGGTTAGAAGATGGGTTTACAAAAACTATGGGTGGAGAAACAATGCTTCATCGACAATTTATTGGAGGCTCTTATTTTAGTACTGTTGATTTTGCCGATTTGGTAGCACTCAAAAAAGGACCTAAAGCCAATCAAGCCTTACCTGAAAACGTTAGGAATTCTGGTATTGGATTTAGAATAGTAAAATTACCTAAAAGACTATAATAACTATTTCTGTTAGACAATATTATTAATAATAGTAGACTCAACCAATGATTTCTGCTTCAACATTATTAGAGACTCCTCGGGATGATTCGTAAAACTCTGTTTTATTTCTTCTCCTGTTTGGGGGTCATAAGCAGTTATTTCAATCGTTCCATTAAGGGTATTTTCTACGAACACCTCAACCATATAGTTTGCTTTTGGATATTGTATCGGGCCTATTTGGATAATACCTAAATGGGTAGCTTCACTAGGATTTTTTAAATATTGTACGAGTTCCAAAGTAATCATATCTTGTTTGTCGTCCCTTGTATAGTAGACTCTAGAAGCTTTTTTAGGCAAGGCATAATTTCTCGGTATCAGGGTGTCTATTTCTATTTTGTTCTGTTGACTATTAAATGTCTTTAGCCCTATATTATAACCAGTTACCCCTTTAAATTCAGGAGGTAATTTTTTGTTCAATAAATCCCCAGTTATTTGGCTGCATCTAAGAGCTGCCCCATAAGCAATTGCGTGTAAGGGCTGGTATAATTTTATTTTCTCATCAGAAATATTTAATTCTTCCATTAACATTTTTTTGATTAATGGAATCTGAGAAGAGCCTCCTACCAATAAAAAAGCATCAATATCATCTACTAATAAACCTGCTTCAAGGATACATTCTTTACTAATTTGAATGGTTGCTGAAATCTTATCCTTTATGCTTTCTTCAAAGCTTTTTCTTTCAAATAATAGTTTCCCTGACCAATTTCCAATAACAATTTGCTTTTGTAAGAAAAAAGAAGTGGGCTGAGATAATTCTTTTTTAATCTTTTCAGAAATTCTCCTTAAATGTAATAGATTAAAAGCATTCCATTCTACGGCATCAGCAGGAATAGCAGACTTAATCTTGTCCATAATAGCTTCATCAAACTCCTTTCCTCCTATCTTTGTGTGCCCTCCTTTAGCCAGTACTTGAAAAAGTGTTGAAGTTAAAGATATGACGGAGGCATCAAAGGTGCCCCCCCCCAAATCATATACAAATAAGGCCGTTTCTTTTTGATCCTCTAATTCAATCCCATAATGAAGCGCAGCAGCATGAGGTTCTTCCAATAGACCAAGTAGGGAAAGATTGCTCATATTGGCTGCATGAATAACTGCATTTCGTTGATTAGAATCAAAATGAGCTGGTATAGTAATGACTATATCTTCTAGCTTTTCTCCTGTCACACTACAATCATAAGCGAGTTTCTTGAGCATAAGCGCTGCAAATCCTTCTGCATACCAATCATTATCACCATCTTTGAATAAAACATTTTTACTTCCGAAGGAACGCTTAAAGAATCGGGTTATTATTGCATTGGGGTCTTGATTGAGCTTAGTCTCCGCTGCTATTCCAACTAATGCTAAACTATTATTTAGATAAACAGAAGAAGGGGTAAAATCAAATTCCTTAAAATTTATATCTGGTAAAATGCTAGGCGAACCATCTGGGTTCAATCTTGCAATTAATGAATTAGTAGTTCCTAAGTCTATTCCTGCTTTCATTATCTCGTTCTTTTTTTTCTGAAATGGATGCCAATCTTTCGGATATTTCTGCCTTCAATGCTATATAGTCACTATTTAATCTAGAAATATTTCTATCTATTCTACTGAATGCGCTTTCTTGGTCTTTTAGTTGGCTTAGAATATCTTGCTCCTTCTTCTTATCTTTCTCTACCGTTTTCTTATTTGAAAGCTGTTGCTCTTGTAGATTTTTTTCTGAAAAACTTAAAATTCTTTCTGCTTGATCTTTTAAGTTATCAACAACCTCTTCTTTCCATCTTTTACTTAAATTATCTAATATTCGTTTAACTTGATCATTTAGATAGGTACGAGCTTTATTCAAATTTTTCCGTTTATCTTCTTCCTTTTCTTTTTGTTGATTATTCCATTCACTCAATCCACCAAAGCCAAAAATAAAAATAGAAATTGGAATCATATAGTAACCAAGACCATCTATTATGGTAGAGATACCAATTCCTAACATGGGCACAATCATGAAGATAATCATGTAATACCTTCGTGCGTTCATGAAAAAATTATAGAATCCACTTCTATCAGTAGCTCTTTCCTCAAAGTTCTTGTCAAATACCAACGTACTATCAACTAATTGATTAACCCTGCTTTCATCAATAAATATATTGGTTTTCGTCAGTAAGGTTCCCCCTTTTTTGTCCAAAAAATGGGCAATTTCATTTTCTAAAGAAGTTGCAAATGCTAAAGCCTTATCTGCTTCTTTATTCAAAGAGGCAGCAGTTTCCTGCTTTATGCTGAGTATAATATTTTCAAGAACATTTTCGGGGATAGTATAAATTATCTGTTTTCCTGCAGGTTTAGCATCCAAATAATTTAGCTGATTTATTTTTGTTTCTTCTTTGCTAAAAAAAATACCTATTGGCACACTAAAATGTTCTTTTTGATATTCTTTATATTGTTTCTCAAACTGCTTTATTCTGTTATTTATTCTTCGCTTAATTTCTTGAGTATCTCCATACCCATTTACTTCACCATGCTGCAATTTTGTAATTCGTTGTTCTTGTTGTTGTTTTTTTGAGGTAATACTAAAATTTATTTGGTGAGCTCTTTGTTCAAATAAATTTTGTACTTCTTTTAATTGAAAAATATTACTACTTAATCTCAGTAATTTTTTATTTCTAGTTGAAATTAGCGGTGTTAAATCAGCTGATAAACTTAGGGGGTGATCAATGTCTAATGAGGCTAATTCGAGTTTTCCACATGCTACACTTATTCTTTTTTTCACACGAGGATTTGCTTTCCATGAAATATTACTGTAAATTTTCACAAATGGAATTCTTGCAGAAATAATTGATAAATGGTCGAATAAACCTTCTATTGTTTGCCCTTTATCAGCAATAAATATAAAAAGAGCAAGCGGTTTAGAGGTATTATCTGAATCTATGCTAACCTCTTCCCATGATTTTTCTTCAATATTGACTTTTGATAGTATAGTTTCTTCTAAATCTTTATAAGTATTTATAATTGTAGAGCGGTCTTCAAAACCATAGTAAATGATTTTTAAAGTGAATTTAATTATTTCCTCCAACTCTAAAGAGGCTGTTAAAGCATCTAAATGAGGTTTCATAAATCTTTCTAGCTCTAGATTATTTAAGGAATCAATGGTGTTAGATAATTCTTTATAAATTTTAGAGGTATTTCGTTTTATGCGGTCAGACATGACAATATTTTTGTTGATTTGAATATCAAATTGTTAATGATACTGCATTATGAGCCAATGATGCCTTTTAATATCTCCTCAATATTACATCAAATCACACATCTTTTCAAAACATATTTAACTATTTCCAACTTATTTCTAATCTAATTCCAACTTGTTTCCAAGTAGAAATTAGTACATCCCTTTCTTTTGCTCCTATCTTTGTCTTATCAAAAAAAATATTATTTAACAAAAAAATATTAATTAAATGGCAAAAGGTAAAATAAGCCCAGATGATATAGTTGCAGGCGGTAATGTGAATAGCATTATGGACCAAGCAAATGCAGCACTAGAAGTGATTATAACGAAACAAGAGGAAGCTACTTCGGCTTCTGATCAAATGCAGAGTTTATTAAACCAAACTCAAGAAATATTAAATAATGTAACTGCTGCTGAGACAGAGATTCAGCAAATTTTAGGACAGACTAGAGAATCTCTTCAAGAAGCACAAACTGCTGCTCAGCAAATT
This sequence comes from uncultured Saprospiraceae bacterium, assembly GCA_964644655.1. GTDB lineage: Bacteria > Bacteroidota > Bacteroidia > Chitinophagales > Saprospiraceae > JAFMDF01. Next base: position 745 of record CAZXYA010000040.1, on the reverse strand, counting down.
AAAGACTTAGAGCAACAATCTATTGAGACTAATGAGCAAATCAATCAAGTATATAGTCAATCCCAGGAAAGTCTTCAAAATATTGAAACGAATCAACAAAATGCAGAAGCTGCAACTAATGAAATTGAGCAACAAAGAGCAGAAGCAGAACAAACAGTTAGTGAAATTTCAAATTTACAACAACAATCTGCTGACCTAGTTAGTCAAATCACTAATAACGAACAACAATCTGCTGAATTATTACAAACCATAACCCAAACAGAAGGACAAGTTCAACAATTAGCGGAGAAAGCTCAACAAGAAAGTCAACAAATAGAACAATTATTAATTCAATCTCAAGAACAAGATAAAACAATTGCCCAATTATTAGAAAGTTCTCAAGAACAAGAAACAGCAATTCAGGATACTTCTGCTAGAGTTACTGAATTAGAAACAGAAGCTCAGAATACATTAAACCTTATAAAAGAAGATGAAAACGAATGTGGTATTTTACTTGCTAATGTCCAAACGCAAGAAAAGGAAGTAACTGCCATAGCAAATACGGTTCAAGACTATGAACAACAAGCAGGGACCTCCTTGGATTTAACCAAATCACATGAATCTGTCGCTAACGAAGCCATGACCAATGCACAGGGACATGAAACGGCAGCTAACGAAGCCATGACCAATACGCAAGGACATGAAACAGCGGCTAACGAAGCCATGACCAATGCACAGGGACATGAAACGGCAGCTAACGAAGCTA
>CAZXYA010000039.1:0-30184 GCA_964644655.1 uncultured Saprospiraceae bacterium | reverse complement strand
CGCTGCTCGTCGCCTTTGGCGACTCGCAGGAGGGGATTTTAAGGGTGAGTAATCAGATGATTTTCAATGAAAATCATCTGATTACTCACCCTTAAAAATCCCTTAGTCGAACTCGCGAAGCGAGCGAGACTTAACCAAAGTAGAATTAATTACCTCCTATAAGTGCCATCAGGCAAAACGGTAGGAAACTTATACTGAGGGTCGGTTAATAATTGATAAACCTCCACATCTTTTTCTTGTACTTTTGAACTTGTATTTAATTGCCATTCTTGTTGAATTTCTTCTAAGCGATTTTCTTGCGCCCCAAGAATGGAAGTCAATGCCCAATAGTGATATTCCGTTACCATACAATTATAATCACAAGTTCTATCATCATAAGTGTACCAGGAACCAGCAGGATAGGGATTGGGAATGGAGGTAAATTGACCTCCTCTAGCCTTGTCCATAGCATTGGCAATTTGGGTACCCTGCCTTTCACCGAAAACGGATGGGTAGACATCAGCGTAACCTGCATGGGTAATGATGTGGAGGACTTCTTCCAAACTAGCATCAAATCTACCCATTTTTCCACCTGTCACATAATTAGGTATGGTTTCATCATTGCCTAAATCTTGTCCTTCTCTACCAGACGGAAACTCATTGAGGTCATTTTCAGATTTCCACATTACCATAAATGCTTTATTTTCAAGCATTTTATCCACCACCAATTGGTTGTCAACTGTTCCATCTTCATCGTTGTCTAAATATTGTGCCATTACATTTGCAGCATGTAATAAATTAGCATCTGTCACTTGAGGAACAGCATAAATATCCACACCAAAGACCACTACTTTTCGAGTAAAATTACTTAAAATACCATCGGTGTTAGCCTCGATTTTGAAATTCGGGTCGTTGCCTTCTTCAATCGGACCGTTTGGGACTACTCCATTATTTTTATTACAGGCAAATAATAAGGAAAGCATAAGCAAAAAAGACATCATTTTGGATAATTTCATTTAAAAATTTTTGTCGGTAAATTAATTTTAGTTACACTAACCAGACAAACAAAATTCATATTTCCACTATGATGGATAGATGGAATTTTTATTCGCATGACCCAAATATTTTTATTGTGTTTTTATTAATTTTATTATTAGTCCCATGAATGGTCACAACTGGAATTGGATGCGAAGGATTACAGGCATTAAAGGTTTCGGAACTCATTTTTCCACCAACTGCACCAATAGCAGCAATTCGATGACTCAGTTGACAAGCCAACTCGAAACTAAAATAGCCCCCATTAGAATAGCCACAACTATATACTCTATCAAAGTCAATATTGTACTGTGCCGACGACCTTTGTATCTAGTTTTAGTTACTTTTTTAAGGTACATAGTACCGACTACCTTGACATTGCCAAAAAAGTAGGCAATAAATCCATAGCAGTAGCAATGGCTGTGGAGGTAGTATTTGCTGGAATATTTTTCGGCATCCAAGCAATAGCAGGTACTCCGTAAAAAAGGAAAGGTTGACTTTATGCATATTTTGTCTGGATGTTTTGTTTTGAACTTTTAAATTTAAGAGTATTTTTTAGGTTTTTTGTAACCTAAAATTGTACGCCAAAATTTAGTTTTTTGAAATATTCGGTAGGGTAAATCTAGTCATTTCTGTTTCATTCATACAAACCGTTTTACTAAACTTTTAAAAAATTATCCTTAATGAAACTTATTCAAAAATTCTTATTAGCCGGATTGACTTGTCTATTATGTTTGACAGCTTGTAAAAAAGAGGAACTCTTACAGACGACCGAATTGAATCAGGCGCTGCCATCGACTCAGAAATCGGCAACCAGTAGAAATGCAGAAACCGAATGTTTTATCCTGAAATTTCCTATCACCATGATTTTATTTGATGGGACTAGAGAAAAAATTTATAGCCTAGATGAATATTTTGAAATAATGGAATGGTGGATGGAAAATGAGGCAGACGAAACTGAACCTCGCATTAAATTTCCTATAAGAGCTACTTTAGCAAACGGAAAAGTAACACGAATTAGAAATCAAAATGCTTTGGAAAATTTAATAGCATCCTGTGAAGAAAGTAACACCGAAGAAGAAGAAATACCAGTCGATACTGAAGAGGAGACTGAAGGGGAAGAAACACCAACTGATACAGAAGAAACTGAAGAAGAAACTGGTGGGGAGGAAGAAAATGGAAATAATAATGGAGAGGAAGGAAATGAAGGGACAGAAGAAGGCAATAATGATGGTGAAGATGATGGGAATGAAGGAAATACGGATGGTGGCGCAACCAATCCATCAACTGCTGCTTGGTTTACCGCAATCGGTGGGTCAAAAGAAGAATCTCATGGACATTATATCATTCAATGCAATGACGGTGGGTATCTCCAAGTAGGAGAAACAGGATTTATACCCAATTCTGCTAGATTATTAGTGGTCAAAACCAATAGTACGGGACAATTGGTATGGAAAAAAGAGTTTGGAAATACGGGACATAATTTAGGAAATTCCGCCTTAGAAATCGCTGATGGCTATTTGATTGCAGGCGCACTTAGCCAAAATTCGACCCTACTTAAATTAAATAAATCAACAGGTGCGGTTATTTTTGAAAAGACGTATAATACAGGAGGAAATGACGCTTTTGAACAGGTAGCTTTGACATCAAATGGTATAGCGGCTGTGGGGTATAGAAATGCGCTTGATGGCAACAATACTTTTTATACAGAAGGAGAAGGCTATATGGTATTTTTAGATAATAATGGCAATAAAATAGCCGATAAAGATTTGCGGTCTTATACCACCCATGCTTATCGAGTGAAAAGATATAATAATGAATTAATTATTTCTGGCTTATCTTATGGTGCAGAAGATTATGAAGTTATTAAAACAGATTTAACAGGAAATGTGCTTTGGAAAAAATCTTATGGAGGTAGTAACGCAGACCATGGTTTTGGTTTAGACTTAGGACCTGACGGTAGTATTTTCTTGACAGGTCATACCCTTTCTGGTACGCAAAATTGGGATACTTATACCATGAAATTAGATAATAGTGGTGGATTGCTTTGGGAACAGAAAAGAGGCAATCCTAGAGGCTTTGACCCTCGGTATATCCACGATGAAGCTTGGGATATTCGAGCGACGAATGATGGCGGTTGTATCGTTGTAGCAGGCACAGGAGACGAATATGAGCAATATTCTAGTTGTCAAAATGGAAGTTGCTCGGATAATTGGCAAGTATATGTAATCAAATATGATGCAAGCGGAAATGTAGCATGGCAAAATACTTATGCAGGGGAAGGCGATTGGGCAGGTGAGGCGATAGATTTGACGGCAGATGGGGGTGTCATTATTGGGGTAGATAATGGTCAGTTTGGTTTTTTGAAATTGGGTTCTTTTTGATAGAGGAGATAATTTTTGAAACAGCTACTAATGTTCAATCCGCATGAATTTCATTCCGTGTTAACCACACAGATTGAAATTCATGCGGATTAATTACTAATAATCAAAATCCTGTAAATGCCTCCCATCCTTTGCGGTTCACAAACGACGTTTGTTCATCCTGTCTGAAAATTTAAATTAATTCTGTCCACGTACTTACCCTAAAACATACTTAATTGTCTTTCCTTTGCTGTATTCAACACAAATAAGTTATATTTTTTTTAACAAAAAGGGGAGAAAGTCGTAATTTCATGCAGCATTACTTAAATGTGTTTTTAATTTCAAAACTTTCAGTAAGCGCTAAGTGTTTTGGTAGCTCACCGAATTAAATCATTAAAATTATAATTTCATGAAATCTATTCCTACTTTTTTACTTTTTTTAGCAACAATGTGTTGCTTTGTGGGGTGTTACGAATCTAAACCAGCACCCAAATATCCTATCGACGGTGCCGTAGATTTAAATCAACAAGCACCAGCAGCTAGTCCTGCAGCTCCCGGTGCAGAACCTGCTCAAAATTCAGCGGGCGTCTGGCATTATACCTGTAGTAACGGTTGTGCAGGTGGTGCAGGAGCAGCGGGTAATTGTGCTACTTGTGGTAATGCTTTAGCACATAATTCTACTTATCATAATAATACGGGTGCTCCAACTCCAACTCCAACTCCAACTCCAACTCCAGCTCCTAGTCCAACAACAACAGAAACGGCTACTTCCAATATTACTTTTTCGGGAGATCCTGCAAATCCTGAGCCTGCCCAAAATGCGGCGGGTGTATGGCATTATACCTGTAGCGCAGGTTGTGCAGGCGGAGCGGGTGCAGCAGGTACTTGTGCTAGTTGCGGAGGTGCTTTAGCGCATAATTCTGGTTATCATTAGACTGGTTGCTAGTTGCTGGTTTAATAACTAGCAACTAATGATCTATGAATTAAATAAATACCAATTTAATTTAAAGAGTTTTCCGTTATCGGTTGTCAGTTATCTAGTTGCGAATCTAACTGATAACCGACAACGGACAACCGTTTCAAATTGTTAGGAATTTAATTTCCAATCGATTAGCAATTTTCTATATATTTGATTAAATCATCTAATTCCCAAGCATCTGATAATAGATGCGTTCCAATCTGTGTTCGGCAAAGGCTCGTCAAATAAGCACCACTTCCAGCTAATTTACCAAAATCATAAGCAAGAGAGCGAATATAAGTGCCCTTACTACAAGCTACCCTAAAAGCTACTTCGGGCATTTCTACTCTGGTAAACTCAAATTCATAAATTGTGACTGGGCGAGGTTTCACTTCTATTTTCTGTCCTTTTCTTGCTAATTTATAGAGCGGCTGCCCATCTACTTTAATTGCAGAAAACATGGGTGGATATTGCTCGATTGGGCCTATAAATTCTTCTCTCGTTTTGTCTAATAATAACTTGTCTATATGGGCTGTTGGGTAGGTTTGATCTTCTTCTGTTTCAACATCATAAGAAGGGGTTGTTGCCCCTAGTTTTAAAGTACCCGTATAGGTTTTGCCCATGCCTTGAAAGGAGTCCAATTTTTTTGTAAATTTTCCTGTACAAATAATTAATAAGCCTGTAGCCTTAGGGTCTAAAGTACCAGCATGGCCTACTTTTATTTTTTTGACTTGTAATTTATTCCGCAATGCCCACCGAATTTTATTGACCACATCAAAGGAAGTCCAATCCAATGGTTTATTGACTAATAGTGTAGCACCTGCCTTGAAATCGTATTTTTCCATGATATTGATTTTCAGAAGACAAAAATAGTTTTATTTTTTGTACCTACCTCATTCTTCTTTTCTCTAATAACTTCTATCTTTTCTTTTACTTTTTCCTTCCCCCTCTATCTTTCCACTTTGATTTTATCTATTTTTGGAGCATTGATAACCAATCTAGTGATCCATGAAAAAGCAAGATTTTACGCTACCCATTGAAAAAGAAGAAAATATAAAAATTACAAAGCCAATGGATACCGCTGTTGGTGTGGCAGCCGTCACGTCTTCTTTTGTCCAAGGCTATGGTCAAATGGATTGGATAAAATGTTCTAAAGCTTTTTTGAATCTGAATCAGACCAAAGGCTTTGATTGTCCAAGCTGTGCTTGGCCCGACCCCAAACCTAGCGATCGTTCTAGTATTGCGGAGTATTGCGAAAATGGGGCAAAAGCAGTTGCTGAAGAAGCAACAGAAGCTAGAGTTACTCCTGATTTTTTTGCCCAACATAGCATCGCTGAAATGAATACTTGGTCAGAACGAAAATTGGGTAAAACTGGACGATTAACGCATCCCATGATTTTGAGGCAAGGGGCAACCCATTATGAACCAATTAGTTGGGAAGCTGCTTTTAATCATATCGCAAAAAAATTAAATCAGCTTGCTTCTCCTGATGAAGCTGTTTTTTATACCTCTGGCAGAACGAGTAACGAAGCTGCCTTTTTATACCAACTATTTGTCCGACAATTTGGCACTAATAATTTACCAGATTGCTCCAATATGTGCCATGAATCAACGGGAACAGGCTTATCTAGAACCATCGGTATTGGAAAAGGAACCGTCAAATTAGAAGATTTTTATGTAGCTGATTTGATTATGGTCATTGGGCAAAACCCAGGGACTAATCATCCTAGAATGTTATCAGCTTTGCAAAAAGCAAAACGAAAAGGCGCAAAAATTATCACCGTTAATCCATTAGAAGAAACTGCTTTCAAAAAATTTAAAAATCCTCAAGAAATTCGAGGTTGGATAGGAGGAGGCACAACTATTTCCGATCTATTTTTACAAGTAAAAATAAATGGAGACTTAGCCTTACTAAAGGCAATTATGTGTGTTTTATTAGAAATGGAAGATGAAAAACCTGGTACTGTTTTTAGTCGTGATTTTATCGCCAAACAAACCCAAGGTTATGAAGCCTTAGTTGCTGATTTGAGCAAACAAGATGCTTCGGCTTTATCAGAAGATTGTGGCATTCCATTAAGTGAAATTAGACAAGCAGCGGAATTAATTCAAGCCAATCAACGCATGATTATTTGCTGGGCAATGGGAATTACTCAACATGAAAATGGCGTAGATAATGTGCAAGAAATCGTTAACCTGCTTTTATTAAGAGGTAGTATAGGCATTCCCGGTGCAGGTGCTTGTCCCGTCCGTGGGCATAGTAATGTGCAAGGCGACCGAACAATGGGAATTTGGGAACATTTAAAACCTGCTTTTAAAGAAAAATTAGAAACTACTTTTCAATTTGAAGCGCCTGCCAAAACGGGGTATAATGCGGTGCATGCCATACAGGCAATGTATGATAATAAAGTACGCGTGTTTTTTAGCATGGGCGGCAATTTACTTTTAGCAGCACCCGATACGGAATATACGGCGAAAGGAATGCGCAATTGTGATTTGACTGTAATGGTCAGTACTAAACCTAATAGAAATCATTTAGTAACGGGCAAAGAAGCCATTATTTTACCTTGTTTAGGTCGAACAGAATTAGATGTGCAAACGTCAGGCAAACAGTTTGTAAGTGTGGAAAATTCTATGGGAATTGTACATAAATCAGAAGGCGTATTGCAACCTGCTTCGGATACCCTTTTAAGCGAACCCATGATTATTGCCAAATTAGCAAAAGCCACTTTAGGCAAACAAACAAAGGTAGAATGGGGAAAATTAGCCAATAATTATGATTTAATTCGAGATAAAATAGAAACTTGCATTAGTGGTTTTGATAATTATAATGAAAGAGTACGTCGAAAAGGAGGTTTTTATTTACCAAATGGTCCAAGAGAACAAAAATTTACCACCTCTAGTGGCAAAGCACTTTTTACCATTAATCCAGTTCCAAATAATGCGCTAAAATCAGGCGAGTATTTAATGACTACGCTTAGAAGTCACGACCAATTTAATACCACTATTTATGGCGATGATGATCGTTATAGAGGTATAGCCAACGGGCGTCGAGTAGCCATGATGAATGAATCAGATATTAAGGCAGCTGGCTTAAAACAGGGGGATTATATTGATTTATTAAGTCATTTTAATGGCGTAGAAAGAATGGCGCCGCATTTTATGGTTGTTAAATATAATATCCCAAAAGGAAGTATTGCTACTTATTTTCCAGAAGCAAATGTTTTAGTGCCTATTGACCAATTTGCCAGGGAAAGTTATACGCCTGCTTCTAAATCGGTGGTGGTAACGGTTCGGAAAGAAAAATAGGTTGAAGTCTGACAAAGCCAAGCATATTACCAGTCAAACAATCGTCGTGGATGGAGGTTGGATGGCAATGAGTCCACCGCCTATTTAATTTATAGTTATCACTTCAAAAATAAACCCGTCCCAATTCCTAAAAAAGTACCAACCACATAGCCTAAGATTCCAATTAAAATAGCAGGAGTCACTAACTTTTTAAGACCAAAGGTAGCTGCCATTGGTGCCGCAATAGAGCCCCCTCCTACATTTGCCGAAGAGGCAATCATTATTTCTTGAATACTAATGCCTAGTAATTTTCCACCAATTAAACTAATGATTAAGTGAACGCTTAACATGATAATAGCAAATAGTAAGATGCCTGGTGCAGCGTTAATAATAGCATGAATATCTGAAGCAGCGCCAATAACTGCTAAGAAAACATACATTAAGAACATGCCAATCTCAAAAGCTATATCTGCTAATGGTAGTAATAGTTGAGGAATAATATTTGCCAAAAGTGTAATTAAAACAGTAATAATCAATACGTCTAAATTAATATCCGTCCCAATCCAATTGGCAATAATAGGCCCTAACCACATCCCTATTGTACATAAGATGCCTGAAATAGTAAAGCACATCGCTAATTGTTCCATTAGAGGAGCTTCAGGAGTTACTTCTTCGGATATTGATTCTTGCAAATCATTGGTTAACTGCTCTTGATAAGGTATAAAAAACCGACTGACAAAATGTAAAGAAGGTAAAAGGAAAAGTATCAATAAATAGATATTCGTAAAACCTACGTCTACTGCAATAGTTGCTGGAAATAAAGGGCTATCTATAAAATCAAAAGTGGTAGAAACTGCCATAAAATTGACGCTTCCGCCAGTATAAGTCCCGACAAAAGCCCCTGCAATTTTATAGGTCTCTTCTCCCAAATCAATCACTTGTGCAGCTATTATTGCACCGATGGCTATTCCGATAGCACCAATTAGAAAGATGCCTAACAAACGCCCCGAGTCTTTGATAATTCGCTTGATTTGCACATTAAACAATAAAAGCGGAATAGAAATAGGAATTAGATAGGTAAAAACAAAATCGTAAATTGGAACAGATAATTCGCTATTAGACGCAGAAGGGATTAAATTAAAAGTAACTAATAATGCCGTAATAGTAATGGTAATAATGACCCCAGATAAGCCTAAAAACCAATTTTTTCTTTCTCCTATCATGCCAAAGGCAGCCGCAGCAACTAGGATGGTGAAGAGGGCAAAAGCATTGTTTGGTGCTATCATGGACGGTTCAGTTGTCAGTTGTCAGTTGTCGGTTGTCGGTTCATCAACTGACAACGGATAACTGACAACTGGTATCACAAATTAGAAGTCATCAATAAGTCTAAATCTGTAAATTTTAAGCCAAAGCGTTTGCTTAAATATTCATTGGTCAAAGAACCTTTGAAGGTATATACACCATGTCTTAAACCGTGATTTTTAAATAATAAATCTTCGATACTTCCAGTATCTCCTGCTTTTAATAATAAAGGGGTCATAATATTACTAACCGCTATAGAAGCTGTTCGAGCTACTTTGGAAGCAATATTTGGTACACAGTAATGAATAACGCCATGCTTAATAAAGGTAGGTTTATCATGACTAGTCACTTTTGACGTAGCAAAACAGCCACCTTGATCTATGCTTATATCTACAATTACTGACCCCTGTTTCATTTCTGCCACTATATCTTCACTTACAATAACAGGAGATCTTCCAGCCGTAGAATGCATGGCACCGATAGCTACATCAGCGGACAATAATTCTTTGGTTAATTGATAATGATTCAAAGAAGAAGTATTCAATGGTCTACCAATGACACTTTGAATCCGCATTAATTTGGAGATGTTATTATCAAAAATGCGCACTTCTGCACCGAGCCCTAAAGCAACTCTTGTTGCAACTTCGGCGACTACTCCTGCCCCAAGAATCACCACTTTTGCAGACGGTACTCCTGATACGGAACCTAATAATGCCCCTTTGCCACCATTGGTAGTTGTCATCAATTCTGCAGCAGTTGTCATGGCATTGATGCCTGCAATTTCACTCATGGTTCTAACAATCGGAAAACTACCAAATTCATCTTTGATGTATTCCATTGCCAGGGCAATGACCCTCTTTTTCAATAATTTTTCTATATAGGCCGCATCAAGAATAGGAATTTGCAAAGGCGAGATCAATACTTGCCCTGGATGCATTAAATCTATTTCTTCTAAAGTAGGTGGTGCTACTTTAAGTAATATATCGCACTTGAAAACTCGCTCTTTGCTATAGACTATTTCTGCACCAGCTTCGGAAAAACGATGATCGATATAATTCGTTTTTAAGCCTGCTCCTGCTTCTACTAAAACGTGATGTCCTACCGCAACCAGACCTGCAATAGAAGCAGGTACTAAGGCTACTCTATTCTCTTGTAAGCGCGTTTCTGTTGGAATACCAATGGTCAACTTATTTCGCTTTTTGACCACTTCTAACATTTCTGTTTGGGTCTGATATTGTTGATTAATCAGACCTTCAGGAATAGGTATTTTCTTCTTTTTGTCACTCATTCATTAATCGTTAGTCCTGTTATTATTTATGCTGCTAACAGGTTTCGGGTGATTGATACTAGCAGACCTATGATTTATGATTTTACCCACCAGTCAAAAAAATGGCAATCGTAAGTTCCTAAACATCATACAAGATAGCATAAATTATTTGTTTTTTCGACAAAAGACTACTCTATCTCAACGACTACCTCAATTTCAACCGCCATATTTCCTGGTAAGGAACTCATTCCAACCGCTGCACGGGCATGTTTCCCTTTATCCCCAAATACTTCGACCATCAAATCGGAGAAACCGTTAATGACTTTAGAATGGTCGGTAAATTCAGGAATTGCATTCACCATTCCCTTAACTTTTACAATTCTAACAACTCTGTTCAAGTCACCAATTTCTCCTTTTAGCGCAGCCAATAAATTAATGCCCGCCCATTTTGCTGCTTCATAGCCTTCTTCTACCGTTAAATCTTTTCCTAATTTACCAACAATATTTTTACCATCGGCTTTTCTTGGGCCTTTGCCCGCTAAAAACACCCAATTATTGCTAGTGACTGCATGTACATAATTTGCTACTGGTTTGCCTAAAACGGGTAACTCAATGCCCATTTTTTCTAATTTGGCTTCCACATCTACTACCTTCTTTCGTTTTTTGATAATTTTAGTATTGCCGTCCTCATCTACAGAAACTGTCACTTCCATTTCTTCCGCTTGCTTTTTCTTTTTAGTCATTCGTTTTTCTATTCTTGTAGTATTTCCCTCTTCGTCTACTGTTACCGTTACTTCTACGGCTTCTCCTTTAGTTCCCTCTTTTACTTCTTCTATGACAATATGTTCTTCATGCAATTCTTCTCCATCTAATTTAATGACCTTTCCATCATCTGTTTTAAAAATCATGACACCTTCTCCTTCTATTTTATCTAAATCAATCTCTTCCCCATCTTTTTCAATCCAAATATTTTCTGTTTTATCACCTTTTTTCTTTTTAATGATCCTTTTTTCTTCCTTTTCGATTTGTATATCTATTGCTCCACCTTCTTTTTTTGCTTTTTCTATAATTTCATCTATTTCCGCATCATCAATCTCAACTCCTTCTCGGACGATTTTTTCAACCGTTTCTTTTCCATCTTTGTCGATTTTTTTAGTAATAATCACTACCTTTTTACTTTCTTTGCTTGTTTCTTGTGCATGTAACACAGTATGCATCCCCAAAAAAAGAAAGGTCATTAAACATAAAGTAGCCCAATAAAGTTGTCTTGTTATAAATTTCATATTACTATTGATTTTAATTGATTGTAAAAAATGTAAGCAAAGATAATAGACTTTCACTTGTTCCTAGTAATATTCGCACCAAATAAGTAGTTTATGGATTTTTCTTGCGTTTTCCCCGAAATCCTTCAGGACAAGCTTTGGCAAGAGTTATAACAAAAAGATTGGTTATCAAGACTTCGGATTTTTTGCGTAACATCAGTTAATAAGGTAAATTAGGATTGTCCTGTGTACCTCTACATCCCTTAAAGTAGTTACATTTCTTTTCAAAAATTGCCCCTTCAGCTAACAGTTGGAACCAACAACCGACAACTGATAACAGACAACCACTTTACTTTTGCATAGGGTTTCTCCCTAACAATGCTTTAATACCATTTTCACAGTTAGGTTAAATTCCTGTTAAAGTACTTTGAGAAGCGATTATAAGGTCTATTTTTGTATTGTTCGGCAAATACTTCTATCAAACTAATTCTTAATCCATCTTCTACCAATAATGAAAAAAAATACAATTTGGGCAATCGTGGGTTTAATGGCTGCAGCTTTACTAGCAATAATAGGCCTCCAAAGTTATTGGATAAAGAACGCAGTAGATTTACAAAGTGAACAATTTGATAAGGATGTAAAGATTGCTTTAAATTTAGTCGCTCAAGAATTACAAGAGAAGGCTTTAGCCGAAATGAATCAGATCAATGATTTATTAACTGTATCAGAAAAGGTCAATTTAGATTCAAAATCAAAACTGACCAAAACCTCGCTTGATTTTTCTGGTTTAGGACAAAAAAATGAAGACCTTTCTAGTGCAACCAAGGCTTATCATAACTTTAGAAAATTTAAACCTAGATTATTAGGAGAAAAAATAAGTCCTACAGTATTAACGGAATTATTAAGTAAAGAATTAGAGAATAGAAATATAAATACGGATTATGAATACAAGGTTTATGAAACCTTCAAAGATGTGCCGCCAAAAGAAATTATTTCCAATGGTAATTATACCATTGCTGCTCCGATAACCGATGAAGTAACGGTATTGCCAGAAGAAATTGAACTGAGTAAGTCGGAATATCCAGTATCTTTATTTGACAATGCAGGAAAATTAATTGTTTCTTTCCCTAAAAAATCTAGTGTCATTTGGGGAGCGGTATTATTACCTTTAATTGCGGCTATTTTATCCGTAGCTATTGTCTTCTTTTGTTTTAGTTATACGGTTCAAATTATTTTTGCTCAAAAGAAAGTTTCTGAGATGAAAACGGACTTTGTGAATAATATGACGCATGAATTTAAAACCCCCATTGCGACCATTTCCTTAGCCGTAGATTCTATTGTAAGCCCCAGAATATTGAGTAAAGAAGAAAAGGTCAGGCGATTTGCGGGCATTATTAAGCAGGAAAACAAACGAATGTTAGCGCAAGTGGAGAAAGTCTTGCAAATGGCATTACTAGACAAACAAGATTTTAAATTAAATTTAGATTTTGTTGATTTACATAAAGTCATTAATCAAGCGGTAACGAATTCTCATTTGCAGGCAGAAAAAAAAGGAGGTTTTGTTACTTCAGATTTACAAGCTAGTAAATCAAAAATTGAAGGTGACATTACGCATCTCTCTAATATTATTCACAATTTATTGGATAATGCCAATAAATATTCCAGAGAAATACCAGAAATTGCTGTACTCACCAAAGATGTCCCAAATGGAATTGAGGTTATTATAAAAGATAATGGGATTGGTTTAAGTAAAGAGGCACGAAAAAATATTTTTGATAAATTTTATCGAGTGCATACTGGAAATGTCCACAATGTAAAGGGTTTTGGATTGGGATTGGCTTACGTTAAAACGATGATGACCGCACATAAAGGGCAGATAGATGTTAAAAGTGAATTAGGCAAAGGAAGTAGTTTTATTCTTACTTTTCCTTATCATATCCGATCGAATGTAGCCTAAGATTTCATCTCCGATAAAAATCGGGATTTCGTTTTAGAGCTTGTTGGGATCTTGTTTTTGGAGTAGAAAAAGGTGCCTGTCTACCGACAGGTAGATATTTTGAGACTTGATGAAGCTCTTTTTTAGCCGAATAGCCTTTGCTATTGGGCTAAAAAAAGCTAAAATCAGGTCTTAAAAGACGCTTTTTAAGCCCAAAGGATAAATTTCCAACAAGCTCTTACTCAACATTTGTTTGTAATCTTATGCCGCTTCACACAATATTTTTGGTAAAATTGCTATTTTTAAAAGGTAAAAGCTTAAATGTCAGATAAAAGGCAAAAACTAAAGAATCACCAATTTGTTATCATACAAGTACTAACTGCCAAATAGGTACTTGTTTGGAGCTTGTTGGGGATTTGTTTTTGGAGATAAAAAAGATGATTTTTTTGTGCTGATGAGGTGAAATTTATTCGTAATAGCCGTAGTTATTGCTAATAAATTTCATGAAATCAGCGCAAAAAAGGCGCTTTTTTAGCCCGAAAGATAAATTTCCAACAAGCTCTTAGAAACTATTTGAGCAAAAATAATTTATATGACGCCAACTAATAACCGAATCCTACTCGTTGAAGACGATCAAAATTTTGGAGATGTATTACGCTCTTATTTAGAAATGCACGACTACGATGTCACCCTTGCCACCGATGGTGTTGCAGGTTGGGAGAGTTTTCGACGAGGCAATTATGACCTTTGTATTTTTGATGTGATGATGCCTCGAAAAGATGGATTCACCCTCGCCAAAGAAGTTAGAGAAACAGATGCAGAAATGCCTATTATTTTCTTAACGGCTAAGGCAATGAAAGAAGATGTTTTACAAGGATTTAAAATTGGTGCGGATGATTACATCACCAAACCTTTTAATTCTGAAGAGCTGTTATATAGAATTCAGGCCATCCTAAAGCGTAGTCAGCAAAAAGCCGATCCAAGAGAAGAAATTAAAGAATTTATTATTGGTAAATACCACTTTAATTTCCCACTTCGTATTCTTACCTTTAGTGAGAATGGTTCGGAATCATCAAAAGATAAATTATCTCCTAAAGAAGCACAATTGCTACGAATGTTTTGTATGTATATGAATGATATTTTACCTCGTTCAGAAGCATTAACAAAGATTTGGGGAGAAGACAATTATTTTACCGCCAGAAGTATGGATGTTTTTGTGACAAAACTAAGAAAATACTTAAAGGAGGATGGCAATATTGAAATTGTTAATATTCATGGTAACGGATTTCAGTTATTAGTGAAATCAGAAGAGGAAGTGTAAAACGATGGACGGTTTACTTTGATTGCATTCAAACTTAATAAACCTGTTTCTCTTTATAAAAAGAAAAGCCTATAGCGTCTTATAAAAGTACACTATAGGCTTTTCTTTGTCCTAAAATCATTTACCCTACTAAAATTTAGGTGTTGTATTATTCATCACTAAAAAAATCATGGTCATTTTCATAGCCAAAGAGACATCTTCCCCTAACTCATCAATAATAACCCATTCTCTAAAATCATCTCTTTGGTACATATACATTTCAAAATAGCCATATTCCTTATTGGAAATCAACCAAGTATTTGGGTTGTTGCCCCATTTACTTTTTAAAAGGAAAGTCATGTCATTATCGGTAATGCGCCATTCTCTTGGATCATCTTTCCAACGGGGTCTAGCGGTAATAATTTCATTATCGCCCCTTGTTTCCCATTCATTCGGATTGTCTCGCCACTTCATTTTAATATTTCCCGAAGCATCTTCAATTCGGTAATCAAACGAAGACCAATCATTTTGCAAACGCCAAGTCATGTTTAGTTCCCCTTCTATATCTTCATAGTCGGTGAGGATAATCCATTCCGTAAAATCATCATTCCATCTAGCACTTAAGCCTGTTAAAATTTGGGCAGATAGCTGACTATAAATTAGCAGGAAAATAGGAATCAATAATAATTGCTGCATCTTTTTCATATTAATTAAACGCAAGGGTTCGATTTTTTTGTATAAATTAAAAACCCCGAATCTCCATAAATAAGGAAATTCGGGGTTTAGCTATAGTCTCAGCGAATATAGATTCGCTTGTATCAAATTAATAAATCTGAACGTTAGTCAATGTCGAATCTGCATTTGACTAGGTAATCAAGTCGCTTAAATCTTCACTTTTGCTGCTTCCTTTGCATCTTCTTTTAAAGCACCAGCTGTTAAGTCATCTTCTTTCAAATCCTTCGTTCGCTTAACAATTGGATTTTCGTGCATTTCTAAAAAGTCTTTTCGATTTCTAGCAATGTCTACCGCTGCGTAAATCGCATGACGAAAAGAAGTTGGATTCGCTTTATTTTGTCCAACAATATCAAATCCAGTCCCGTGATCGGGCGAAGTTCTAACCACAGGTAATCCCGCTGTATAGTTGACACCTGAACCAAAAGACAATGCCTTAAAAGGAATCAATCCTTGATCGTGATACATGGCTAAAATAGCATCATATTTTTGGTAGTTAGGAGTACCAAAGAAACTATCTGCCGCATAAGGCCCAAAGACCATAACGCCTTTCTTCTTTGCTTCAATGATGGCTGGACGAATAATCGTTTCTTCTTCTTTACCAATAACTCCACCATCTCCAGCATGAGGGTTTAGCCCTAAAACTGCAATATTGGGTCGTTCGATGCCAAAATCCATTTTTAAGGTCTCATTCATAATCCGCAATTTCTTTAAAATACGGGCTTTCGTTATCATTGGACCTACCTGTGTCACAGGAATATGATTGGTCACTAAACCAATTTTTAAATCTTCTGTAATCATGAACATCAGATTTTCCTCGGCACCAAAAGTTTCCATAAAATACTCGGTATGACCAGGGTATTTAAATCCTGCTAGGTCCATTGCTTGCTTGTTAATTGGTGCGGTAACGACGGCATCAATCAAACCATTCTCCAAATCTTTTACTGCTCTGTCCAAAGACATCATGGCATACTTCCCACCAGCCTCCGATACCTTACCTAAGGTAATATTAACATTATCTTGCCAGCAATTAATGATATTAATTTTATCTGAATGCAAGCGATGAGCATCTCTTAAACCTTGAAACTTAAAATCGTTGATGCCTACTATGTTTTTATGATAGGAAACAATCTTTGTTGAGCCATATACCACGGGGGTACAAACTTGGGTTATATTTTTATGGGAAACAGTCTTTAAGATAACCTCTAAACCAATTCCGTTGATGTCTCCGACACTAATACCAATTCTCATTTTTTCCATTCGTCTATTTTTACGAATTCCCTTTACAATCAATTCATTATTAAAGGTAATTCACTATACTCAAAGCAACAAATATACGCATATTTACGCAGGCATAAATGCGTAGGCATAAAGTTGTTGAAATATAAGTCGAAAAATTTTATATGAAGGGGCTAAAACTACCCACAGCCGATTGCTAACTGTATGGCTTATAGCCAACTATACTGGTTCTGGTATTAAATTTCTAACAGTTTGGAACTCAGGTCAGGTTGACTGCCAATACCAAGATTTGCTAGATTTTGAAAATCTAGTAAATCTACATTGTTGTTTTTTAGTCAAATAAAGATTTACTAAATCTTAGAGATTTAGCAAATCAGGAGTTCTCAGTCGGCCTGAACCGACAACTGAAAACCGACAACCGACAACACATCAAACTGATATTTATTTAATTCTGTTACTACTGCTCTGATGCTTCACTTTGTTCCAACATAGCCGCAATATCTGGACAATGTTTTTTCAAAGCGGCGGATGCTTTTGTTTCCGCTGCTCCTTCTACTACCCCATATTTTGTTTCTAAGGAAATTGCACAAGCTTCTCCTTCTTGAGCAATCTTTTCTACCTCTGCAAACAAAGTAGAAACCTCGGTTGTTTTTCCCGCTGCCACTAGTTTTTTGATTTGGTCATTTACATCTGCCAAAGGGCGCATACAACTGCATAAATCCTTTGCCATTTGGTCATAATCTTTTTTATCTCCTCCACTTCCACAAGCTGCAAAAATCGTTAAAGTCATCAGGGCAAGAAAGGTCTTTTTCATCATCTTTTTATTTTTTAAGATCTAAATAAACAGAATACTCCCTACTATTAGTATAAATATTTATACAAAAGTAAACGACACTTTTAGAAAGCGGGTAATGAGTTGATGAGTTGATAAGATAAATGAGGTAAACAAAGCGTTTTAGACCAACTGCTAATCTCATAAACTCATAAATCTCATTAACTTAGTATCCTCAAAAGTGTTGAACATTTCTGCTCAGGTACTTACTACAGTATAGTAATAGGCGCTTACAGAAAATTTAAAACCAACAAGCTGTCGATAATTAGTGATTTCCTATTTCCTCCGAATGGAGGCTTCAATTAAATGAAATTGAAAGGCAAATTTTCAATTTTCATTTTAATTGATTTAGCTACTTAACCCTTCGATGCCCTCTATTGTTACAAGCCTACTTAAATATTCTTATTGTTTGGCTTAAATCACACAAAAGGTGAGTTATTTAAAAACAAAAAGCCTACCGAAAATAAATTCGATAGGCCTATTTTGTTGTGGTTCGGGGCGGGTTTGAACCGCCGACACCAGGATTTTCAGTCCTGTGCTCTACCAACTGAGCTACCGAACCAACCTGCTATAAAAGCATTGCTTTTCAAAAGCGAACGCAAAGCTATATTCTTTTTTAATATTCTGCAAGTTTTTTTAGTAACTAAAATAAAATTAATGATTAGGTAATTGGTAATTTTCTGATTATCAATTTATTATAAATAAAAAAGTATTCCGTAGCAGGTATATGAGTAAAGGACTTAACATAGACTTATTTGGCAACTACTCAAAAAATTGAGGTATCAGGTTGAGTTATTTCCACTTTACAAATATGGAATGACCATTCCTTCTTTTTTTTTAATAAAAAATAGTCATAAACTTGTCTTTCTATTGTAATTAATTTAAATTGTATTTTTTTATATAAATTTTAATTATATTTTTATTTAACTACACTCATCTTTCCGATTTTAGCATTTAAGAAAAAAAAATCAAAAAATTTCCATTCTTTAGTCTTTCCCTAGAATGAAATTCCAACACTATAACTACCACTACATTTTAATTTAAAGGAATTAGAATATACAAACCATTTGTGTATTTGAACCCCCAATATTGTAAACGAATCAACTAAAAAAGTTATGAGAAAATCTATTACAGCTACGAAATCCTTAATCTTAATCCTATGTTGCCTATTTGGTGGTATTACTACCTTAATCGCTCAAGCCAATATGACGCTTTGGCATGTCAATCAAGCACATATTGATGATCACAATGATGGATTTGCTAATTTTTGGGATTGTGGCTATGAGTATTACATTACTTATACTGGTCCACAATCTTCCAAAAATATGATTATAGAAATCAAAAATGAAGGAGATCAACCTTTAAATCTAAATTTACCACTTAGCCTTTCTGCTATGAGTAGTAGTGAATTTACCATCGTAACTCAACCAACTAAAAGTAGTTTGCAACCTAATGAGGAGACCCATTTTGAAGTTAAATATACTGCCCCTAATACTTATAGTAGTGCGGAAGCAAATTTAATAATTAGCAGTGATGATCCAGCTAATCCAACCTGCAATATATCTTTTGATGTGGGAGATTCTGCACCAGATATAGAATTATTATGCGATAATTCAGTAATATCTCCTAGTGCTACAACAAATTTAGGTACTGCAAATTTAGGGAGTTGTGGGGATAATACGGTCACTAAAACGTTTACGATTAGAAATAATACTTCTAATACAGGAACTGTTCAGTCAGGCTGTGGGAATGCAGACCTTGTAAGTATAACGGGAGCAGATGCTGCTGATTTTTCTGTTACCGCTCAGCCTTCAAACAGTATTGCTGGAAATGGGACAACGACTTTCATGGTTTCCTTTACACCAACTTCTGCTGGCGTTAAAAATGCAACACTTTGTTTTGATGTCCGTTTTGCACCAATATTAGTTGGCGGCGGCTTTTCTTTTAATATTTCTGGAACAGCAGCAAGTTGCCCCCTTTCCATTGAGTCGGGTAATCGACTAACCTTCGGCGATCCTTGTAGCTGCGATGATCCAAGAAACTGTACGGACGGAGGTATTACTTATTTTCATGATACCTTAACTATTCCTGCTACAGGGTCAATTGCTAGTGGCTTAGATATACGCATTACCAGTTCTGCAAACTTTTTTACAGGTGTTCCGTGTTTTGGTGCCTTAGCGACCCCAACAAATAGTACAGGAGCAGGAACAGGTACTCAAATTACGGAAGTAGGTACATCAGGTGTTTATAAAATAGAATTTTGGCGACCTTCTGGCGCTCAAGCGGCTTTGTCTGTGAGTGAAGGAGGTGCCCCTGCTGTGGTGGCTCCTGCGGCTACCTTTCAGCCTATTTGTACTGTCGAAGCTTGTACACCCCAAGCTCCCATACCAACCATGTCTCAATGGGGATTAATTATTTTTGGCTTACTCTCTTTAAACTTAGGCGTATTTTTTATGTATAAAAAAGAGGAAGTACTGAAATTTTAAATTTTAGACCATTCCTTTTTAATTCAAAAAGCCCTATCGCTTAATCTTGCGATAGGGCTTTTTGGATTTACTCAAACAAATCTTCATATTCATTCTTCCCACCCCGCATTTGTTTTGGTTTTTCTCTAACCGGTGGAGGAGGTAACTCTACCCATTCTGCATCCTCTGTTTTTACTTCTTCGTATTCGGCATACTCTCCTTGTGTTTTTTGCTCAAATTGTTGGGTCATTTCTTTGACCTTCTTTTTTAGCATGGCTTTGCCAAAAAGAAATAAGCTAACTACGGGGAATGCCACTATCGTTAATAAAGTTAAGCCTACACCGAGTAGTACGTTTTTACCCATTAGTTCCATGATCCACTTGCCATAGCCTGTTACTACCTTATGATCGATAAACAGCGTAATGATTAATAGTACGGGAGATAAATAATAAAGAATATTAAAAACAAATTTAGCGACCGTAAACAATACAAATAAAACAACAATACCGATAAGTAAAGCTGGGATGATATTAAAGCCGCCACCCGAAGATTGGGCGTTAAATTGACGATTTGCCATAAAATTAATTTTATTGAGGATAGGAATATGGATTTATCCAATTACTTCCCTTTATTTTTATTGGGTCTTTGACAATTTTTGCAAAAGCTAAATGGTTGGTTGACTTTAGTCAATCTAAAGGTCTAAAATATAAAGGTAATTACGGGTTGACTGAAGTCAACCAACCGAACGAAATGCAAAAACTGCCAAAGAACCATTTTTATTTAAACACTAAAATACCTCTTTTATTGAAATACAGAAAATGAAATAGACCAAATTAGGCAATTAGTAGATATTTGTTTCTTTATTTGATAAGTCCTCGCTACCTTTAATCCCTGTTTTAGGCACAAAAACTTTAGCTTACAACCGCTCAATCTTATCACTCCAAATTTCAAAATTATGAAAAATCTATTATTTTTTTCCTGTTTGCTATTACTCTCTCTTTTGTCTTGTCAAGAAGCACCAGAGATACCTAAAGTTAAACAATACGATATTGGACAATTTTTAAACACGACTACTATTTTTGGTGGAAGCTTTTCGCCCGACCAAAAAGATTTATTAGTCACCTCCAATGAATCAGGTATTTTTAATGCCTATACCATTCCCGTTGCAGGTGGTGAAATGACTCCATTAACCAATTCTGAAAAGGAATCTATTTTTGCCATTTCTTATTTTCCAGAAGATAAACGGATTTTGTTTAGTAGCGATGATAATGGGAATGAAATCAGTCATTTGTTTGTAAGGGATGAAGATGGATCTGTCAAAGAATTAACACCAGGAGAGAAAGCTAGAGCTAATTTTTATGGATGGGCGCATGATGGCAAAAGTTTTTTCTATGGTTTTAGCCAAAGAGACCCTCGGTTTATGGATGTTTATGAGATGAATATCGATGATTTTACTAGCGAGTTAATTTATCAGAATGATAAGGCTTATGATTTTAATGGCATTTCTAA
Source organism: uncultured Saprospiraceae bacterium (assembly GCA_964644655.1). Classification (GTDB taxonomy): domain Bacteria; phylum Bacteroidota; class Bacteroidia; order Chitinophagales; family Saprospiraceae; genus JAFMDF01. Next base: position 8,720 of record CAZXYA010000039.1, on the reverse strand, counting down.
TGATAAAAAATGGATGGCATTGAGTAAATCTATTACCACCGATGACTCCAATTTATTCCTCTATAATTTTGACTCAAAAGGCTTAACTCAAATCAATAAAACGCAAGCAGCCTATCAAGCTACTGATTTTAATGTAACAAATGATGCTTTGTACTTTCTGACCAATGAGGGTGGAGAATTTATGCGTTTGGCAAAATACGACCTTGCTTCTGGAGAAGAACAAAAAGTAATGGAAGAAGATTGGGATATTGCTTATGCTTATTTTTCTCATAATGGAAAATATCAGGTAGTCGGTATCAATGAAGATGGAAAAAATGTGATTAAAGTTTTTGAAGCAGCAAGTGGCCAACAAATTGAATTTCCAAAATTTGATAATGGGGATATTACTTCTGTCGGCATCTCTAGAAACGAAGACATCATGCGCTTTTATGTCGGTAGTTCTAGTTCTCCAAGCAATTTATACACTTATGATTTTGCCAATAAAACAGCTAATAAGTTAACGAATACCCTCAATAAAGAAATTACTGCGGATGATTTAGTGACCGCTACGGTCGTGCGCTATCCCTCTTTTGATGATTTAAAAATTCCTGCTATTTATTATAAACCTCAACAAGCTACGCCCAACAATAAAGTACCTGCTTTGGTATGGGTGCATGGTGGTCCAGGCGGGCAGTCTCGGCAAGGCTATTCGGGCTTAATTCAATATTTAGTCAATCATGGTTATGCTGTTTTAGCGGTTAATAATCGAGGTAGCAGTGGATATGGGAAAACTTTTTTCAAAATGGATAATAAAAATCATGGCGAAAAAGATTTAATGGATTGTGTCTACGGTCGAAAATATTTAGAAACTTTGGATTATATTGACAAAGATAAAATTGGCATTATTGGTGGGTCTTATGGTGGTTTTATGACGATGGCAGCTTTAGTGCATCAGCCAGAAGCCTTTGATGTGGGGGTCAATATTTTTGGCGTCACCAACTGGTTAAGAACCTTGAAGAGTATTCCGCCTTGGTGGGAATCTTTTAAAGATGCATTATATGAAGAAATGGGAGACCCTAATGTGGATTCTGTGAGACTGCATAGAATTTCCCCTTTGTTCCATGCAGAAAAAGTTGTTCGCCCACTAATGGTCCTACAAGGCGCTAAGGATCCTCGTGTTTTGCAAGTAGAATCGGATGAAATAGTCGAAGCCGTAAAGAAAAATGGCGTGCCTGTAGATTATGTTTTATTTGAAGACGAAGGACATGGTTTTCAGAAAAAAGACAACCAAATAGAAGCCTATAGTGGCATTCTTAAATTTTTGGATAAACATCTGAAAAAAGAAAAAGAGATAAAAGGGTAACCTAGTATTTATGCTAAAATAATAAGGAAAGAGCTTCCAGAACTTGAAATTCTGGAAGCTCTAAATATTTTAGCAGCAAGTCTAATGAAAAACCGATTATCGACAATCTAAACTAGAGGGTTTATAATCGTCTTTTAGGAAAAAAGCATCAAATAATTTCAAGGCTTAGATTAGTTGTAGATGCCTTTTGAAAATTGAACATTGAAAATTATGGTAAATATAACCTACTCCCTAAATTCATAAGACTTTTTATAAGAAAACCCTTTTAATTCATACGACCGCTGTGTATAATCCCACCACCAACTACATCATCACCTTCATAAAACACCGCAGATTGACCTGGAGCAACCCCTTTTACGTTAGCAAAAAACTCCACATTTACTTGCCCAGGAATCGTATTATTTCTCAAAGCACTTAAAGTACCTCTGTCTTTATATCGAATCCTAGTAATTGCTTCTAAACCATCAGGAATTGTTTCGTATTTCATCGAATTCACCCCACCAACCGTCATGCCATTTTTAATCAAATCATCCATTTCTCCTAATACAACGGTATTGGTTTCAGGCTGTATTTCCGTGACATACATTGGTTTGCCTAAGGCAATTTTTAAGCCTTTCCGTTGTCCAATGGTATAAAAAGGATAGCCTTCATGTTGCCCTAATACCTCTCCCCTAGTGTTCAAAAAGTTACCTCCATTGACTTTCTCTGCCAATCCGTCTACTCTTCGCTTTAGGAAGCCTCGATAATCATTATCTGGTACAAAACAAATTTCAAAACTTTCTGCTTTTTTAGACAATTCTTCATAGCCCCAATCATAAGCCATTTGTCGAATTTCTGGTTTGGTATATCCACCTAGTGGAAACTTACTTCGCTGCAAACAAGCTTGATCTAAGCCCCACAATACATAGGATTGATCTTTTTTATCATCTACTGCTTTGGTCACAAATTTGCGCCCTGCTTGCTCATTAATAATCGCATAATGCCCCGTAGCAATAAATTCACAATCCAAGGCATCTGCTCTTTTTAATAGCGAATTCCATTTGATATGTGTATTGCACAACACACAAGGATTAGGCGTGCGGCCTGCCATATATTCATCTACAAAATTATCAATCACATAATCGCCAAAATCTTCTCGAATGTCTACAATAAAATGATGAAACCCCATATTAACCGCTACTTGTCGAGCATCGTTAATTGAATCCAAACTACAACAGCCCGTTTCTTTTTTATTACCTCCAGAATTGGCATAATCCCACGTCTTCATGGTAATACCAATTACTTCATATCCTTGATCATGCATCATCATCGCTGTCACCGTACTATCTATGCCACCACTCATGGCAACCAAAACTTTTCCTAATTTACTCATTTTAAAAGGTTTAGAGGTTTAGAGGTAGGCTGTTAAGAATTATGGGGATATAGTAATTTTTCTCCCCGTTATTTTAGGGGCTGAAAAAATCATACCTGCCTGCCGACAGGTATGATTTCAGGTTTATGGTTTGCTCATGCCCAAAAACTAGAGGAATTTTACCCCAAATTCTGAATAGCCTAGTATAGAGGTAGAAAGGGGTATAAACTTAAAGTCTAGTGAAACAGAAACCAAAATATTGGTTCTCCTCATTTTAAACCCTTATACCTCTATACCTTTACACCTCTGTACCTATTCTTCAACCACAAAATTACAAAAAAAGCAAGTTAAAAGTTCAATATAGGGAAAGGCTTGACCATTATATGTCAATTAAATGATAGAGTGTCAGATTGATATTTGCTAATTTTTTAATTTATATAAAATTCGTTACTAGTTACTTTTTTAGCAACGGATTAAGTTAGCAATGGATTATTATTACTTTTTTGCCTGACACTCTAGAGTATAAGTGGAATTCGGTCAGAAAATTGTTTTACCAAGAAAAGCCAAATTTCATTTTCACCTCTGCATAAGGGCCCGATAAATCTCGCCCAGTCATGTCAGGAATATTTACATTGGTGACCATGCGATACCCTCCATCAAGTGTTATATGGAAGAAACGGAAGACATTTAGTTCTAGCCCTACCGTAGGTTGTAGGACAAATATATTATCCATTTCACTATTGCCAATTTGGGCATTTCCAGTTCCCGTCAAGAGCATTAAATTAGGATGGACCGTTTTGTGAGAAGCGGGCGTATATCCAATCATAAATCCACTATAATCCATTTTGAAACGATTATTATCCAAGGCATCAATATAGACATCATTATCCGTTTCAAAACCACCCCAACCAAGGAATAATCGTTTGCCAAATTCTATACCACCAAAACCACCTCTAAAAACTACTGGGTCATCTTGTAACAGTCCGACGCCTATGGAAGGACCACCCCAAGCACCGCTAATCCGCCAGCCATGTTTACCAAAAACTGTGCGTTCTTGCTGAGCAATAAGAGAAAAGGAACTACCAATCATTAAAACAAAAAGGAATATTACATTTTTCATAAGCTTAGGAGTTTAGGTAATTAATTAGAAGGATACAACAAAGACCAGCGCTGTATCAAAAGGATGCAGAATAGCGGATGCTACCACTACTTGTAAGCTTAAAAAAAATGATTTTAACTTTGTTTAACAGATGAGCGAGTGTTCTTATAATTTTAGTAACGGCAAAAAAATAACTTAGTCATCTAGGACGGCTTCTTTTGTTCCTAGCTACCCATCCGCATTGCGGTTCACAATCAACGATTGTTCATCTTTAAAATCAGTTATAGTATCAAGCCACCCGTCCGCTTTGCGGTTCACAAACGGTGTTTGTTCATTCCTTCTTTTAAAGAAAAACTAGAACCAAGTCGTAAAAGTTGCCCTATTATAATCTAAAGTGGTATTGAGCGAAAACCCTTTTTTAAGTCGATATTCATAAGCAATAAAAAACGTATTGTAAAAAGATAAATATGAATATTCATCAATAGGATGCTCTGAAGGTAAAAGTGTTCCTTCAAAACCAAACTTCCATAAATACTTTTCATCTTGCTGCAACTGCAAATAATGCAACTTAGCATCAATCAATTGCTGCTCTTCTAAATGCCCATATTCTATAGTAGTTCGTTGAAAACTAGTATCTAATTGTGCGTGTCCGACAAAAGCAAGGATTATAAATAGTGTAATAGCGTAAAATTTTTTCATCAGGTTTTTTACAATTTGTTAGTGAATCAATAGATGTTTTAATTGTCTTTAAAAAGCGAAACCAAACCGAATCTCAAAGTGCATAGTGGTGCTTTCATTGTTCTGTTCATTTAAACCAAATCCTGTTTTTAATCTTAGATCCAAAAATAAATGATTGAATAATCGTTGTTGACCGCCAATCGTGTAAAATAAATGTTGCCCATTACGGGTAAGAGCAGGCTCTCCAAAATACCATTCTGATAATAAACTAAGATAAAAGGAAGATAAATTATTAGCTGCCTTACCTTGACGAATATGCCTATTGAGCAGAAAATAATAACGAGATTCTATATGAAAAGCGAATTGGTCAGCAAAATTATTCGTCTCAATATTAGCACGATAGCGATACTGTAATCCTGTTTCTACAGAAAATGGGCTAGTTTTAATTTTTCGCTCATAAGCTACTTGAACTTGACCAAAACCACCTTTTTGATTGAGGCCTTGAAAGATATTGTAGAGATCCACCTTCCACATTTCTTTTTCCTCTTCATGGTATTCCCAGAATTTTTTAGTGCCTTCTGGTAAATTACTTCTCTTTCCAATAATGCTGCCCACACCTACTTGATAGTATAATAGACCCTGCCATTTTTTTAAAGTAGGTATGGTTATTTGGTCACCATTCGGAGTAGGTAGGCTACTAATGTTTTGAGTGTTGTGACTAATTCCTGAACCTATTTTAAAACTTACAAAACCATTATCAATAAAGCGTTGTTGCCAGCCCATATTTAATACAGCATATTGTGTTTTTCCTTTGTGCTGAAACAAACTAGTATTGGAAGGAATATCTTGCTGATTTGAGGCAAACGCCCCTAAGTTCCACCAATTTGCACTAAGATTTAGGCCAACATATACGCCATTTAGATTGTCTCCGCTTTGTCCTTTTTTAATAGCCCGTTTTTTATTTATAAACCAACGAGGTTCTAGAGATAATACATAATTATCGACCCCAGCACTTTTAAATTGATAAAAGATCTGATTATTTAATCCAATGTCCCTTAATTCTGTATCTATGAGAATATTTTGCCACTCTGCCTTTATGTTGATAGAAAAATCACTAGTTAGTTTTTGTTCAAACTCTAACAAATAACTGGGGGTTATAAAAAAGGAAGCAATCTGATAATTACTATAATTATTTAAATTTTGATGTGGCAAATAAATATTACCATAACTGAATTTAAAAGCCCTTTTTACATCTCCTTGAATGCATGCAAAACAATCCTTAAAAGGTATAAATTCTTGCTTTTCAAAGGAGGCTTCTTCTACTGTTGTTTGGATATTTTGTTCTTCTTGTGCGAAAGCAAATGATGGAATGATTATTACTAAAAATAGTAGATAGAAAGATTTCATACGCTTGATTTTTTAATAAGGATTTATCGTCTTTTTTTGGTGTAGTTATTGAAAAGTAATATCCCCAAAAGACAAAGCCACCGAAATCAAGGAAACATTTCCTTTCCTATTTAGAATGGCTTCTTTACGATTTTGAGAGTTTTCAATAAATTTAAAAGCATTATTGGTTGGCAAGGTAATTTCTCCAAACTCCGTTGCCAGTCTAAAATTATGAGCGATTAAAACTGGTTCTATAAAGACGACATTGGTTTTTTTGCCTTTAATATCCAAGTCAAATTGTCGATTTTTATCTTCTAAAATAGTTACCGTACCATACTTAGCGGCTATGGTGAAATTCCCAGAAGGGTAATCTAATTGAATATCCGACCGATTGGCATCAATTTTTATATCTCCCGTCAATTCCTGTCCTATAATATCTCCAAAATTGCTGCTTAGTTTAACTTCTCCCTTTACTGCTTCTAAATTTAATTTGGTAAATTGACTATTGATTTCAACCGTGTTTTTAATGCCTTTGACGAGAATACTCCCAAACCTATTCTTGATTCGTAAGGCACAATTTTTAGGTGCATAAATGGTGAATTTTGCCTTTAGATTAGATTCGGGTTTTTTCATACCTTTTTCCAAAACCAGTTGGTTGCCTATTAGAATAGTACTATGGGTAGTTTGGGCAATGGCTTTTTGAGCATGTACATCTCTTTCTGCAATTTTTTTATTAGGATGTTTTGCAATTAATTCAGTTGAAGTTTGAACCGTATTTTTATCCCAAGCTTCAACAGTAATAATAGCGTTTTCCCCATTGACCACTAAAGTTTTATGGAATTCCCAATCCCATTCTTTTTGAATGGTTTGAGTGACGACATGCAAGGTTGTTTGTTGGCCAGTTAGGCAAACTACAACAGTACATTGCAAAAAGAATATATAGATTATATGTTTTATCATTTTATAAAATATTGGCAATCATTTTTTTCAAAACCGTCGTCCGTTCTAGTTCTACTTTACTCAACTTAGCTATGAGTTGCGTATCTTTTCCGAAAGCATCAATCGCCTGTTTTAAATCTAGTTTGGCTTCATTTAGTTCTTTGAGTTCTTGTTCTAATGCTTGAAATTCAATAGCCATACAAGCATAATTTTTAATTTGGCAAATGGCTTCAATTTGAGCTAAGGCTTCGCTATCTTCTTCCCAATCTTCAATTAATAACTGTACATCAATTGTTTCTTGTGAGTAACTGAGTTGGTTTTGAGGGGCAATATTTCTAATTCCCCACCAACTTATTCCTATTAAAAATAATAAAGAGGCAGCAATACTTAGTCTTTTTATCCAAAAAAATCGTTGTCGAGTACCTCCTTTCCGATAGCTATCGGAATAAGTTCTGGAAGTACTTTTAGTCAAATTAGCCTCAATTACTTGCCAAACTAAATCAGCGGGCTGATGATTTGGTAATTGTTTGATGCCTTTTTGTAAATTCAATTCATCATCTATGCCCGACCATACTTCAGGAGGTGGTTCATAACTAGGCAGTTGGGTGACTGCTTTTTTTAAAATATTATGATTGAATGATTGATTCATTTTATTAACATTTTCTCCTTTTTATTTAAAATACTTAAATCATCTAGTGGTTAGTAAAACTGGTAGCAAAGCCTTTAGGCTTTCCCGTCAAAGACCTTTAGGTCTGTAGTTTTTCTAGGTAACTTATGTTAGAGCGTCAGATAAAAGATAGATAATTATCCGTGTCCCTTCATTTTTCCGTGGTAGCAATTAATACCACGAAAAAATGAAGGGACACGGATGTTAGACGTGATTAACTAATAATAATAATTTTTGTAATATCTATTCTTAATCTGACTGTCTAGTGAGGCTGTAACATAACATAAAATCTATTTTTTAAAACCGAATAAAATAACGAAATCCTCCCCCTGTCCCCCTCCAAAGGGGGAAAAGTTCTGTGCTAAAAGAAAATTCAGAACTTTAATTGGAGGTATTTTTCAAAATTCGTCTTTTGAGACAGCACCGGACAGGAAAGTCTGAAGGCTTTACTATCAGTCACAATTCTTGTTTGGTCGAACACTAGTCTGAACTAACCTAAATTTCACTACTGATACTTCCGCAACAATTCCCGCAATTTCCGTTTAGCATGGTACAATTGTGATTTAGAAGTCCCTGCTGCAATCCCTAACAATTCTCCTGTTTCTTGATGCGTATAACCTTCTATTTCTACTAAAACAAATACGGACCGATAACCTGCTGGTAAAGCTTGTATGGCTTTTTCTAAATAATCAGTATCTAATTGATTGCCCCAATCTACTGGCTCATGGTGCCGTTCGTCCAAAGCTTCAAAATAAACAGCGCGTTTTATCTTTTTATAAGCGGTTCTAACAACAATTGTTTTAATCCAAGCCCCCAAAGTACCTTCTTGCCTAAAAGTGTGCAAATAGCGGAAAATCTGTAAAAAAGCATCTTGTAGCACTTCATCTGCCGACCCAAAATCATTGCACATTCGATAAGCTAGGGTGTACATCGCTGTCTTGTAGCGGTCGTACAATTCCTTTTGCGCTAAGCGATCTTGCGCCAAACATTGTTCAATCAATTGGGCGTCGGTCATATTAGTGGTTACGAACCTGTTAGTTGGATGGTTCTATAGGAAAGAGGAGGATGTTTTTAGTTAAGGTTGTATGAAAGAATTTTTTTTTTTGAAAATTTATAAGTATTTAACAAAGGACAGCGGGCAGGATTAATTGGTTCTAAAAAAAATCATAAAAATCTCTATAGAAAACATCAAAAGTCAACCTCAGTAGTCTTTCAAGATGATAGTGTCGGGTACAATTTGGATGAATTTTGAGCCTAA
>CAZXYA010000038.1:0-30226 GCA_964644655.1 uncultured Saprospiraceae bacterium | reverse complement strand
GGAGGGAATTTTATACGGATACAAAATGACCCGATAGTTAATAATTACGGGTATGCGCACGGCGTTAGTTGGGTGGATTATGATAGAGATGGGCATTTAGATTTATTTGTCGCTTCTTTCTTTGCGACCCAATTCAACTCTTTATACCATAATAATGGAGATGGCACTTTTACAGAAGCATCAGCCAATGCTATCACGATGGAAGCAAGTTCTTCGACTTGTGGAGTATGGGCAGATTATAATAATGATGGCTTAATTGACCTTTTTGTAGCGAATACTTATGGGGAAAATAATAGTTTATATGAAAATAAAGGGAATGGAAATTTCTTGAAAATTAATACAGGGTCGATTGTCAATGATGGTGGCCATTCAGTAGGCGGCAGTTGGGCAGATTACGATAATGATGGAGATTTGGATTTATTTGTAGCAAATGCAGCGAATGAAAACAATTTCCTTTACCAGAATAATGGAAATGGCACTTTTAATAAAGTCACAACAGGAATTGTGGTTACCGACGGTGGTCACTCACATGGTAGTGGTTGGGCAGATTACGATAATGATGGTTGGGTAGATTTATTTGTTGCCAATGACCAGAACCAAGATAACTTTTTATACAAGAATAATAGAGATGGTTCTTTTACAAAAGTAGAAAATGCGATTAGCCAAAGTGGGGGCATGTCTTTTGGTGCGGCTTGGGCAGATTACGATAACGATGGTGGCATTGATTTATTTGTAGCGAATAGAGCAGGCAACGAAAACTTTTTATATCAAAATGTAAAAGGAGCTTGTCAAGGAAAGAGCTGTATTACTTTAGTGGGTACCAATTCCAACCAATCAGCTATTGGTGCAAAAATTTATGTTACCGCTACCGTTTATGGACAAACGATTACACAAATGAGAGAAATCACCGCACAAAGTGGTGGAGGTATTGGTGGCCAAAGTGAAATGAAAGCCATCTTTGGTGTTGGTGATGCAGGTATTATTGACGAAATTAAAGTAAAATGGCCATCAGGTTACGAACAGATTTTAGACAATCAGATGGTAGATGATTGTTTAGTGATTACAGAAGAAAATGCATCCAAAGTATGTGGTATTGTTTTCCATGATGAAAATGAAAACTGCGTACAAGATGGCGATGAAAAAGGGATTGCCAATCAGAAAATCTTGTTAACACCAGGCAATCACGTTGTTTTTACAGATGAAGAAGGGCGTTACGAAGCTTTTGTGCCCGTCGATAATTATGATATTTTAACGGAAATTGGTTCAAATTGGGCCTTGTCTTGCGCCAATACCCAAACCGCTCAAAAAGTGAGTGTTTTGGAAATAGGTTCGGAGTATTGTGGGCTTAATTTTGGTTATACTGCTACTTGTATTGCGCCTGACTTAAATGTGGAGGCAGCAGTTACAGCACATCGTGTTGGATTCGAGAATTTAGTTTCTTTGACTTATAAAAATGGAGGTACTATAGCAGCGAATGAGGTAATATTAAGTTTAGAGTTAGACTCTTTTTGCATTCCTATTGAAAGTACTATTCCTTGGACAAGGCAAGAAGGGCAAACCTTATTTTGGGATTTTCCAACTGTTCCAGCAGGTACAAAGCAGACGATTTATTTAACGGATTCTGTAGCTGCGAACACGCCAATCGGACAAGAATTAGTTTTACAAGCGAATATCGAATCAACAGAAACAGATTGCAATATGGCAGATAATGCCTTTAGAGGGACAGAACTGGCAATTGGAGCCTTAGACCCAAATGACATCTTAGTTTTTCCTGAAGGAAATATCAAGTCAGATGACGTATTAACTTATAAGATTCGTTTTCAAAATGTTGGAAATTTACCCGCAGCAAATGTCAGCATTGAAAGTCAATTACCAGCAGCATTAGATGAATATACTTTTGAATTAGGAATCGGTAGTCATCCATTTAGGTTTGAACAAAAGGATAGAACCTTACAATGGGAGTTCCCGAATATCATGTTAGCAGATAGTGTACATAATGAGCCAGAAAGCCATGGGTACGTCACCTTTAGAGTTTTACCGAAAGCAGACTTACCCATTGGAACGATTATTGAAAATGCCGCAAAAATATTTTTTGATAATATGGAACCTATAGTAACGAATGTTGTGCGAAATATGATTCAACCAGCAATTTCCAATGAGCAATTTGCAGGTAAATTATTGGCTTATCCAAATCCTACCAATGGGATGTTGAATGTGCAATTAATTCCTTTAGAAGCGGGTGAAATTGCTACGATTCGAACCTTAACACTATACAATTTACAAGGATTGCGGGTAAAATCCATCCAAAATTTAGCGTCAGAACAACTAACAATTGATTTAACGGGCTTGATGACTGGCTTGTATTATATTAAGGCGGTTGACCAAAAGGGGAAAGTGTCGGAAGGGAAGGTGTTGGTGGCTGAAATGTAGTTTTGCTTAATAATAAAAGCTAATAAAGCAATAATTATCTATTTTGAAACTAATCCGTTGGGCAAAAAATATGCTCAACGGATTTTTGATTTTAAGTATTGATGACTTTATTTAACGTATTAATTTATTCGTTGATATATTGGAAAACAATGCATGACTTCAAAATTGGATTCTCAATCTGATTAAGTAAGCGTCAAAAAGGCAGTTTTTTGTTAAAAGGTATAATATATGATTAATTAATAAGTGTTTGAGTATTTTTTAATGAATCTATTTATATCCCATGAACAAAACCCTACAGAAATTAAAAAAAATTAAAAAGCTACTTAATTTAATAAACTCAGGAGGAATACTTGAATTAAAAGTTAAAACAGACACCTCATTTTCGTTTAATAAATCTTTAAAAAATAAACTTGAAATTAGCTATCCAAATCAAATCCAGTATGGTGAAATTAAGAGGAAAAAAATTATTAAAAATGATTCTTTTGTTTTTGAAACCATTCAAGGCTGGTTAAAATTTCATGGATTAACTCAAAACAAGATTCTACCATCAGGATATTATTTATTTGTAAATAAACATATAAAAGCATATCATTCAGATTCAATTGATTTAAATTCAATTAGTTTAAATGATAAATCTACTATAAAAGCAGGTATTTATGGATTTGCACATGGAATGTATTCCAAGAATCTAGATAAAGGAATCAAAAAATTTTCAAAGATACATCAAGCTTCTAGAATTTCAATTTTTTTTTTAAGTGATTGAAAATGAACAAAATTTTCAATCAAAACAAAAACAACAGGAAATTGTAAAAACTGAATTGGATAAGGCTTATGAATTTCTAGGAGTTAATAGAAATTTAACGATGCAAGAAATAAATAAGATAAGAAGAAACCTACAGAGCAAATATCATCCAGATAAAAATCCAAATAATAGGGCGTATTATGAGAATTATTCTAAAAAAATAAATAGTGCTTTTGATTTGATAAAGAAGTCTAGAGGGTAATAATACTTGCTGAAAATTATAGCTTTAACGAATTTTTAAAGCCTTGAAAAGGCGACATATCATAGCCTAGGGTGGAAACCCTAGGAAATAAACCAAATAAATCTAAATTTCAAATAACAAATAATTACAAATAGCTATTCACCTTGTTTATCAAGAAATTTAGCAATATATTTATTTTCAGGATAAACTTTTGAGAAAAATCGCCAATCTTGTTGAGGTCTTCTCATGTGTCTATTGAACACAACCGCATCCATCACTAAGGAAATATCCGTTTGCATATAAAAATTACCTAAGGGCCTGGAAAGATAAGGCGCAACTGTCAAATTTTTTAATGGCAAAAAGCTATTATCATATTTTGATTGGCCCAGCATAAATTCCAGACTATTATCTACAGGGGTTTTTAGTTTTCTATGGCTAAACGCTCCATAATGTCCTTCATAAGCAGTAAATCCGATAGTATAAACTTTATCTTTGTATTTATCCTTAATGTAGTGTCCCATCATTGGTTGTTTCTTATAATAATTTCCTCCAAGCAACCGTATAGCCAGTTTATCCATCCGTACTTCCAATGAATTATACAAAAAATGACTAGTAGCACCCCAGCAAATCATTTTTTTATCAGGATGCTGTTCTTTTAGCCATATTAAATTTTCAGCCATTTTTTCATCTCTAAAATCAGTTTTTAATTTTAAATCAGATAGAAAAAATTTAGTGCCTTTTAACACTTGAACCCAAAACGAAGCGTCTTCATTAGCTAAGTTTAAGGAAGTTATTTTAGTGATTAATTTTTCTAGAAAAAGGATGTCTTTTTCTGCGGCTTTCTTTTTGTATTTTTTGAATGCTCCTTCTGTAATTAATTGAATGGAATGACTTAAATGATTTAATTCGGCTTTATAAACTAAGCCTATATTGTTTTCAGTAAGATAGTCCGTTAAATCCTTTACAAAATATTCGCCTCCTAATTTAATTATTTGTTGGTCAAAACCTGAAATAGCTAATGGATTTTTCGAATCAACCTTATCTGCTATATAGTCAACTAAAGGGACGAATTCTTCGGTGGTTGACCAAACCCCATGAATACTTTTCCCTAAAGTAAATCTTACATCCGCTCCTTGTTGGATAAGTTCCCATGCTTTTTCGCATTCATAAAGTCCATTTTCAAAAACCAGCATATCAAATCCTAGTTCTTGATGCAGGTACTTTACTAATTTAATCTTTGTTTCAAAAGTTGTTGCTTCTCCATGTGATTGCTCACCTAACATCACAATTTCAACCCCTTCTAGCTGTTTTTCTAATGCTTCAAAACCAGAAAAATCTTCATTGGCAGCAGTTACTTCATTTAAATTAATTAGCTTGTTGGAGATAGACGCTAGGTCTATTTTTTGGGCAGTTAAGGTAAGAGAAAAGAGGAAAAGAATAGTCGTTAATTTATTTTTCATTTTTTTATTTTTAATGTCTAAATGTTGTTATTTTAATCATAGTTGAAAGTTGCTTTTTAACCTAGTAGCTATGTGAATTTGTAAAATTTCAGCTCCAAAACGAAATACTTTACACTACAGGAAAGAGTGTCTTCTCTTCCTCAAAAGTTACATTTTTAGGCTAAATTTATTATGCGGAATTTAATTTGAATATTATAGAGGCTGATTTTAGTCGGTCTTTTAATCCAATCATCAGAGAAATTCAAAACTCCAAGGTAAGTACTTGGGGATTTGATACAGGGATAGAATATTCTTTCTAATTAGTTATCTATTTTTATAGTAAGTTCTCAATAAACAACAAGTATTGAGAATTTACTTTTTATACAAAAATCACCATTGACTACATAGCCAAAAATTGAGCTGCTAACGAATCATAATTCAAAGCAAAGTACAGCAAAGTAGCTAAATTAGCATACAAAAGCATCGGAATCAGCCATAGTAAAAAGACATAAGTCCCACCATGCAAATAGATAATGACCATAGGCAAAAGCAAACCAATATATAAGTCTAACCCAATTTGCCGACCCCATAATAATTGGTTGATACTTTTCACACTTTTAAAAAAATTTTCTTTACTGGCATAAAGGGAATAAACTAAAAAACTAAAGAATATTAGCCATACGATGTATTTTCCAAAGCCATAAGGACTTTCACTCAAAAAAATGGAAGCATCTTTTTTTGTGGCTATGGCAAAAATTGAAAATCCTGTAAATAAAACCCACAAAAAATTTCTTTTTAAAAATCGCATAAAATCTTTCATTTTGTTAAGGAAAATAATTTTTGCGTAAAATTAGAAATAAATGCCATTTTATTTTTTAAAACCATCCTAAAAAATGTCTACGATCAATTGAGAGAATAGAAAGTGTAAAATAAGGTTAAATGGTGGGTGATACTTTGAAAGTATCACCCACCATTTAACCTTATTTTACTAAACATTGAAACTATTCAAGTATAAAAAGCATTCCTTATGGACAACCAACAAACATGAAATCCATCTTTTACCTATTACTAGCAGCCACTTTTTGGGGGTTAAATTTTCACTTTGCCAAACAACTATTAACCGAAGCCAGCTATTTAGAGGCTGGTTTTTGGCGATATACCTTTGGCATCTTTGCCTTATTGGTTATTAGTATCAAGGCTTTACCAAAAATATCTAGTTTCTTTTTAGAGGCGAAAGGGCTATTATTAGTAGGCGTAATTGGGTTATTTTGTTTTAATATCCTTTTCTTTTTGGGTTTATTATACACTTCTCCAATCAATGCCTCTTTGATTGTCAGTTTAAATCCTGCCATGACCCTTCTTTTTTCTTACTTTTTATTAAAAACTGAAATCACTAAATTTGAAATTATTGGGATGGCTATTTCTCTAATTGGCGTAATTATTTTATTAACTAAATTTGATGTAAACCGTTTGCTACAATTAGAATTCTCGAAAGGAGATGTTATAATTTTTATGGCGATTTCAGTCTTTGCCCTACAGAATATATGGGTTAAAAAATATGCAGCTGCCTTTTCTAGTATTCATTTTACCATTTTTACCAATGCTATTTGTTGGCTTTGTTTCCTATTGGTTTTGCCTCTTGCCATGCCTATGGTTAGTGTCCAACATAGTAGTGATTTTTGGTTATCTGCATTTGGGATTGGCTGTCTTGGAACAGGGCTTGCCTATTTATTTTGGAATAAAGGTGTATCGGCTATTGGTCCTAGCAAAGCAGGCATATTTATGAATTTTGTCCCACTATCTACTGCTTTAAGTGCTATTTTTCTGCAACAACAGCTTTACCAATATCATCTGATAAGTGGGATAATTATTTTATCTGGCATTATTATTACGCAATCGAATAGTTTTCTAAAAACAAGTAAAATGTAACATCATTTTACCCTTCTAACCAATAGTTCGATATGGGGACAAATTCCAATTGCGTCCGTTCAATATTAATAGGTTAAAATATACATCAAATAAAAATATAGCAAACAGGTTTAAATTTTGTGACCTCCTCAAATATAGTCACGTCTTAAGAATACCTTAACATCTGTTATCTGGATAAAAAATCCAAATTCAATTAATAGATGCGCTACATCAACAGTCCATTTTAAGAGTTTAAAGTCTAATTATCTTCAATTCAGAACCATCGAAATTGAAAAGTTTGATGCAAATAACATTTTGTTATCGGTAAGACCTTATGCAACACCAGAAGACTACTGGGATGTGTACTTCGGCGCTTATAAAAATATCAAAAAGGCTTTTGGAGAAGCTGGCATTACAGTCGCTTATCCAAGAACTAAAGTTGAAATGGTCAAATAATTAAGTTAGGAAGAATAGCGTATTAAGGAAACAAGGTCAATCTATCTTGAATAAATTTTCAAACAAGTTTTAGCTCGCTATTAATTTTTAAGCGCTATGTACTGTTCTTCCATTTCTAAACACATTATAAATAAAAGTAGTCCGATTATCTTTTCCCTTCACAATCTTAAAAAACATGCTATGACTATTTTATTCATTTGTCTAATTTCATTTATTATCGGACGTTTTGTAAGCACTCTATCTCATTTAATGGTGAAACATAATTATTTACATTAAGGTCAAAAACTACTCACCTAAAAGACATAGTGTTTCATAGTGTTAGGGAGTCTCTTTAATTAGAGGCTTCCTTTTTTGTTGCATAAATCATAGTTCATAAATAATAAATCCACCCTAGTATTAGGGACTTTTCAAGCAAATAATTCAATTTTGATAGATGTATGATGTAAGATGCCTGCCTGCCGGTAGGCAGGTATGATTTCTGATTTAAGATTTTTGTGGAATTTTAACCCAAACTCTGAACAGCCTAGCTCCAAGGTCAAACAGACCTACCAAATATCGAATTATAGAAACCGCCTAAAAACAAAACAATATTCTCATTATTAGACAAATTCCCAAAAAAAGAAAATAAAATTCAAACAAAATTCATAAATAATTAATAATCAACCAATTAATCATTTGGCATTTTTATAGAATTAAGTAATAATAAAAAACTTAAACTCTATAAAAATGAAAAAAGCAAAAGTAGGCGTTATTGGTACAGTAGGCATCCCAGCAAAATATGGTGGTTTTGAAACCTTAGTTCATCAATTAGTACTCAACCTAGGAAAGCAATTGGATTTAACAGTTTATAGCAGTAGTAAAAGCTATGCTAAATCAGAAAGGCGCTCGACTTGGAAAGGTGCAAAAATTAAATATCTTCCCTTAAAAGCCAATGGCGCACAAAGTATTTTATACGATATTTTATCCATGATTCACGCCATGATTTTTTGTGATGTCCTTTTAATACTTGGTGTTTCAGGCTGTATTTTCTTACCCTTTGTCAAAATATTTTCCACCAAACGAATTATTGTTAATGTAGATGGATTAGAATGGAGACGCGCCAAATGGAATGGTTGGATCAAAAAATTCTTAATCTTTAGCGAACGAATGGCTGTCCGGTTTGCAGACGAAATCATTACAGATAATGCAGGATTGCAAGATTATGTTGCCAATCATTATGGCATTGATAGCAGTTTAATAGAATATGGAGCAGACCATGTAGCGCCAGTAAAAATTCAAGGAGTGATCGCTGAAAAACATGCTTTTTTAAATAAAAAATACGCTTTTAAAGTCTGTAGAATTGAACCAGAAAATAATATTCACTTAGTCTTAGCTGCTTTTAAGGAATTGCCACAAATGTCTTTAGTCATAGTTGGCAATTGGTCGCATAGTGCTTATGGAATATCTTTAAAAACAACTTATGAAAAACTCTCCCATTTCCATTTACTAGACCCAATCTATGAACCAATTGAATTAAACATGCTTCGTTCGAATTGTGCAGTATATATACATGGACATAGTGCTGGTGGTACCAATCCCTCCTTAGTAGAAGCCATGTATTTAGGCTTACCAATAATCGCTTTTGATGTTATTTATAATCGAGTAACCACCGAATTTAAAGGGATTTATTTCAAAACCAAATCAGGTTTATTAACACAGTTATTACAATTATCTAATACTGATTTGCAGCAACTCGGCACACAAATGAAATCCATCGCCAATCGACGATATACTTGGGCATTCATTAGTCATAAATATTTAGTTTCTATTCTTGGAACTATAGAGCAAGCTGCCCCTGCTATTCTAATAGATTTAGGAAAAATAGCTCCTGCAAGGTGATTGTTTTTTGTTTAGTAGCAGCATAGCTGCGCTAGAGGGGCACGTCAAAATGATAAAAAACTTAACCTATCCTCTTAGTTTGTCAAAATAAGTCAATACTTACAAAATCTCTTAAAAAAATTCAACCCACATGATATACTTATCGCTTTTATGCCTAGGATTTATACTCAATAAAATAGGTACTCGTCTGATAATTTCCTTAGCTAAAAAACACCAATTATTTGAGGCAATAGACCATCGAAAAATTCATACAGAACAAGTATGTGCCTTAGGAGGAGTCTCTCTATTCTTTTCACTCTGGAGTATTGTTTTTCTTTTCACCCAATTCTCCTTTACCTTAGTCTCTTTGTTTCTAGCAACAATGGTTCTATTTATTGTTGGTTTATGGGATGATTTAAAAAGTATTGGTATTAAGCCTAGGTTATTAGCACAGCTAATAGCTGCTAATTTAGCCTATTTTGCTGGCTTTCATTTTGGATTTTCGTTGGAGATACTGAATTATTCAAGTACAATTATCTTCATTATTGTAATGATAAATGGCGTTAATTTTATAGATGGGATAAATGGTTTAGCAGGTAGTTTAGGATTGGTTGGATTTAGTTTTTTTGCTGGCTCATTTTATTATTTTGGCTATCAAAATTTTATGATTATAAGTCTCATTTACGTAGCAATCTTATTAAGCTTTCTAATACATAATTATGGAAATAAAGCAAGCATTTTTATGGGGGATAATGGATCAACAGTCATGGGTTTTTTGATGGCAATCTTTAGTTTAAAAGTACTACAAATAGTGCCTTTAGATGCACCTTTTCCATTTTTCACTTTACTGGTTTTGGCTATCATAGGGCTACCAATTTTAGATTTATTGACAGTTGTGATTATTAGGTTGAGCAAAAAACAATCTCCTTTCAAAGCAGATCGTATTCATTTACATCATTTATTAACCGATAGCGGTAAATCTCATCCAGAAAGTTGTCAATTTATAATCGGATGGATATTAAGCATAATCCTCTTTTTTTATTATCAAATCTTCCCTTCTTTTCAACTTAATATCTTTTTATTAATAGGCAGTTATCTTCTTATTAGAGGCCGATTCACAACATTTAAAGCTCCTGCAATTTCTGTTGCAAAATGGGATAAGACTGTTCAGCAGCCAAAATCAACTCCTGGATTAAATTTTGAATAACCGATTTAGTATAATCCTCTTTTTTAATCATTTGCTCAATTTGAGCTGCGGTGTCTTGTTGTGTTTTCATCCCTAGCATCATAAAATTAGGTTTCATCCGATGGGCAATTTTATAAACTCCTCCCCAATCCATTTTTGTAAAAGCAATCTGTAATTCATCAAGAGAAATAGGCGTTTCCTTAATAAAAGTTTCGACCATATCTTTGACAAAAATTCGATCCCCATTACTAAATTCAAATAAATAATTAAAATTAATAGCAGGGGCATCAATCGTCGATTGATTGGTTTCATTAGTTTCTGCCAAGTCTTTATCTGCCCGAAAACCCATAATTTCACCGATTTTATCCAATAATATATCAGGTGAAAAAGGCTTTGTCAGATAATCATTCATTCCCGCATTTAAGGCTCTATTTTTTTCATCTAATAAAGCCGCCGCCGTCATCGCAATAATCGGTACATGTTGATTTAGGTTGTCACTTTCTTGCCGAATCGCAGCAGTTGCTGCTACTCCATCCATTTCCGGCATGTGAATGTCCATTAGAATTAGATCATATTTTTGATGCATGGTAAACTCGATCGCTTCTTTGCCATTAATCGCTAAATCAAAAGGACACTCCCAAATTTCAAGAATTTTAGTGATTAATTTTTGGTTCATATCGTTATCTTCTACTACTAAAACATATTGATCTTTTAGTAAATTCCGAATATGGGCATTTCCTTTTTCATAAGATTTTATCTTTTCAACTGCTTTAACTCCTGAATTACCATAAGGTAGGATAAATTTAAAAACCGATCCTTTATCTGGCTTACTTTGGGCACTTATATTACCGCCTTGAATTTCTATTAATTCTTTCACAATTGTTAAGCCTAAACCTGTTCCACCATATTTTCGAGTAATTTTAATATCTGCTTGTTTAAAATTCTCAAAAATAAGGTCCAATTTATCAGATGGTATACCAATGCCTGTATCATGCACTTGAAATTCAATCCAATATTGTGTGGCGGTTTCTTTACGCAAAAATGCATTAACCCCAATAGTCCCTTGATGGGTAAATTTACTAGCATTCCCTAGTAAATTAGTCAAAATTTGATTCAATCGAGTCGGATCACCTATAATTAGGTTACTGATTCGCTCATCCATAGCCATGTCCACACTTACTGGTTTATCTTTTACCTTAAACTGAAAAGTTCGCTGCAATCCCTTTAACATTTGTTGTAAATTAAAGGTCTGTTCGTCGAATTCTAATTCTCCTGCTTCAATTTTGGATAGGTCTAAAATGTTATTAATTAGCCCCATCAAGCTATCCGCAGAAAATCTTAAGGCATCAATGTATTCTTTTTGGGTTCCACTAAGATTCGTTTCATATAAAAGGTGGGTCATGCCAATCACCGCATTCATTGGTGTGCGAATTTCATGGCTCATATTCGCCAAAAATTGTTGTTCTGCTTTTTGAGCTTGTTCTGCCGTAATTTTTGCTTTTGCCAACTCTTTTTCTAATGTCTTTTGAGCTGTCATATCATAATGAATGCCAATGGTACCAATCATTTCTCCCTCCAAATTATAAATGGGCGCTCCACTAATTAGTACCCAAATACGACTTCCGTCTTTCTTCAGAATTTCTATTTCATAGACACCTGCCTTACCTTCCGCTCTTTCTTTTGCTTGTCTTTCTATGATAGGAAGATATTCCAATGGTAATAATAATTCATTAGCATTTTGACCTGCTAATTCATTTGGGGTATAGCCAAGCATATCACAAAATCGTTGGTAAGCCTTCACTATTTGTCCTTCCTGATCAACCTCCATTAAGCCCAATTCCATATCCTCAATAATTCCTCTATATTTATCTTCGCTTGCTCTTAGCTCTAAAGTTCTTTGCGCTATCTTTTGCTCTAAACTTTCATTTAGTTTCCTTAATTCTTCATTAGCAGCATAGAGTTCTAAAGCTTTCTTTTCTAGAATTCCCTCCGCTTGTTTTCGTGCTAATTGTTCTCTCTTTAAACGCCTTTTTAATACTTCTATCTCCTTCATTATTGCCTATTTTTTAGTCAATAAAAATTTTACCTCACTACCATTAGCCATCAAATCTTCTCTAGTTATGGCAACTGTTTCCTCATAATGCTCAAAAGTTTTTTCAATTAAGCCTAGGGCAAAGTCCGCCATGCTTCTATCAGAATAATAAATCATTTCTAAGGTTTTATCGTCCAATCGTTTTGTCTTAAACCGAGGAAGTTGTGCGTCAGGATATAATTTTTTCACCTCTACATGTATGTGATTTTCAATAGATTCCAAAAAGGAAAAAGCATCAGGTGCGGCCTTAAAAAAGGCAGGATAGCCTTTTTCAAAAGTACCAAAAAGATATTTTCCAAAAGCATTTAATAAGTCGGGAACGGGCGTATCAATTTTTTCACTCAGGCTTACGACTAAAGTAACCATTTCTCGATGTTCATAAGTACCTATCGACGTATAAACGCCACCAGAGGGCAACTCATTTTCAGTAAGCAATTGGTCAACTAATTCGTAACTATGTGCTTTTTCGACCATTTCTAAAAATTCGGTAAAAACGATACCTTTCATCTTTGTGTTTTTTGTTTGATTAGGAATTTCTTGGCGGGGTTGCTGTTACTTACAACACCGCAAAAACTATGCTCAATTTATTGTTATGTGAGATACGTTTTGCCAGTTTTAAACAATATTTCGCCTAGTGCTAGGTTTCTAAAATTTAGATTTTAAAACCACCCTAAAAAATGCCTGTTATTTGTTAATAGGAGCGGAGGGGTAAAATCAGGTTAAATGGTGGGCGATACTTTGAAAGTATCGCCCACCATTTAACCTAATTTTACTCACTATACCATCCAAACATTATATGGTTAAATTTTAGGGTGGTTTTAAAAATTTAGATTAGTAATTCCATTTCTATAGGTGCACTAGCACCAACTATATTTGTAACTAAACTACTTGGTACCATCTCCTCAGAGATGCGTTAGCACCGACCTTGTTGAACATAATCGGTGCTAATGCACCTCTAGGAGCAAGCAAGGAGAGACTAAGTTTTATAAATATAGTCGGTGCTGATGCACCTAAAAAACAACAGTATAAATAATCAAAATTTTAGAAACATAGCATTAGAAATATAAATAGAACGACAAATTAGAATTGATTGGCTCTGTCTCCTTTTCCCTAAGCACTTCGTTAAAATCATACCTTCTCCCCTTCTTTTAACATCCGATAAATAGTAGACTTCCCAATATCTAATTTCTGAGCCACCAATAATACATCCTTATCATATTTGTCTAAATAAAAATGGATAATTCGATGCTTGTATTCCTCCATAGACATTTCTTGGGTCAAAAAGCCTGCTTCTTTTCTAACACTATTAAATTGAATATCTTCTTGCTCGATGATTCCTTCCATTGCCATTACCGCAGATAAATCTATCACCGCTTTTAACTCTCTAATATTTCCAGGAAAGGAATAGCCTAATAGTTTACTTTTGGCTGTTTTAGCAAAAGCCATTTTCCCCATTTTATTCTTTTTGGCAAAATCATTTAAAAAATGTTGTGCCAATAAAATAATGTCATTTCCTCTTTCTCGTAAAGGAGGCAAATGGATATTTAAGCCTAGTAAACGATAATACAAATCTTCTCTAAAATTGCCCTTTCTGACTTCTTCTGCCAAATCCTTATGCGTGGCTATAATAATTCTAGCATCAAATTTTACCACTTGCTCCCCTCCTACCCTTCTAACTTCTCGTTCCTGAATAGCTCTCAATAATTTGGCTTGGATGTTCAAATCCATCTCTGCTATTTCATCTAGAAATAAAGTTCCTTTGTCTGCCAATTCAAATTGTCCTTTCTTTCGAGCAGTAGCGCCTGTAAAAGCCCCTTTTTCATAACCAAATAACTCACTTTCTAATAATTCCTTGGGAATAGCACTCATATTGACCGCTACAAAAGGGCCTTTTTTACGATTGGAATTATGATGGATAGCATTTGCGACAACTTCCTTCCCCGTCCCTGTCTCCCCTGTTACAGAAACAGTAATATTTGTTTTAACTGACTTTTCTAATAATTGAAAAACGCGTTGCATCGCCTTGCTTGAGCCAATAATAGAATTTCCAAATTGATATTTTACATTCAACTGTGTCCTCAAATGCGCCACCTCTTTTTGTAGATTCAGGTGTTTCTTAATGTGAGATAAAGTATTTAATAGCCGATCTTTGGTTTCCTCATCCTTCGTAATATAATCATAAGCTCCTTCCTTTAATAATTTGACGGCAGTAGATATATCTTGCTGACCAGAAAGAATAACCACTAAAATTTCTTCATTAAATTTTTTGATTTTTGCCAAGACTTCCTCTCCCGTCATATCTGGCAAAGAATAATCTAGGGAAATAATATCAGGTTGTAAATGTAGTTGCTGTAAACATTCTTGTCCAGAAGAAAATACATGCACCTCATGGTCTGGATTCAATTCCATAATGTATTTAATCATCCGCTGATACATCGTATCATCTTCTACCACAAAAATTCTAGTCGTCGTGTTTTTCTTCACTATAAATTTAAGTTTTAAAGGATAAATATCTGTGTTAGGAATCATCCGTGTTATAAAGCCAAAAGGACATCTATTATTCATAATAGAAATAATTAGATTCCTTCTTTCACCAACCATTCTATTTCAACACAAATAAGCATCTTAATTAGTCTAACAAATTAAATAAAATCATATGCAAAAATTAATCCAGATTCCCATTTTTGGAATTAATGTCAATAACGGGAAACATTAATTGGCAACAAAAATCATAACTAATTGATTATCAATTATTTAAAATAATGGCATTTGTTTAGCAATTATCTAAACAAATAAAATGATAATGACACAAGCAAAAAAAATATTCATCCAATCCCTCTTCCAACAAATCGAAAACGAGGCGTATATACTTTTAAAATGGTTAAGAAATGATTTGAGTACCTTACCTGAAGGAAGTGATTTAGACCTATTAATAAGCCCCTCCTTATTAAAAAAAATAGCCTTGATTATTCATCAAACAAGTACTCTTGAAAAGGTAAAAAAGGAAAAAGGAGTAGGTGTTTTACATTATTATTTATACTTCAAAAATGGAGATTTTTTACAGTTAGATTTATTATTTAAGTTCGTTAGAAAAAATATTATTTATTTATCTGAGGAAGAAATTTTTAGTAAAAGCATTTCTATCAATGGAATTAAAACTTATGATATGGCTCATCTTTTTGAACATGTTTTACTTTTTAATTACTTAAATAATAATGGCTTACCACCAAAATATAATTCATTTTTTTCCAATTTATCATCTAAAAAACAAGTCGAATTAATAGAGCATATTAATCTAAAATACAACATCCAATTAAAATCAATTAAAGATGCAAGCATCTTTAATTCAGCTAATAGAGTAGCAATCATTAATTATTTAAATCATCAAAGAGAGAATTCATTTTTTAGAAAGGTTCAAAATGGAGTAAATTATCTAAGGGCTGTTAAGTGTATGCTGAAAAGTGCAAAAGGCGAAATCATCACTTTCAGCGGTGTGGACGGTGCAGGAAAAAGTACTATTATCAATGACTTTCGGTCTTTATTGGGGGATAAATATCGAAAAAAGGTAGTCGTACTCAGGCATCGTCCCTCACTTTTACCTATCATTAGTTCGTGGAAATATGGCAAGAAGAAAGCAGAACAAAGATCTGTTGAACGATTACCGAGACAGGGCAATAATGATAGCAAAATTTCCTCTTACTTAAGATTCAGTTATTATTATTTAGACTATTTATTTGGGCAATTTTATATCTGGGCAAAATATGTAATTCCAGGTTATACGGTATTATATGATCGCTATTATTTTGATTTTATTGTCGATGGACGCCGATCCAATATTAATATAGCATCATTCCTACCAAAGAAATTATATCCCTTCCTTATTAAGCCGAAATTAAACTACTTTCTATATGCAGATACTGCCACTATCCTTAAGCGCAAACAGGAACTTCCTCCTTCTGTAATTGACACTTTAACCCAACAATATCAAACATTATTTGATGAGTTTTCCCAAAAGTACACAGGGACTTATCTAAGCATAAAAAATGAAGATAAATCTATTACTATTAATACCATATTGAAACACTATTTAAACCCTGCGTAATCATGCTTCGAATTATCATAAGTAAAATTATCCAACAAAAAAATCCAGCGTTTAGGATAGATCCAGCTATTCGATCATCGATGCTTTTCTCTATGGTCTTCCAAAAAATGGGTTGTTGGCTGCGTGCCTTAAAAATGGTAGGGGCTGGAAAATTTAACACTACCCTATTCTTAGGCAAAAATGTGCAATTAAACTATAAATATAACATTGAATTTGGAAAATGGAATCAATTAGAAGATCAAGTTCATATTAGCGCCTTAGGAATAGCACCGATTCGATTTGGAGACAATGTAAAAATCGGCGCTTTTAGCAGGTTAATCACCTCTACTTCTTTCAACAATATAGGCTTATTTATTCGCATTGGTAATAATGTAGGTATTGGAGAATTTGCCTATTTAGGTGGGGCTGGTGGTTTAGAAATCGGAAATGACTGTATCATTGGACAATATTTTAGCTGCCATCCTGAAAATCATTATTATCAAAATACCCATCAGTTAATCCGCTTACAGGGGGTTAGTCGAAAAGGGATCAAAATAGGCAATAATTGTTGGATTGGTTCAAAAGTAACCATTCTTGATGGTGTCACTATCGGGGATAATTGTGTGATAGCAGCAGGGGCGGTTGTTACAAAATCTATGCCTGCTAATACGGTTATTGGTGGTCTTCCTGCAAGGGTTTTAAAACAAATCAATCAACCTACTTTCCCTCATCAATATACGGCTAATGGGCTTCCTATAGATTTGTTAGAACAGAAAAAATTTACATCGAACTAGGAAAAAATCTGCTTACTATTGGACCTTTTCTAGGACACAGAGCACACAGAGAAGACACAGAGTACATAAAGATATAGATTATCAGCAATTTACAGCTCTGTGATCTCTGTGTCTCCTTCGTGTACTCTGTGTCCAAAAATTTATTATCCTCTAGTAAAAAAGTCCGCTATCCTATTAGGAGGATTAAAAGATTACTTAAGAATGTTTTCTGAAGATTGCTTTAATAATAAGAAATTTACGTTTAAGTAAAATTAATTTTTAATATAAATTATGAAAAAGACAATACTTATCTCTGCCTATGCCGTCAACCCCTATAAAGGTTCGGAAGATGGTATCGCTTGGAATATCATTAAACAACTGGCTAGACATAATAAAATCATTGCCATTACTCGAAAAAACAATCGACCTGCTATTGATCAATATTTAGCAGAAAATCCATTGTCAACGGATGCAACTTTAAATTTTGCCTATTATGATATGCCTTATTGGATGCGATTTTGGAAAAGAGGTGGTCGAGGCGCTTTATTATATCATTATCTCTGGCATTTTGCCCTTATCTTTTTTATCAAAAAACAAAAATTTCAATTTGATATAGCCCATCATTTAAACTTTAATAATGATTGGACTCCTTCTTTTCTTTGGTTATTGGGCAAACCATTCGTTTGGGGACCAATTGGGCATCACCCTAGAATACCCTTTAGTTACGCCAAGCAATATGGTTACAAAACCGTTTTATTAGAAACATTAAAATGGCTGGTAAAAAAATGTTTTTGGGCCTTTGATCCTTTCCTAAAAATCACAAAATGGAAAGCTGCTAAAATTATTGCTCTTAATTCCAGCGTACAGAAAGTATTAAATGTCAAATCAAACAAAATTGTCATCATTCCTGCGGCAGGCAATGAAAAGTCAACGATAAAAAGAAAAGCTACTCAAAAATTCACCATCCTATCTATTGGTCGATTGGTGCCCTTAAAAGGATTTGATATTACGCTTAATGCCTTTGCTAAGTTTTATTGGGGGCTACCAAAAGAACAAAGAAAAAATACCCAGTTGGTCTTAATCGGAAAAGGACCACAAAAGGAATATATCGACCATTTAATCCAAAAAAATAAATTACCCAAAGAAATTGTTCTCTTTAAAGATTGGATGGATAGGGAAGCATTACAGCAATATTATAGTGCTTCCCACCTCTTTCTTTTTCCCTCTCATGAAGGGGCAGGTATGGTTGTTCCCGAAGCTTTATCGTATGGATTGCCAGTCCTCTGTTTTGACAATATTGGACCGGGAGAATTAATGGATAAAACCTGTGGTATTTCGCTACCTTATACCGATTACGAACAATCTATCCAAGGCTTTTCCGAAGCCCTAAACAGACTTTTTTTTAATAAAGAATTGCGCCAAACCTATGCTAAAAATGCCATTCAGCGATTTGATGATTGCTTTACATGGGAAAAGAAAGGGCTTCGCATTCAAGAAATTTATGAGCAATTATTTAATACGCTGCCAGTTCAAATTCCGCCGAGTAATAGAAAATTATTAGCTGCTAAGTTTTTTTTAGCAACGGATTAATTTAGCAACGGATTTGATAAGTTAGGAGACAGTTCAAAAATAATTTTACATTTTAAAATTGCAACTTATTGATTATCAGTAGTGGTTTTAAATTTTAATTGTCATTTTAATTCATTCCTTAGTTAACATCACCACAAACATCCTTACACCTATTCTCATGAAAAAAATAATTTGTACGCATTTATACAACGATTTTAGTGGCAGTCCACTTGTTTTAGCAACAGCTATTAAAGGACTTGTTAAAGCCGGACATCCAGTAACGTTGATGACATCCGATACAGATGGTTTTTTGACGCATCTACCCGTTGATAAAGTAACTATTTCCTATCAATGTCATCCTAATAAATTAATTCGATTTATTTTTTTATTGGTCAATCAATGGAAAATGTTTTGTCAGGTTTTGGCTCACAGAAATGAGGAGGTGGTTATTTATGTAAATACCTTATTACCTTTTGGAGCAGCTTTGGCAGGAAAATTAACGGGTAAAGAAGTAATCTATCATATCCATGAAACGTCTATTAATCCAATAATTTTTAAAAAATTCCTTAAATTAATAGCAGCGATTACCGCCAAACAAGCCATTTATGTCTCTAAATACTTAATGCAAACAGAAACGATTCCTTGGTCAAAAGGGAAAGTAGTGTATAATGCTTTATCCGAAGAATTCAACAAAACGGCAAAGCAATATGTCCAAGAAAATCATTCCAAGGAATATCCATTTACTATTTTGATGCTCTGTTCTTTAAAGAAATATAAAGGCGTGGACCAGTTTGTCGCATTAGCCAAAAGATTGCCTGACTTTCATTTTGAGTTAGTCCTCAATGCCACTACAACGGAAATTAATACTTATTTTAAAGTAAAAACATTACCAGAAAATCTGATCCTATTCCCTAAACAAAAGAATGTGCATTGGTTTTATAAACGGGCACATTTAGTGGTCAATCTATCCAATCCGAAACAATGGGTAGAGACTTTTGGCATGACGCTTTTGGAAGCAATGACCTATGGAATTCCAGTCATTGCACCAGCAGTTGGTGGTCCCACAGAAGTTGTGCAGGATGGTAAAAATGGTTACTGTATCAACAGCCAGCAACTAAATCTTTTGGTTGATAAAATTAAGGCATTGGCTAATAAAAGTGAGTTGTATCACCGTTTTTCAACCAATGCTTTAAAGTTCGCTACTTTATTTCAACAAGCTGCTTTTAACTCACAGATTAATCAGGCATTTATTGCCTAAATCAAGAAATAATCGCTAAAGGAGCGGTATCTTTCCATTGTCCCCGTGTAAAATCGGGAAATGCTTGTGGCATGCCACCCTCTGCAACTGAAATTTCACTTAAAGGAGATACTGCACTCCAAAAACAGCCTTCATAAACATTTTGATCTAATGGCAAGCCTTGTTGCAAACATTCTAAAATTCGATACGCCATAATACCGTCCATCCCTCCATGTCCACTTCCTTTAGAAGTTTCTACAACTCTTTTATATAATGGATGGTCGTATTTTTCGTAAAGTGCTGCTAAATCGTCTCCTTGAATCCAAGAGTGGTGATCTTTAGAAAGTCCTTCTACCCCACCTTCGATAGCGACTCTTGTTGGAAATCCAGCTAAAGTGCCTTTTGTTCCTTGCACTAAATTGTGTCGAGAATAAGGTCTAGGACTCGTTTCATCCCATTGTATCATAATGGTCCGCCCCATTGTGGTTTTAATAATAGAGGTATTTAAATCACCTCCTTTAAAATCTAATTTATTCCATTTATGGTCAGCGGAGTAATTTTTTTCGGCATATAATTTTCGACCTCTGGCAGGTGTAGAAAAAGAAACAATCGAGCTAAAATTATCGTCTTGTCTCGCCAAATTCATATATTGGGCAACAGGCCCCAAGCCATGTGTCGGATACAAATTTCCATTCCGATTGGCATAATGGGGCGTTCGCCAAAAACCAGTTCCTCGCTCTTCGTTTTCCATTTGCCATCTTAATTCGTGGATATAAGCCGCCTCCGCATGTAATAATTCCCCTATTACTCCTTGCTGGCACATATTTAAATACATCAATTCATCTCTGCCATAATTCACATTTTCCATCATCATGCAATGCTTCTGCGTTTGCTCTGATGTATTAACAATTTCCCACATTTCTTCAATCGTTAAGGCCATTGGTACTTCCACAAAAGCATGCGCTCCTTTTTTCATGGCTTCAATGACCATCGGTGCGTGATTTTTCCAATTGGTACAGACAAAAACAACATCGGGTTTTACTTCGTCCAACATTAAGCGCCATTTATCTTCTCCTCCATAATATTCTCCAATCTCTTGATGGCGTTGCCCAGCCCCTACTTCTTGACAAAATGTCACTTCTTTTTTGACATTATCTTCATATAAATCAGAAATCCCTACTACTTCAAACCCATCTAATTTAGCTAAAAATCGAAGGTGATTCGGGCCTCTATACCCCACGCCTATAAAAGCAGCTCGAACGGTTGCTAATTTAGGGGCAGCAAATCCGCCCATATACTGACCGTCAGAGGCAGGGACTGACTCAGCAGTTGTACAATTAGTAAGGGTAGATCCTACTGCAAATCCAGCACTAGAATAGGCGGTATTTCTAAGAAATTTTCTTCTGTTTAGGTTTTTCATAATTGTTATTTTTCGAAGGACGAAGTGCTTAGGGCAAAGGGTTTTTACTTTGCCTAGCTACCCCGTTTAGGAATGAAAGTTAAATTTATAAAAATATGTCAAAGCTTACGCTGCCCTACTCAAATTATTTCGTTGTTTTTTCATAGAGTAGGCAATACTATTAATCCATTAATCAAAAAGAGTTTTCTCTTATAAAACTTCAAAGCTTTGGATTTCTAACAATTTTTGCCGTATCTCCGATAAATCGGAGTAAACTAAACGGCAAAAATTATAAAAGGGGTTTAAAGGGTGAGTAAAATTTTGATAAGAAACCCCTTTTTAATCAAAATACTGCTTCGGAAAGTGGAATTCGGTCAACAGCCCATTTTTAGGGGTAAAATTTTTCCATTTATCGACCTTCGCTTCTACTTTGACGATGCCACAAGTTGGTACATTATCAATATGACTTCCCCCTTTAAACATATTTGCAATCATGGTAAAAGCTGGATTATGGCCAAACACTAAAATGATTTGAAAATGTTTGGGTTGGGCTTGCACAATTTTTAAAACCGTACTGGCATAAGCTTCATAAATAGCCGATTCTTGAATAATGTTTTGGGGTAATATAGATAGCGCTTTCGCAAAATGATTGGCGGTTGTAAAAGCACGATTCGCTGGACTGCTAATAATAGCGTCTGGTTGAATACCAAATTCATGAAGTTTCTGAGCCATAAATGGGGCATCTCTTTTACCTCTTTTATTTAATGGGCGGTCAAAATCTCTTAAAGACATATCGCTCCAACTAGATTTAGCATGTCTAATAAAATAAGCCGTTCTCATAATGCTATTATTTATATGTAGAAGTTTTAGAAAAATTAATGTTTTTTTAGAAGACAGGTTGTAAATTTACACAATAATTTTTCAATAAATAGCATCATCAATGCCAGAAAGCAAGCCAATATCGAGTAAAAAGGAAACTACCTCCACCAGATGGCACCATAAATCTATTGGTCAATTATTTCAAGAATTGAAAGATTTTCTAGCAGAATTGGTCGATATACGGGATGGAATGGACGAACGAGGCTCTATTATTAATATCATCAATAATAAGGAAATAAAAGGGGCGAATGCCTTATTATTAATGTGTTCCATTATGGTAGCTTCCTTAGGGCTGGATTTAAATTCCCCAGCAGTCATTATCGGCGCCATGTTAATTTCTCCTTTAATGTCTCCCATTTTAGGAGTCGGCTTAGGATTCGGTATTAATGATAAAGAGACCTTATTTATTTCCCTTCAACATTTTTTTCTTGCGTTAATTATTGCCCTAATAACCAGTTATTTATATTTTATCATCACTCCATTTGGTGCCTTAACTGATGAGATTAAAGGGCGAACAGCGCCAAATTTATTAGATGGATTAGTCGCCATTTTTGGAGGAATAGCAGGCATCATTTCTATCACTCGAAAGGATAAATCAAATGCTATACCGGGGGTAGCCATTGCTACTGCATTAATGCCGCCATTATGTGTGGCAGGGTATGGATTAGCAAAAGGAGAACCAGATTTCTTTTTAAATGCCTTCTATCTATTTTTTCTGAACTCATTTTTCATTGCTGCTTCTACTTATATTGTGATCCGTTTAATGGGTTTTAAATATAAAAAATATCCTAATCCAAAAGAACGTAGCCGAAATACGATTGTAATGATTCTCTTTTCTGCTATTATTTTATTACCTGCCATTCTATTACTTAGAGAAGCATTAATAGATTTAGGGGAAAAACAAACCATTCAAGACTTTATAGATACGCATTTTGAAAACGATGATACGGCAGTTGCTGATTGGGAACCAAGAAAAACAGATTCTATTTATTATGTAGATATTCAATTAATTGGCCTACCTGTCAATCAAAGTAAAATAGATTCCTGTGATCTAGCTTTAGATGAAATTCTTGGTAAAGAGGTAGTTATTACTACTTATCAAAGTAGAGAAATTCCTTTTGAAGAAATTCAACGGCTGAAAAATGAAGTCGGTGGATTTAAAGAAGGATTGGTTTCTCAGATTGACCACTTGCAAAAAATTCAAGTGGAACGAGAATTAAAAATTGAACAACTAGAAAATGAAGTAGATAGTCTTCAAAACAAAGTTGTCCTTAATGACATCTTTACCAAAATGAGAATTAATTATCCTTTAATTGATGAAATTGGCCTAGCCAAAGATTTTCGACGAGCCAATTTTGTCCAACAAGATACCAATTATATCCCAAAAGAAGTGCCTATTTTATTAGTCAAATGGAATCCTAAAAAGAGTAGTAAAACT
Organism: uncultured Saprospiraceae bacterium; assembly: GCA_964644655.1. Classification (GTDB taxonomy): domain Bacteria; phylum Bacteroidota; class Bacteroidia; order Chitinophagales; family Saprospiraceae; genus JAFMDF01. The sequence continues at coordinate 6,499 of CAZXYA010000038.1, read as the reverse complement.
AAAGTAAGGGACCAAGAAAAAATAAGAAAGATAATGCAAATAGAAGTCAAATTAGATACTTTATTAGTAGTCGCATATTAATAGAGACTGTTTTTTCGTTTTGTAACTTTATTGGAGTTAATGACATTAAACTCAAATGAATCTTTTACGTAAGTACTGAGACATAAATAATCGACAATTTTTTTTAGAGAAAAACGAGTAGATAAGGGAGTAGGTAAAATATAACCTACCCATTTTGCAGCTTATTGATTGTCAGTAGTGATTTTAATTTTAATTGTCATTTTAATTTTAATTCATTCCCTACTCCCTAACTTCAAAAATTGTCAATTGTATCCATGTAGGTACTTATTTCTTGTGTTTTCAAAAAAATTGGTATGCATTTTCTTTTAGTTTTGTTTGTTTCGATGCTATTTTCTACTGCTGCTTTTGCCCAATTACAAGGTGGAATAAGTGCTACTTACTTTACTCAAAATCTCTCTGAATGGGAAGCAGCTATTTTTGGTTTGAGAAGTAATGAGCGGTTATTAAATAATGGGTTCGGGCAAGAAATAGATGTAAAGATTGCTGGATTTGAAAATTATCGGATTCAATTCCACTTAAATGCAGGGACTAATAATGCAACTTCTTCCTTTGAAAATCGCCAATTCAAATTACGAAAAAATGATTTAAGTTTGAGTAGTAAAATTTTCTTTTTAAGCCTAGAAGCAGATTGCGATTGCCCAACTTTCTCTAGAGAAGCAGGGATTTTAGAAAAAGGGCTTTTTGCAGAATTTTTAACAGGAGCAAGTTTTTTTCAAGCAGAAATGTCTGAACAAAGCACCATCATTGCCGAGGATAATAATATAGCTTTTAAAATTGGACTTGGTTTAGGCTTAGAAATTGGTATTACAGATTTTGTAACTATCAGCCCGTTTGTTAGGTATCAACGTTACTTTAATGCAGAATGGGAAAATCTACAAGAAGATATTGTTAACTTTGATCCAACTATAGCTCCAGAAGGCAATAATACAACAGACATCGACCAAATTTCTGCGGGCATCAGGTTAGGTATTAGTTTGAAAAGATAAAAATTTTTAAGGCAAATTCACCGATACAATCACACCACCAATTGGCACTATACACAAAATTAAACGACAAAATCATCCGCCAAATCATCCTTCAATTTGATATAGGCACTATTCAAAATTGGAAAATCCTTCAAGGAGGTTCAGCAAATACCAACCATTATTTAAGAACTAGTAAGGATCAATATGTTTTAACTATTTGTGAACGAAAAACAGAAGCCCAAACCACTATTCTGGCCAATTTTTTAAAATATCTTGAAGCACATCAATTTAATACCACCAAAATCATTCCTAATAAAACGGGAAAAATAGTCAGTTCTTATCAAAATAAACCCATCCTTTTAAAAAGCTATATTGAAGGTAAAGTCAAGGAAAATTTAGGAAATGATTTATTATTAAAAATTGGTAAGCGTATAGCACAACTACACCTGATTCCCACTCCTGATTATTTACCAACTCAATTTTCTTATGGACAACAGGCTTTTTATCAACTCAAGGAACAAAAAATAAAGCATTCTTTTATTGATTGGCTGGATAATCAGCATCAAAGCATTCTCCGCAAATTACCCTCTAGCTTACCGAAGGCATTAATTCATGGAGACATTTTCGATAATAATGTGGTGATTTCCTCGAATGAAACACCAATCATAATAGACTTTGAGGAAGCTTGTTATTATTATAGAATTTATGATTTGAGCATGGCTATTATTGGGCTTTGTCAAGAAAATGGCTTAATAAATTGGGCAACAGCCAAGTTATTACTTCAAGGCTATCAATCAATTATAACACTTATTCCTTTGGAAAAGAGCTACTTGAAAGATTTTATTGTTTACGCTGCTACTGCTACTGCGTTTTGGCGGTTTCGGCAATTTAATATTCTAGCCCCAATGGAAACATATAAAGATACTTACCAAGCTATGGTTAGGATTGCAGAACAAGTTAAAAATGATGATTATTCATTGTTTCCTAGGGGATAATTCAAAAAAACTATCTATTGTGCATCAGATTGACAATTGATAAAAAATCCCTGCCTGCGGTAGGCAGGCGTAGCTAACTTAATCCGTAGCTAAAAAATAAGAGCTATAGATTAAGTTAGCTACGGATTTAAAGAGCTAAACGATATTTTAAATATTTTCTTAATCTCCCTTTTTTTACCTGACTATCTATAGTTACAAAATGCTTTAAAAAATATCACCTTACATATCATAAAAAAACTGTTCACTTACAATCTTTCCATCTTTCACATGATATAGCGCAATTTCCTCTCCTTGAGTCCGCTGACCACTTTCTTTATTAGTAGTATCCATTTTAAAAGTTAAAGCAAAATAGTTACCTCCAATCAATGGTTCTGAAACTTCAGCGGAATGTACTTCTGTAATAGCAGCCCATCCTGCCCCTTTCGCTAATAAAGCGTCTAGTCCTTTAGCTACAGGAATATTTGGAATAGGTTCAGTAGAGGTAGCGTCTGCTGCAAAGTAGGTAGTATATGCCGTATCATAATCTCCTGCTCGGCATAGTGCAACAAGTCCATTGGCAATTTTTTGTGTAGTCATAATTTTATTTTTTGTTGGTGATTTAAAGTAACAAAGATGAATAAATTTAATTGAAAAAAAATGGAAGTTTTCTAAAAATCGTAAGTTTCTAGCCTATAAAATGACTTGGCTATTACCTAATAATTTTTTTCATTTCCGTAATCACGTCACCAGATTAAGTGATTTTTCATTTCTATAAAAAAAATAATGACGCATAGACATTGGGGCGCAATCGGAGTTTGTCCCCAAGAAAATTACCAATTTTTCTCAATTTCTAGGTAAAAATAACTGAATTTAAGTTTTGAAAAGATTTTTACCCAACATTCTGAATTAAATTTCAGTATCCAAATCTATTTCAAAACAAAAAATTTACTAAAACCTTAGATTTTGATGTTTTTTCAGCATTTTAAGTAAAAATCGTTAGGGACAAATCCCAATTGCGTCCTAGACATTGTTACACAAAAAATTATACATAAAAATATGATTATCAATTAATTAGTTTCATGACAAAAATATTTTCTTATTAAATCTCAAAATAATCTTATAAATACCCTGTCACATATTTCTAACCACAGTTAGTTTTCAAGATGAAAATTTCAAGTAAATTGTAGCTCATTCTTAAAGTAGAATTAAATGATTAAGTTTCATTTCAATTATCTCCTCTTAAACCTCTATCCCCTTCTAATTTAGTACATTTCTAAAAAAATTATCAATCTTTTATACAGAATTCCCAATTAAACAAAAAAACAATTACTCCCCTACCTACCTCCTGTTTATCATTGCAATAAATACAAAAACCTATTTGAATAAGAATACGCATGAGAAGAATCATTACTAAAACGGCCTTAGTTTACCTACTCTTAATAATTTCCCAACAATTATTTGCTACCGTTTTGCCCATACAATTATATGATAGAGTACAAAATTCTGGTCAAGTTGTAATGGCTAAGGCAGTTGCTGCCAACTCCTATTGGGCACCACAAAATGAAAGAATTTATACGGCTTATACGATGGAAGTCCGTTGCTTTATGAAAGAAGAAAGCACCATACATTCTTTTCAGCTTATTATTCCTGGAGGAGAAGTAGGTGAAGATTTGGAAATTGTTACCCCTAATGTAAATATGGTAGTCGGAGGAGAATATGTATTAATGGTTGAAAATGCTCCAATTTCAGCCATTAATCCTAATTTAAGTGCAGTAGCTGCAAGAATGCCTCAATTCCAACTATATGCACATATTCAAGGGGTCATGGAATATAAAAATGGTAGGTATGTAGATTATGTGGAAGGGGACCCTATGGATGAAGCAACGATGCTACATGAAATAAAAGAAATTACGAATATAGATGCTGTTACGCCTTCGGGAGAAAAATATATTGCCAGAGTAATAGTGGAAGATGCCGATAATGATGGGGTCAATTCAACCTTAGATTGCGATGATTCAGATCCTAACTTTCCTAAACCAGCAGGTGCGCCTTGTGATGATGGTAATTTTAGAACTCAGCATGACCAAATCCAAGCAGATGGTTGTACTTGTGCAGGCAATGGAGGGCAAGCAGCAAATTGTGACAATATCGAAGTGACATCGGAGGGAGGAATTATAAGAATTGATAACCTGACTACCCAATCAGAAAGAATAGAAATGATTGGAAATGAAACCAACGGGCAATATGTGGTCATCTGCGATGGCAATTGTGAGGAAACACAATATATAGAAGGATTAATGCCTGGGAATAAAGGCATAAAAATTTGGCTATATGGTCCAAATGAAACCAGTTGTTTTAAAGAAGTAATTATTGAAGTAGTAGGTTTTATTTGTAACGATGATGATAATGATAAATTATGCAATATAAAAGACTGTGCACCAAATGATAATAATCTACCAACCATTCCAGGTACCCCCTGTGATGATGGAGATGACAATACTTTAAGAGATATAATTTTAATAGATGGCTGTACTTGTGCAGGAGTACAAGCATCCCCTGCTGACGATAATTCTCAAGGTAGACCCTTAGCGATTACTTTAAAAAATGCGGAGGGAGCTGTCAATCCTATTTTTGTGACTGGAACGATTAATGAGGAAAATGACTTAATCATCGAAGGTACTGGTTTTGGAACGACCATAGGAACGATAGAATTTGCGAATAGTGATTCTGGTGGAAGGAGCAATATTACGGTTGACCAAGCTACGGACTTTGTTTCTTGGACCAATACGGCTATTCGAGTAAAAATACCTAGTAGAGCTGGAAGTGGGACAGTTACCGTCAAAACAAGTAGTGGGGCAACTATCGGAAGCGCTACCATACAGATAAGTTATGCCATCAATTCATTATACAGTAGTTTTAGAAGTTTTGATAGTAAAACGAGGCAAAGAATAAAATTCACCAATAGAAATGACGCTGGTGGCTATACTATTCAATTAAATACGGCTTCTAATTTTGCTTTTTCGGATGCGGTTCCAGCCTTAGAAAGAGCCTTAGATACTTGGGTTTGTGCAACTGGGATTAACTGGCAAATTGATAAAGCAGGAACAGATGTAGCTTTTGGAAATGATGGAAATTGTGTCATTGTTTATGAGCCCTTTTTACCTGCTGGTGTACTAGGCATCACTACTTCAAGATACAAAGCATCTGGAAATTCATCCTGTAGTTTGCATAATACGGTTTGGTATTTAAAAGAATTCGACATTCAATTTATTCCGAATGAATCCTTAGGTAGTTTTTCTTGGAATTACACCGAAGCTGCACCTCAGTTTACCCAATATGATTTTGAAACGATTGCACTACATGAATTAGGGCATGCACATGGCTTGGGTCATGTAATAGATACAGATGAAATCATGCATTTCTCCGTACAAAATGGCGTACAAAATCGAGTCATTAGCGATCATGCCCATGATGGTGGTAATTTTAAAACGGCACTAGCCGTCCAACCAAATTGTATTAGTAGTCATGAGCCTATGATACTTTTAGCCCCAAGCGGTTGCGCTCCTGTGGCAGAAGAAAGAAATACTTCAGCAAGAGTAAAATTAATGCTAGAGGGCTATTTTGACAATTCCACCAACAGTTTAAAAACTAGCCTCTTAGACAATAATCTTTTGCCAGCAGACCAACCTTTTAGTGAGCCTCCCTATAATTTAGGGCAAGGTATTACGGTTTCGAGTTTCCCTAATAATTCTGTCGATTGGTTATTATTGGAATTAAGAGATGAAAATGATATACAAACCGTAATTGTTCAAAAACCTGTCCTTATCAATAGCGACGGTACCATCGTTGATTTAACAGGAAATGAATTAATTACTTTTGAGGATGTTGAGGATGGTAATTACTATATTGCTGTTTTCCATAAAAGTCATTTACCAATTATCAGTAACGCTGCACAACCCTTAAGTAGTGATCCACCCATATTTGATTTCTCCGCTTCGGAAGAAACCACTATGGGCAATGACCAACAAAAAAGCATTAATGGCCAATATTTTATGGTAAGTGGTGATTTTGATGGAAATGGCATTATCAATAGCTTAGATTTTAATCTCTGGAAACAATCTGGCGCAGCGGTCAATTCTTATTCCCCAGCTGATGCAGATGGAAATGGCATTATCAATAGTTTGGATTTTAACCTCTGGAAAGCTAATGGCAGTAAGGTTAGTATTTTAAATCGGGGGTAAGTCGAGGTTAATAAGGTAATGAGATTAATGAGGTTAGATATACTAAAAATGGGATAAAAAACCGAAAATGAACAGTATATATTAGGGAGAAAAAATCATAAATCTTAAATCATAGTTCATAAATCAAATCGTGTTCGAGTAAAGTAGGGCATCCTTAAAATCACCCTGTAACGGGAAGTTACCCCGAGACTGTTAAATAAAGTGTGTCACTAGCAAATTTCCTAAAAAAGTAGAAATT
>CAZXYA010000037.1:0-30459 GCA_964644655.1 uncultured Saprospiraceae bacterium | reverse complement strand
GACAAATTTTATGACAAAATCTACCCGTCACTATTAACTGGACAGGCTACTAAGAAGCTATTTGAATTTAACAATTAGAATTTGTTACGCCTCTTTTTTAGCCACTCTTCGTTAGCAAAATACTCATTATGCAAAGGCATAACTCCGCTTTTGCCGCCTTGATTGACAAAAAAAATAGACTATAACATTTTTCAAAAGCCAAATTCAAACAGCTTCTAAGAAAAAACATTAATTTTGGTGGTCAAATCATCTCAAAAACAATGATTCAATAATGGCAGAAAAGTTACATAAATTAGGCTTGAAATTACCGACCGATCCAAGGTGGGTCAATATGGCAGAAATTAGCTTGGAAGATATTTTGACCGATCATGCTTATTGTGAACAAAAGGCGGCAACTTCTTGTATTTCCTTGATTCAAAAGTTCCCAGAAAAAAAGGAAATGGTCAGAGCTGTAGCGCCTGTAGTGACCGAAGAATGGGGGCATTTTAGATTAGTACTAGCTGAGTTAGACAAGCGAGGCTTAGAATTAGGTGTCCAGCGAAAAGATGAATATGTCAATAAATTATTGAAATTTAATAAAAAAGGGGGCAGTCGAGAAGATCAGTTATTGGAAAAATTATTGACCTGTGCCTTGATTGAAGCCCGCAGTTGTGAGCGATTCCGATTATTGTCTTTACATATCGCTGATGATGAGTTAAAAGAATTTTACCATCTGTTTATGGTTTCTGAAGCTGGACATTATCATCTATTTATTGACTTGGCTCGAAAATATGCTGGTAAAGAAAAAGCTAATGCTCGTTGGCAGGAGTATTTGGCTTATGAGAAAGAAATGTTACCGACTTTGGAAGTTCGGGGTGACCGTATGCATTGAGTTATTAGGCGAAGGGCTTGGAGCAAAGGGCAGAGGAATCTCAACCTCTCTGGCATTTGCTCTAAGCCCTTCGTAAGTCGGCTACTCCTTTTCTGCGATTGTCTCTTCCCTCATCAATTCTGCCATTTCAATCAATTTAATCAACTCTGCTCTGTAGCCATTTTCATCTGCTCCTTAAAGTTTAAAAATTAGTTGTCAGGGAAATAGATGCGAAAAACCATTTATTTGCATAAATTTGTTGATATATTTTTCAATTATTAACACTATATATTCAATTTCTTCTGGTTATATGCTAAAAATCTTCCGAAAAAATCCATCCAACTACTCCGATGCTGAATTGGTAGCCCGCTATCAAAAGAGTGGAGATATGGATTTATTGGGCATATTATATGAACGATATACAGAACTTATTTATGGTGTTTGTCTAAAAGTGTTAAAAAATGAAGTAGAAGCAGAAGATGCTTTTATGAATATCTTTGAAAAATTGGCTGAAAAGGTAAAAACACAGGACATTCAGAAATTTAGACCTTGGTTGCATACAGTCGTTCGCAATCATTGTTTGGGGCTGTTACGCAAAAGTGGAAAACATTTAACAGTTTCTTATGATAGTGATTTTATGCATTCTGCCGAAGTTATGCATCCTTTTATGGAAGAAGCAACCAATGGAAAGTTAACGGCATTAACTGGATGTATGGAAAACTTAAAAGGAGCCCAGAAAATCTGTGTACAGCTTTTTTATTTTGACAATAAAACGTACCTAGATATAGCAGAAGAAAAGGGTTTACCGATTGGCAAAGTGCGCTCCTATATCCAAAATGGTCGAAGAAATTTGAAAATTTGTATAGAAAAAGAAGAAGCGCTGCGAAAGAAGGAATGGTAAATACTTGCACAAGATTAATCGATACTTTAGAAAATGGGTAATGAGTTGATGAGTTCATAAGATAAATGAGGTAAACAAAGCGTTTTAGACCAAACGCTAAACTCGTAAATCTCATTAACTTAGTTAGCATCCTCAAAAAGTGTCGAATATTTCTGCTCAGGTACTTAACTGATAAATATCTGTAACATTTTGTTTTTCGATAACTAGATTATCGAAATGAAAGAAAAATAATGAAAGATTTATTAAAAAAATGGTTAAATGGAGGCGTCACTTGGTCCGAAGAAAAAAAACTTCGACAAGCTGCGGAACAGGATCACTTTCTAGCGGAAGCTATGGAAGGGTATGATGCTTTTCCTATTACTGATCACGCAGCAAAAATTAAACAATTAAAAGGTCGATTTGGCTCTGCAAAAAAAGAAGAAAAAGGGCTTGTTTTTTCATTATCTAGAATAGCGGCAGCCGCAGCCATTATTGGGGTTATTGGTACTTTCTTTTGGGTGCAACGAGCAATAGAAGACCCTACTGCTATCAGTCAATCTATTGAGGAAATTGAAGCCCCTACTCCATCACAAAACACTAAAGAAGCAATCGTTTTAAATGAAACAACAGCTAATGAACCTACAAGCAATAAAATAGAAGCAACCAATAACAATTCCTTACCCAAACCGATTATCCAACAAACAACTAATCCAAACCCAACAACAGAACAAGCGGCAATTTCAGACGCTTATAATACTACTGCTACCCCATTAGCAGAAACGACGCTTCCTCCTTCGGAAGTAGCTTTCAACACAACACTTTCGGATAAAAACATTACGGAAACTACCGATATAGTAGAACCGTCAATTATAGCCGCTGCTCCAGAAAATAAAACTACTATAGAAAAGTATTCACCACCAGAATCAGCCGCTGACATTGCTTATGATGCGCCTGTCGCTCCAATTCAGGAAGAAAAAAGTTCTTCTACAAAACGGCGTAGTGCTAAACATCGAGAAGCTGCTAAAATTGATAACATCAATTATTATGTTGGGAAAGTCCAAAATGAAGATGGGCAACCGATGCATGCTGCCAAGATAGAGGGTATGAATACTCCTTTTAGTACGCTTTCTGAGATAAATGGCGAATTTACTTTAGAAACAGATATTCCGTTAACAACAATCGCTGTTTCTAAAGATGGTTTTCATACTAGAAAAATTGCGATTAGCCAATATTCTGATTTTCTAAATGTTGGGTTGAATAAAAAATCCGCCGAGTTACCTGCTACTGCCGCTGATTTAGAGGCGGTAATTTTATCACCAGCGCCAATCGCTGGCTTTAAGGATTTTTTCACCTATTTAGAAGCAAATCAAATTTACCCAGCAGCTGCAAAAGCCAAAGGTATTGAAAGAGCTGTAGAAGTTCGTTTTTATATTGATAAAGAGGGCACTCCTACTCAATTAAAAGTAACTAATCCAGATTCTTATGGTTTCGATAAAGAGGCCATTCGGCTATTAAAAAAGGGGCCTAAATGGATGCCTGTTAATAGTCACGCTCGGTATTATGTGCCTTTTGAGTTGGAATAAAAGACGGGAAAGTTAAAACCGTTAATTTTTTACCACAAAGAAACATAGAACACAAAGCTCACATAGTTTTTGATGACCGTAGTTTACTGTTTCTAAGTAACGAGCAAATAATAAGTCCGCCATTTGGAGATAAATATTTTGAGTCAAGACTAGGTATTTTTTGAGGTAATAGCCCAGCTATTGCTGAAAAAAATAACGACGTATTGGCTCAAAAGATTATCGGTGAAATGATGGAGTTATTTTTTACTTGTTACTAAGTCTGATTATTAGGTAGCCTATTATTCGTTCAGAAATTAAATCTCAACTTCAACCTCAACTTCAATTTCAAACTAGCTAAAGAAATTAAAAAGCCCGCACTAAATAGCACGGGCTTCAACATATTAATTCTCAAAAAACAATTACAATTTGTTGCAGGGTATTTGTCCAGCTTAGACCAGATTATACACCTTTCAAATGTATTAGGGGAATTAAAATTTATGTTCTCTGATCATTCCTACTTATTCTATACGCATCATCTTTTGCACTTTCGTTCCAAAAGCAGTTTCTAAACGATAATATAAAATACCTCTTGGTAACTCATTGCTATTAATAGTAACTTGGTTATAACCACCTTCATATTCTTCTTCTATCGTTTTAAGCAGTTTCCCTTGCATATCTAAAATAGTCACTTTTGCTTTAGCTCTAGTCGGTAAGGCAAAACCAATTACTGTTTCATTCTTGAATGGATTTGGTCTATTTTGGAACAGGTCAAAAGTAGTTACCGTTGGTTGAACGAAATTTAATTGGACGCCTATGTTTTCCGTATCGGTCGCATAAGCTTCAATAGGGGTTATATCAGAAGTAAGGGATAAAAGTTCACTTAAATTGCCACTTTCAGTTGCTTTGAATCGCAAGGTAAACCAGTCTTTTTCTGTATCGACTGAGTTGGCAGTAGACCAACAAGTGGTCAATAAGCCTCTGTCTTTCAAAGTCGTTCCAAAATGATTAGGCTTAGCTACCCCATCTTGAATGGTCAATAATTCTAAACCTTCAAAATTAAGAGTGAATTGGTAGGACTCCACCTTTTCTGCTTCTAACAATTGGAAAGGTATGTCATAAATTTCTCCTTTTTCAAGTATTAGATTAGTTGTTTCAAAAGTAATAGGCGTCAAATCATTTCTCGATTCAGCAGTAGGTATTAGTCCTGTATTATTAGGATTAGCACCGTTTACATCTCCAATCTTAACCGCAATGAAATCCAAATCAGAGATATTCCCCATCGTTTCTGTAACTAAAAAGCTTTCTTGGAACGGGATGGAAGCGGCATCCATTATATTATCAAATTGGAAATCAGCATCTACAAACCTCCAACTTGTATTATTATCAAATTCCCCACTACTAGCTAAAACTATTTTTCGAATAATTACAATATCAAAAGCGGTTACTGTCCCAGATCTATTTGCATCTGCTGCAATCGTTTGGAAAGGAGAAGTAAAAGGTTCCAGTCCTAAGATATGGCGACTAATAATCACATTATCAAAAGCAGTTACGCCTTGTGCTACCTCAATATTTCGGAATGGGAAAACTCGATAGTTTTTATCTGTATCTAAAGTAAATGAGTACTCCCCATTCGCATCTGTTTGGACAGAAGGTACAACACCTCCAACATCACTAGCTGCTTCAACAAATATATCGAAACCAACAACAGGCACTCCCGCTGGCGTTGTTACTCTACCAGCTATTGTCCTTTCTCCACAAGCAATATTAGGATCTTCTACATTGATAATTACTGGACATAATTGGGTATTCAAATCCGCATCTGATACATAGACATTGATAGCTTGCCGCCCTCTATCCTCACAATCAAATGTAACAGTCGTAGGCAAATTTGGTACATCTATTACGGTATTTGGCTCCGCCATTGGCATCGTAGGATCCCAGAATCTAAAATCAAATTGAGTGTTTATCTCACAAGTATCTAATGGATCAATATTATTGGCTAAAACGACAGCCGTTCCTGTATTGCCGTCAATACTTACCGTTAGTTCATCTAAGCATAGACTTCCACAGAAATCTATATCTTCTGCTTTACTAATCGCCTGTGGAGCGTTAACAGTAATCAATATCGTATCAAAGGCGCTCCCACAGTTTTGATTGGTGAAAAAACCTTGATACACAATTTGGTCAATTCTTGAACTGGCAGTCCCTAAAGCTAAAGGAGTGAAAACAGTTTGATTTAAACTACTATTAGATAAAGTACCTAATTCACTTGTCCATTGACTAGAGATAACAGGATCAGAGGTAGTAGCTGTCAAGACTATAGATTCTCCTTCAAAAATAGTTAAATCTTCTCCAAGATTAGCAGTAGCAGGTGGCGTTATCGTAACCAATATCGTATCAGTAGCTACTACACAACTACCTGCACCATCTGGGTCATTAGAAGTTAATACTAAAGCATCTATTCTAGTCGTATTACCAACAGAATTTGGGGTATAAATTGCATTTATCAAAGATACATCATCGAAAGTGCCAAATCCACCAACTACCTGCCAAGTGCCTGAAGTCGCTCCTCCACCAAGCGTACCCGCTAATTGAAGTTCATTTCCTTCACAGATTGTTGCATCTACGCCTGCATTTATTTCTACCCCAGCTAATACGGTGATAATTGTTGTATCTGCTACGGCTGGACAAGCATTTGCTGTAAATTGAATATTTGCAACGATCGTATCTAATCGACTCCCTGTTGTGATAACTGATGGGGTATAAATCGTGTTGGTATCTGTTGTACTGCTAAAAGTACCATTTGGACTTGCCCAAGTAAATTGGTCAAAAGGACCTATAATTGGTACATCTAAAGCAATGGTATTATCGCTACAAACAAGTGTATCTGGAACTGGGGTAAAAGAACCTACTTCCAATATGGTGACCACCATAGTATCCAGTCCTGTGTTACAGCGATCCGTTGAGGAAGCTATATTCAAGACCAGGGTATCTAGTCTTGTACTTGTCAATCCAGTCGTATTAGGGGTATAAGTTGGCGTAGCACTTGTATTGTCGCTTATTGTTCCAACGTTTCCAACTACCTCCCAATTATAAATGCCCCCTACAACACCTGCGTCTAAATTCAAAGTATTGACTTCACAAATAGTTGCATCTGCAAGATTTAAGCTAATAGTTGCTAATCTATTTACGGTTACTTCCACACTATCAATGGCTGCAGGGCAAATACTATTAGGCAATTGCGTACTGTATAAGACTTTATCTACAAGTGCTGCCCCACCTGCATTTATTGGCGCATAGTTTGAAACAGAAGTTGATAAATTTAAGCTACTTGAAAAAGCAGCAAAATCACCCGTACTTGAAGCAAGTAAATTGATTTGTTCACCAGAACATAAGGTCGTATCTGCCACTAAATTAACCGTTGCTTTTGGTGAAACCTCTACTATCATTGTATCTTTAAAGGCAATACAAGCACCTGCTCCATCCAAATCTGGATTAATAAGAATTACAGTATCTCTTCGAATAACTAATCCATCATTCTCATTCGGAACGTATTTAATGCCTCCTTCATGAATAATTACCATTCCTTTATTGCTATTTACTTGAGACGTAAACCCACTTGACCCACCAGTATAATTAGCGGTTAATAAGATGGTATCTCCTTCACAAATAGCCCCTGTCTCCCCTTCTGTAATTTGAACTGGATCAACTAAAGTAATATTCAACTCATCGGTGGCTGCAGGACAAACATCAAAAGCATCTGTCGCTGTAATCGTCACCACATCTGTTCTATTTGAAATCGTCAATGGATCTGCCATATATGTAGTTGTAGTCGCCGTATTGTCACTAAATGAACCACTAGTTGATGACCAACTTACCGTATTTCCTGTGCCTAAGGTAATAGGTGTTAAGCTACCATCCGTTCCTTCACAGAAAGAAATATCTGAACCTAAATCAACTATTGCAGGCGTAACAATTTGTAAATCAACTGTTGCAATAGCTACTGGGCAGTTCCCAGAACCAGCTACTGCAATGGCACTAAGCTCATCGGTTCTACTAGTACCTGTAATTGTTCCAACAGGAGTATAAGTGGTTGTATTACCAGTAGTAGGGGAAAAAGTACCGATTCCAGAAGTTCCCCAAGTGATGCCTGCGGCATTGGTCGTGGTCGCCGTTAATAAAACACTACCTCCTTCACAAATTTGAGTTTGGTCAATTGTAACTGAAGCGGTGGCGCTTTGGTTGACCGTGACGTTTGTGGTAGCACTTTTAGAACAACCATTGGCTATGAAGGTATAGGTTAAAGTTGTGTTGCCTGTAACAGTAGCTGGATTTAAAGTTGCTGTTCCTGTATTGGGGTCTATGTTTGATAGGCCTACTCCTGACCAGGTTCCTGTCGCCCCTCCTGATGGTATAGGACTACCAGTTATGGTAAAAGCTCCATCATTTTGACAAAGAGGGCCATACGTCCCTGTACTTACTTGAGCATCAAAAACAGTTATCGTAGTAGAAGCTATTTCTGTACAAGCTCCACTTGTAAAAGTATAGGAAATCGTTACATCTCCATTTCTTCCATTAGGATCAAAAGTGGCTGTTCCTGTTGCAAGATTTGTAGCACTTACCCCTAAACCAGCCCATGTTCCTCCAATTGGTGTACCTGTAAGGGTAATGGGTGTCGCATTTTCGCAAACTGCACCGTAAGTGCCTGCTGAAACGTTGAGGTTATTTACAGTAATCGTTTTATTACTTGTAGCCGTACAATTATTGGCATTTACTATTTCGTAGGCAATAGTAATAGGTCCATCCAAGCCTGCTGGATCAAAAATAGCAAAGACATCATTAGGGTTGGTATCTGTAATACCATCCCCTGACCAATGACCAGTACCACCTGTAGGAATAGCAGAACCTGTAATAATTATTGGGTCATCACTTGCACAAATTTCTATAGCTGCTCCTGCATCTATCGTTGGAAGCGAGTTAACCATGATAGTGGATGAAATAGAGTCCATGCAACCATTGCCAGAGATATTATATTTTAAGGTCACTACTCCAGAAAGTGTACTAGGGTCTAATAGATAAATACCATCTGTATCCGTAGTTCGAGCCGTACCATTAATGGTCCAAATTCCCGTTTGACCAGCACTTGGCAATGGATTTCCTGTTAAAGTAACCAATCCATTATCTGCACAAATTGGAGCAAAAGTTGCTATTGTTGGTTGAACAATAGTAATGGTAGTAGTATCTGCACTAACACAACCTGCACTATTTTCATAAGTAAAAATTAAATCATGTGTGCCATATCCAGCAACAGAAGCATTAAAAGACCCCTTACCTAGACTAGCCGAATCTACAACACCCGTTCCACTCCAAACACTAGAATCTCCTGGTGATAAAGCGGTTAGAACCGTTAGAGGAATCTCTGTTTCATTAATGCAAACAGATGCATAAGTACCAATATCCAACGTAGTGTTATTGATATTAATAATGGCTGTATCTGAATCTGAACAACCTAAGCGATCTTCATAAGCATAAATAATCATTGTCATACCTGAAGGAAGACCATTAGGATTAAAGCTCGCAGTACCGTCTCCATTATCTGTGATTCCTGTACCTGACCAGATTGCAGTAGCACCATTAGCTGTTGGTAATGGGCTACCTGTTACGATAATAGGACTATCTTCTGAACATAAATCTTCATCCGTTCCTGCACTAACATCAGGTAATTCGTAAACCACAATTTCTGTTGAATCTATATTTATACAACCAGCAGCATCTGTATATTCATACAGCGCATAAACAGATCTAGGATAAGGACCAGTAACTAAGCTTGGATCAAATATGGCTACTGCATCACCAGTACTAGCATCCGTCAACCAAGCACTATCTTGCTTCCAAGCACCTATTTCTCCAATGTTTGGAGCAGGACTTCCTGTTAGGGTGATTGGCATTGCTTCTTTGCAAATTGTATCAGCAGAAGTACTAGCAGTAACTATATTATTGGTAACTGTAATAACTACAGAATCTATACTTTCGCAACCTGTACCAGTATCTGTCACTTCATAATAAAGCGTAATTGCCCCGCTTAAGCCATTTGGATTAAACATACCAATTGAATCTGTGTTTAAAGCATCTGTAACACCCATTCCGCTCCATACCGCAGTTGTATCACCATTTAGAATTGGATTTGGATAACCACCTAATTCTAATAGCCCATCACTCTCACAAATTGTTCTATCTTGCCCTGCATCTGCCATTAAATTCTCAACCATTATTTCAAGCGTATCTGCGCCCATGCATCCAGTATCATCGGTAAAGATATAGACTAGTTCAACTAATCCAATTAAACCTGCGGGGTTGAATGCTGCCATACCATCTGCAGTACTGCCATCCGTAATACCTGATCCAGTCCAAACCCCTTGTTCATTCGATGCACTAGGAATAGGCGTTGCTTGTAGTGTAATGGCATTCGAAGCAGCACATATATTTGTTGGATTGGTACCAATAGCATCTACCATTGGTACAGAAGTTACCATGATTTGAGTAGAATCTTTATTAATACAACCATTTCCACTTTTAAAGGTGTACACGGCATATATGTCCGTATTTCCTGCTAAACCACTAGGATTAAAGGTTGCTATAGCATCCTGATTAGAAAGGTCTATAATACCAGATCCTGTCCAATAAGCGGTATCTCCTGCAGTTGGAACAGGACTACCTAATAAACTAATAGCGTCAGCCGATTCGCAAATTGTTGCAACTGAAGGTAGGGTAATTGTAGCACTTTCGACTACTATAGTCGTCATTTCTTGAGCTACACAACCATTTATATCTGTATAGGTATAAGTTAAATCAATATCACCTGATAAACCAAGTCCACCAAATTTAGCTAAACTATCTGTAGCACTTGCATCAAAAATACCTGATCCAGTCCATACACCCATTCCTCCCGCTAATATTGGTCCTGCACCAATTTCAATACTATCGCCACTTGCACAAACAGACTCAAAATCGCTGATTGTAAATTGGTAATCTTGAACCGTAACAGTGAGGCTATCTGCATTAGAACAACCTGCATTATTTAAAAATTCATAAACCAAAGTAACAGCACCACTTAAACCACTAGGATCAAAAGTAGCCGTTCCAGCAGAAACATTTCCATTCGTAATGCCAGGACCACTCCATATACCTTCTTCATTACTACCTACTGGAATTGGGGAACCCGTTAAAGCTATCGGAGTATTTTCTTCACAAATAATCTCTCCATCCATCACACCAACATTACTCAAAGTAACCGTTGGGGTGTCAATTACGGTAATAATCATCATGGCAGAATCAATACAACCACCAGCATCCGTAAATTTGTAAGACAAGGTATGCATACCCAACCCAGCTATTTCAGGGTCAAAAGTTGCATTAGCATCCTGATTACTATTATCATTTAATCCCGTACTGCTGGCCCATTCACCTGTTTCTCCCGTTACTGGAAGTGGATTTCCAAGTAAATTAATTATTGGCGCATTAATACATACCGTTGAATCTGTACCAGCCATGGCAGTAGGACTTTCAATATTAATACTCGTTGTATTTGTAACCATACAACCTTCTCCATCTGTAAGGGTATAAGTTACATCAATACTATTCGCTAAACCCATAGGACCAAATTTGGCTAAACTATCGGTATCACTACTATCCACCACGCCTGTTCCTGACCAGACGCCTGTTCCTCCGAAGGTATTAGGACTAATGTTGGCAGTTAGAATAATACTATCCCCACTTTCACAAATAGCGGGATAAGTACCAATATCAAGGTTATAATCTCTTACTATCGCATCAATAGTGTCTGTATTAGAACATCCTGTATCATCTACAAATTCATATACTAAAACAAGATCGCCGTTTAAATTGCTAGCATTAAAAGTAGCCGTAGCATTTTGACCATTATCTTCGGTAATTCCAAGACCAGACCAAGTCCCAGATTCTCCAGCAATAGTTGGTACAGGAGAACCTGTTAAGTTAATAGTATTGCTTTCTTCACAAATAATCGCTCCATCAGCAATACCTGCACTTGCCAAATTAACCGTAGGTAAACCAATAACCGTAATCGTTTTCTTCATTGAATCTACACAACCTCCTATATTCGTAAATGTATAAGTTAATTCATGTGTGCCAATACCCGCCATTGATGGCGTAAAGGTGGCAACCGCATCCATAGAGGTAATATCACTTAAGCCTGCACTCGCTGAGGTCCAACTCCCTATTTCTCCACCCATTGGAGATGGGCTACCTAATAAATTGATTATTCCGTTATCAACACAAACCGTTTGGTCACTCCCTGCATCAACACTTGGCAAATCATTAATGGAAATATCTTCCGTTGCACTTGCTGTACAACTATTCTCATCTGTATAGGTATAGGTTAATTTTATGGTGTTCGCTAAGCCAGTAGGATCGAAAAAAGCGATGCTATCTGTATTTGTCGTATCTTTTACTCCCATTCCAGACCAAATACCTATTTGTCCATTATCATGTGGGGTATTAGCTGCCAATCTTAATTCTTCTGCATTGCTACAAATTGGTCCATAAGGTCCTCCTAAATCAAGGATTGGTAAATCATTAACAATAATGAAGGTATCTTTTGAATTCGCACAGCTATTAATATCTGTGTATGTAAATGTTAATTCTATTGTATCGCTCAAGCCTGTTGGATCGAACATAGCCTTACCATCTGACGTATTGGTGATGCTACTACTAGCATTACTACTACTCCATACCGCAGTAGCGGTACCAGAGGGTACTGGTCCTCCACTTAATTCGATTGGGGCATTTGTTACACAAATTGGATCAAATCCTGTGCCTACAGTTACAGCAGGTAAATCATTAACAATGATAACTGTATCAGCAGAACTTGAACAACCAGCAGCATCCGTAAACGTATAAATTAAGCTTATTGAGCCAGCCGTAACAGATGGGTCAGATGGATCAAAAACAGCTACGCCATCTCCATCACTTAAATCAAAAACACCCGTACCTGACCAAACACCTGTTTCTCCAGTAGTTGGAATAGGGCTACCAGTAAGGGCGACCGTTCCATCATTGATACATACTTCACCATCTGTATCCCCAGCGCTTGCTGTAATTTCTTGGGTTTGAATAATTGTTGTATCTGTACCAAGGCAATTCTCTCCGTCTGTGTATGCATAGACTACTGTTATGGGACTTGTCAGACTTGTTAAATCTATATTTGCTGTTCCTGCATTGGAATTGCTAGTAATAATAGATCCATTTACAGTCCAAGTACTACTCCCCACATTGTTAGCAGCATTTGGGTTTGGTGTTCCTTGCAAAGTTAAGGAGGTATTATTTTCACATTGAACGGCATAAGTACCTGCATCTACAGTCGGGGGTGCTTTCACCGTAATTTCTAAAGAATCTGTAGTGGTACAACCAACATCATCGGTATAAGTATATTTTATACGGATAGGGGTTGTACTGGCTAAACCTGCAGGATTAAAAGAAACTTGGTTATCAGAAATATCATCATTCATATCTAACCCCGTACTACCACTCCAAACGCCAGTTCCAGTATTAATACCATTTGGTAAAGATGCCGTCAAGGTGATTACTTCTGCATTTTCACAAACATCTTGATCTGATCCAGCAAATACGGTAGGCATTGGAATTACATCAATAGTAACTGTACTTGAGTTCATACAAGTCTTAGCATCTGTGTAAGTATAAATTAAGTTATAAGGACCACTTCTGCCATTCAAATCAAAACTTACTTTTTCGTCATTATTATCCGTATCAATAAGCGGAGTAGTTGCCGTCCACATACCTGCTGACCCATCTCCTGAAATTGGTGCAGGAGTTGCCTCAATATCAAGGATGGCATTACTTTCACAAACCTCGAACACTCCATTATCTAAAGTGAGATTGGTACCTGCTGCTACGGTAGGAAGTGGGTTAATAATAATATCCAAACTATCTACTCCCTCACAACCCTTTGCATCTACAAAAGTATAAGTAAGGGTAACATCACCTGAAAACAAAGTTGGATCAAAAGTAATAGCTGAATCCATGACATTGGGGTCAATAATAATTGATTCAGGGCCCCATCTTGCTAATTCGCCAGGATCTGTTGGAGATCTAGATCCGACTAAATTAAAGGCGGCAGCATCTTGACAAACTTCTCGGTCAAATGGCGCAGTTATAACTGGTGCTTTATTGACAATAAAGAACGAGGATAAAGTATCTACATCCGTACAACCAGCAGCATTCGTATAAGTATAAAATAATTTATAATAACCGTCTAAATTTTCTGGGTCTATATCTGCTGTTAAAGCAGTAAGATTACTAATTGGATTGATAGAAATAGCATTATTGAAGGTATCCAAAATTCCCCAAGTGCCTGAAGTGATTGTTCCCCCAGCTATAGGAGTTGCTACCAACTGTTGTAGACCATCATTGGAACAAACTGGAGTGTACATTCCCAAATCTACGGCAGTACTACCAATATTAATGGTTGTACTATCTCTAGATTCACAACCATTTTGTAAATTTCTAATGGTATAAATTAAGTTATAAGTACCTCTTAAACCACTTGGATTGAATTTAGCTTCTCCCGCAAGTGTATCTGCCATAGTGGCTGTAATCGCATCTATAACAACGCCAAGGCTGTCCGTTACTGTCCAAAAACCCGTTTGAGTATTGAGTAAAGTATTATTCCCTGCTAAGTTAACATCGCCAACTTCAGAACAAACATCTGGATAAGTCCCTGGATCAGGATTAGCATTTTCAACTGTTACGGTTAATAATTCCTCGCTAGAACAATTATATTCATTAATGAAAGTATAAGATAATTGAATAGCTCCATCTAAACCAGCAGGATCGAAAACAGCTATTCCTGCTGTTGGGTCAACATCACTTACCCCCAAAGTAGGTGTTTTCCAAATACCTACTTGACTTAATGGAGTAGTAGAATTATCAGGTGTTAATGCACCAGTACGAAATTCATTCAAATGAATCGTATCTCCTGTCGAACAAAATGGGTCTAGCGTAATTGGATTTAAAGCTAAAGCTGGAATATCCGTAACTGGATTTACGCCAATAAAAAGGGTATCTGTAGCTTCCGTTATACAGCCATCTAAAGAAGCTGTAATCACCACCTTTGCCGTATCTGGCATCCCCGAAGTATTATCAGCTACGAAAGAAGGAACTGTTGACATATTATTAGCCAATAATCCTACTGCATCTCCTGAGAGCGTCCAATTTAAAGCTGCTCCAGCAGACCCTGTCAATGTAATTGCACTCGTTGTTTCTCCTTCACAATAAGAAATATCGTTAGGTACATTAATCGTTGGTAGAGAATTTACATTGATTTTAAAAGATTGAGGAGTTCCTGTACAACCTGCAGCCGATGGGGTAACGACTATATTAGCAATTATCATACTAGTGGACGTATTGGTTGCGGAAAAGGCTGCAATAGTCCCCGTACCAATTCCTGCTAATCCAATATTTACATTATCATTTGTCCAACTATAAGTGGTAAGTTCAGGAGACAAATCTGCACCCGTAAAAACAATAGGGTTCGTCATACTTCCTGCACAAAGTGTAGTATCCAATCTTGCATCGACTGTCGGAAGTGGTTTAACCTTAATCTCAAAAGTATCCCTCACGCCTTCACAATTACTAATACTTGGAATAACCTCTACTATTGCTGTTAAAGTATCTGTTCCCGAATTTGTTACTTGACCTGCTAAGATATTACCAGTTCCATCAGATAAACCGATGGCATCTCCTGTTAATTTATAGGCAAAACTAGATCCTGCGCCAGTAAATGTAATAGAAATATTTTCGTCTGCACATAAAATTTGATCTGCAGTTGCGGTAACGGTTGGCGTATTAATCGTCACCATTGTTGTTACAGAGTCTGTACAGCCATGCGCATCTGAATATTTATACTGTAGCGTAATCGTATTAAATCCATTTACGGAAGTACTATCTGCTTCAAAAGTAGCGGTTCCATCCCCATTATCTATTACTCCTTTTCCTGTCCAAACACCACTTGGACCAGTCGGTAAACCAACTAAATTAATTCCAGTATCCATATTCCCATCTCTACAGGTAGTATAAGATGATTGATCTGTACTAACAACGGGTAAAGCATTCACTACAAAAAAGATGGCAGTCGTATCAGAACAACCATTCGTATTTTCGTATTCGTATATAATAGTATGTGTACCACTCCCTGCCGTCGAAGGATTAAAAGAAGCATTATTATCATTATTATCAAGGTCAGTCACTCCTACGCCTGTCCACCGTCCTTTACCACCAACACCACCCATTGAGGGATCTGGCATACCTTCCAATGAAATAATTGAATCATTTAAACACATGACAAGGGTATCATTCGTTGTAATAGGATTACTGATACTAGCTACAGGATCTACATTCACGACTATCGATGTTATAGTATCTGTTATTTCACAACCATTAATATCAATGAAAGTATAGGATAAAGAATCAGTCCCTGTACTAAGGGATATACCAGGATCAAATTTTGCTGTTCCAGCAGATGGGCTAATTTCTGTTAACACACTAGGATCCCCAGTTGAAAGCACCGCCCAAGTTCCAGTAGATGTTCCTCCTTGAACCTGTGTTCCATTGTTTAAAAGAACTGGGTCATCAGATTCACAAAATGGTCCATAGGTGCCTCCATCTACAGTAGGAGCATCAAAAACATTGATTCTCGTGGTAATTGATTCAGTACAATTATTACCCGCTGTATAAGTATAAGTTAGCGTAATAAGGCCACTTAGCCCAGTTGGTACAAATTGGGCAAAACCTGAATCGGCTTCCATTTGAGAAGGGGTAATAATACCTAAACCACTCCAAACGCCATTTCCAGCAGTAGGAAAAGCAGTATTAGATGGATTAATGGTCATCATGGTATCAATTAAAGATTCAATCGTATCTTTAAAAGGAAAACCTTGTAAATCAATGGTATCTCCATTTGCACAAACAGAAAGATTTGGGGTAGGGCTTATAATCGCTGCATTATGAACAAGTACATGTACTGTATCTTTCGCAGGACAATTATTACCATCGGTAAAAGTATAAATCAAAGGCACAATTCCATCATGTCCTCTTGGATCAAATTGAGCATTATTAGAATTTGCCGTATTCGTAATTCCAGTTGCTCCTGACCATTCACCAACTCCATTTCCTACAGAAGGACTTCCTGTTAAGAATATACTTCCTCCATTTTCACAAACATCTACAGCAGAGGCTGTTGCAGTAGCTATTGGGGCTGCATTAACGGTAATAGAAACCGTAGCAAAAGTAGTATCTCCTTCATTTACATCGAAATCTCCATCTTCATCCAAGGTGAATTTAAGCACAAAGGTAATCGTATTACCTGGTGCTACTCCGGATAAATTGGGTCTAAACGTTGCTGTCACATCTTCCATCGAAGGTTCATCCAAAATATTTGCGGGGATAGCACCTCCAGTAGAACTTTGAATAGTCCACCTTGCCTTTTGATCTCCAGATAAAGCAGGACCACCAGACAAAATAAGTGGTGTTCCATTTTCACAAAGGGAAATAGCGCTACTTGGATTATTAATTACCGCCTGTGAAAAAGCGTGGTAATTGGTAGAAAACCCAAGCAATAAAACCAGTAAAAATCGAATAGAAAGCTGCCACCAAGGAGCATAAAATGTCGAAAATATTCGCAATAAGGCAGCCGAAATTCCTTTACCAATAGGTAAGTTCTTTGAAGAATTGTAATTGTTGTTCATCAGCTAAAATGATTGTGTTTTTGAGAAAAAATAACATACAGCCATAGCAGGCCTGAATAGACTCAAAATCAACCAAGTTGTCATTATCTTGTGTAAATACTTTTACTGTTAGCCTTTCTTGATAATGTATCTCTAATGATTTTGACCACTCAGCTCATAATGACTGAAATAGTTCTTTAATCCTCTTAATGAGGTTCTTTTTTATCGGTAGTGGGAAATGTAGTTTGAGAGGTGATGATTAACTCGACTGCTAATTATAAATTGGTTTTAGAAACAATCATTATAATAGCTGCCTTTTGATATAAACTTTAAGGGAGTTTCAAATAATCAATATAGCTTATTGCTAGTAAGATTAATAAAATAGGTGTCCAATAAATATTGAAGGGTCTCTAAATTCGTAGGTTGTAAAATGTAAAATTGATGAGATAAATCCGTAAGGAGTTATAAAACTAGTCGATTTTAGCATTAAATTCCAATTTTATTAGGGAAATTTGCTATTTTTTTAGCATTTTGGAACATAATTTATACAAAATCAAGAAAACTACCACCTTTATAGTACTATGAAAAAACAATGTTTGGAGTGTAAGGAGGAATTTAATGGACGAGCAGATAAAAAATACTGCTCCATGAGTTGCCGTAGTTCAGCTAATAATAAGTTGAATAGAGATGCCATTAATTTTGTCCGAAATATCAATAATATTCTGCGAAAAAATCGACGTATCTTGGCTGATTTAAATCCAGATGGCAAGGCGAGGATCCATAAAGACAAACTGTTAGGTAACGGCTTTAAATTTAGTTATTTCACCAATATCTATCGGACCAAAAATGGAAATACTTATTATTTTGTGTATGATTATGGGTATTTAGCTTTGGAAAATGGATTTTATACCTTAGTCCGACGGCAAAGCTATGTGGAATGAACGAGCGATCCCGAAGGGTAAATGTTCGGGGAACATTTAAGCGAGTGAACCGCAACGCGGATGGGAGTGCAAATCCCGAAGGGACAGAATAGATTTGGACGCAGAGTACATGGAGAAAACACAAGGTGTACTAATATTAACCGCAAAAAATAGCAATATGCACTAAGTAGTTAGTCAAGGTTATCCTGAATGGAATCTGCTTCTATTTACTTAATAATCAAAGGAATAATTTCCCCAACTTCCATTGCTTTCAGCATTCCTTCTCCATACGTATATCCTGCTAAACCAACTCGTACTAAACGTAATACAGGAAAACCAATAGCTGCACACATTCGACGGACCTGCCTGTTTTTTCCTTCTGTGATCGTCAAACTAATCCAAGTAGTGGGGATGGCTTTTCTAAAACGAATGGGTGAATTTCTAGGAGGAAGTTTGGGTATTTCTTTTAGTAAAAATACTTTAGCAGGGGCTGTTTGATGTATCTTCTTTTTAACTTTAATGGCTATTCCTTTTTTTAACGGCTGTAAATCAGCATCACTAGGCGCTCCTTCTACTTGCACCCAATAGATTTTAGCTTGTTTATTTTTGGGGTTTAATAATTTGGCATTTAAGGTCTTATCCGCTGTCAAAATTAATAAACCTTCGCTATCTGCATCCAACCGCCCCACAGGATATACATTTTTAGCAAAATCATACGCCAAATCTGCCAAGGTTATATGATGGGGTGCTTCTCTTGTAAATTGAGAAAGCATATTAAAGGGTTTGTATATGATGTAGGTTGACATTCAGGCAAAAATACAATAATAGACAATCAGAAAGAAAATTGATAGAAATCAGAAGACAGACCGTTTATTTCATAAACTGTCAGAAGTCAGATGGCTTCGATTTAAATTATTGATTATCAATTACTTAAATCGACTCAATCTGACTTCTGACAGAAAAATTTATTTTTCGGTCTGACTTCTGACTTCTCGTCTATTTATCAGTTTTCAATCTGACGCTCTAAATAGATGGTCAGGTAAAAATTAATAATAATCCGTTGGGGAAACTAATCCGTTGGGTGAAAAATATACCCAATGGATTAGTTTCCCCAACGGATTTTAGATGTATTATTTAATTTTCCCTACCTTAGCTTTTTTTCATTCAAGGGTTTCATAAATTAATGTCTAGCCCACAAAAACACAAAGCTATGCAAAATAAGCGTCGTCAATTTCTACAAAACGCAGGACTCTTGGCAGCGGGTTCTCTTTTAATGCCACAATGGGCTTGTCAATCAGGTGCAAAAGAAACAGCTACTACTGCCGCTACTACACCAGCAGTTCCTGCTGTGGCTAAACCAAGTTTGGATCAATTTGGCATACAGCTTTATACCCTCAGAGACGTCATTCCAGCTGATCCAAAAGGTACTTTAAAAGAATTAGCGGGTTTTGGATTTAAGCAAATTGAAGGTTATGATGGGCCACAAGGCTTATTTTGGAATATGCCTAACACAGAGTTTAAAAAATATTTAGATGGTTTAGGCTTGAATATGGTGTCTGCTCATGCTAATATCAATGAGAATTTTGAAGAAAAAGCAGCGCAAGCCGCAGAAATAGGCATGAAGTATTTGATTTGCCCTTACATCGGACCACAAACTAGTGTAGATAATTGGAAAAAAGTAACCGATAAATTTAATGCTTGTGGAGAAATTTGCAAGAAGAATGGGATACGCTTTGCCTACCACAACCATGCTTATTCCTTTAAAGCTTTTTCTGGTATGATTCCACACGATTTTATTATGGATAATACCGACCCTGAATTAGTAGACCACGAAATGGATATTTATTGGGTGGTAACAGGCGGTGCTGATCCAGAAGAATATCTAAAAAAATATTCTGGACGCTTTAAATTATGTCATGTGAAAGATAGATTAAAGGATGCTGCCGATGACGTAAGAGAAGCGACCTGTACTTTAGGTACTGGTAAGATTGACTTCCCTAAAATCTTAAAAACAGCTAAGGATAATGGCATGGAGTATTTTATCATGGAGCAAGAACGTTATGATAATACAACCCCTATGGCTTGTGCTAAGGATGGAGCGGATTATTTGAAAAAATTGGTTTTTGCATAACAGTTGTCGGTTGTCAGTTGTCGGTTTAGTACATCAAACCAACAACTGATAGCCGATTACCTCCTTCGATTAGACCGTCCATAACCACCAGATTGATTTTTCTTTCGATTGGCAAAATATTCCTGCTTCCGTCGTTGTTTTTCTTTATTCCATTCTTTTTTCTCTGCCTCCGTCATTGGCTTATCTGTTTGTGGAAAAGGATGTTCTTTAATGACCGTTATCTTTTTCTTAATTAATTTTTGTATATCTCGGACATAAGCATTTTCTTCTGGTTCACATAAGGCAATCGCTATTCCTTCTTCCCCCGCTCGTCCTGAACGTCCAATTCGGTGAACATAAGTTTCTGCCACATTTGGAATGTCATAATTAATAACATAATGTAGTTTGTCTATATCAATGCCTCTAGCCGCAATATCTGTTGCGACCAATACCCTGATTTGACCTGCTTTAAAAGCTTTTAGTGCCTTTTGTCGTTGATTTTGTGCTTTGTCTCCATGAATAGCTGCCGCTTCTATGCGTTTCTTTTTTAAGTCTTTAGCAATTCTATCCGCTCCCCTTTTCGTTCGAGAAAAAACCAATACCTGATTAATTTTTTCATCTTTTAAAATATAGGTTAGCAAATTCTTTTTGGTCGTTCGGTTGGTATAATATAGATATTGTTGAATGGTCTCTGCCGTTGATGAAACAGGACTTACTTCTATTTTTTGAGGGTCTTTTAAGATTTGTCTAGATAATTTAACAATATTGGCTGGCATGGTAGCAGAAAAAAACAAAGACTGTCGTTCCTTCGGCAGCATTGGTAAAATCTTCCGAATATCATTGATAAATCCCATGTCCAGCATTCGATCCGCCTCATCCAATATAAAAACTTTAACGGTTTTTAAACTAATATGTCCTTGACCGATTAAATCTAATAATCGACCTGGGGTGGCTACCAAAACATGAACGCCTCTTCGAATAGCATCCACTTGCTTCCCTTGTTTAACCCCTCCAAAAATTACGGTATTTTTAACAGCCGTATATTTACTATAGGCTTCAATATTTTCTTCTATCTGTATGGCTAATTCTCTGGTTGGTGTTAGAATTAAAGCACGCATAACGGGCTTCCCATGAGTTTTGCTCTCAATTCGATGAATTAGTTGAATAATAGGAATAGCAAAAGCAGCAGTCTTTCCCGTTCCTGTCTGTGCCACGCCTAATACATCTTTCCGTTGTAAAATTAAAGGAATCGCCCGCTCTTGGATAGCAGTAGGTTCTGTATATTTTTTGTCTTTTAAGGCTTTTAAAATCGGTTGAATTAACTTCAAATCTTCAAATCTCATGCAACGCTTGTTTTGCTCTTAGTCGAGTAATTTATAAATAATTGACAAGTAAGGGGTTACGCAAAAAACAACCTACGCATACGAGCTAGGAGGATTCAAAACATGAACGAAGTGAACCGCTTGCGGATTGGAGTGCTAACGGATTAGAAGGATCCAAACGCCTGCCTGCCGCAGGCAGGGATTTTCCTTAGTAGTCTTTCCAGTTAATATTGTCGGGTGATTCGGCGACTTTTGAGCCTAAACTTCGTTAAAAATACTCGTCATAGCTAGGCTATGTCTGCGTTTTTTGCCTCGTTTAGGCTCAAAATTCATCCAAATTGTACCCGACACTATCATCTTGAAAGACTACTTAGGTCGTGTATTTATATTTGCGTAGTCTATTCTTTTTTCTTAATTTTTATAGTTGTTAGTTGTTCTACGGTAACCAAAAACTCAATAAATTAAAATAGTTGTCAAAGATTTATGAATTGTATCGTTAGTTACTTTTTCAAGTAAATTTAATGAGAGCTGCTAATAATGGCACAAAGGTAGGTTTTTTATTTTAGTGATTCATTGCAGATAAGCATGCTTCGGATTATTCCAGATGCAAGGTCAGTACAGCGCCTTATTATCGGCAAGTTTATTATTGTTAATCAGCTTTACTACATTACATAATTTCTTTTAGGCTCATTTTTTACAAAAAATCCCAATTTTATTTTTCTTTTCTAGGTAAATCCACCAAATTTTATTTTTGGTATAGCTTTTGAATATAGGTATAGTAACGACAAAAAATATTTTTTAAAAAGTCGGGCTGGTTGGGGGATCGGCTCGGCTTTTTTTGTTCTTTTCCTACTTTACTCTCCCTTTTATCATTAAGCTCCACCTTTCATTTACTAATCATTTCAAAAAAAACTACCTTTGTAAATTTATTTATTAAGTATATGTTTTTTAATATCTGTAAATTTAGAATAACCTATCTTTTTTGGCTTTTCTTTCCCCTCCTTTTAAATGGACAAGTGAAGGGACTGTATGCATTCAATGAACATAGATGGAAGGTAGGAGTAATGAATGAAAACCAAAAGGTTATACTAAAGCCTAGTAAATTAGGCGGTATGATTGATACCCTACAAAGTTTTGTAGGTGTACAATTACCAACGAAAAAAGTAAGGGGAACCCCAACAGATTGGGGAGTAATAAACTCCGAGGGTAAATTAATTTTAGATACAATTTATCAATCTATTCAGTTAATTGGCATGCCTGAACAAACCATCCCTATTACTCAAGTATCCATTGATAAAAAATTTGGCCTGATGGATTTAGCAGGTAATACGCTTTTGCCCATAGAGTATGATGAAATTAAAGAAACTCAAAAAAGAATACCTTTTGAATATAGTCATTTAGCAAAAGTCAAAAAGGGAAACTTAACAGGAATTGTTCATAAAAAAGATGGCACCTTCGCATTACCTCTAGCTGAGCAAACTATTGAACGATTTGGTTATGAAAGTTTACTGTCTGTAGCCATTTTTAAAAAAGATGAAAAATATGGTGCTATCAATTCAGAAGGAACCCTTATATTACCTGCAAATTACACCAAAATTGAAATTATTAATAGCTATGCCCCCATACAACAACTAAAGGTATTTGAGGACATCAACTTCTTTTTTGTGGATGCATGGGGAGACAAAATTAGTGACCCAAAAATTCGTTCTCCGTATGCTAAAAAGCAGTATAGTAAGCGATTTAAAAAAAGAGAACAGGCCGCTACTCAAAAACGCACAGCGCCTACAGAATTTCAAGAAAATATCATCACTTTTTTTGAGACCAAAGCGCATACTAATGGCAAAGCATCCCTAATCATTCATTACTCAACTCCTCAAAATAATTTGGAATCCGTTACTTTTGAAATAAGTGATAAATTTGAAGTTTTAGCGCCTTATATTAGCATTGAACCCGCTACTGGTAAAGTTAAATTGGATAAATTAGTGGTAAAAGTAGGAGAAAAACTAGGCATTTGTCAAGCAAATGGCCTTCCTTTAACCCCAATAAGCTTTGATGTAATTTCCGATATGGAGACCCATTTTCTTTTAGAAAAAGACAATTTAAAGGGCTATGCCAACCAAAAAGGGCAACTAATATTTGATGCAATTTTTTCAGAAATTAGCAAAACGAGGTATCAAGAAAAAGGCTTAATAGAAGTAACAAAAGGTCGCTATCGTGGATTCGCAGATTTCAAATCAAAAACTATCTATTTACCCAATAATTAAATTTAGGAATGAAAACGTTAATAACAGTCTGTTGTATGCTAGTAGGAACTTATATGATTGGTCAGGGTGTACCTCCTCCTCGTCCCCAACCTGCTCCTCTGCCTCCAAAAGTTAAGCCGAAAGAAACAAAAACAGAAACAAAAACAGAAACAGAAACAGAAACACCTTATAAATCTATAAAAGACCTCAATCTTAAAGCTTTAAAGTCAATTACAAGCTTAGATTTATCTGTTAAAAATCTAAATGGGTACAATAGAGGAAAACTAACGGAGGCTCAAAGAATGGATTTAAATAAGGAGAAGATACGACCATTAACTGCAAAAGATTGGGAAATAATAGTAAAGCATAAGTGGCTGCAAAAATTGGTTTTAGAAGGTCGAAATGTTCAATCTATCCCCAAATCAATAAAAAAATTAAAGCATTTGGAAATTTTAGATTTAAGTGATTGTAATATAAAAGTTTTTCCAAAGTCTATCAGCAAATTAAAAAAATTGAAAGTACTTTATCTAAACTATAATTTCTTAGAAGCTATCCCACAAGAATTGTATAAGTTAAAAAATTTAGAATATTTAGATATTTATTTTAATAATTTCAAGTCTGAGACCATCTATCAAGTAAAAAAATCACTCCCTAATACTACGGTTAATTATAATTATTAATTAATTTTCTTACACAAACCTCTTTCCTAGCAATATAATAAATGAAAAATCACAGCAGTCATATCCGATTATTGGTATTCACCTTTTTTTTCTTTGGAATTGGTCTAGATGCTTATGCGCAAATAAAACATTTCCCCACCATTGACTTAGGTATAAATCAAGTTCTAAAGCATAAAGATTTACTCTTTGTAGCGACCAAATCAAGTGGATTAATTCAAATTGACGTTAAAAATAAAAGCACTAAAGTATATAACAAATTTAATTCTAAGATAGGCAGTAATGATATCAAGTCCGTAGGAATAGATACCGACAATAATATTTGGTTTACGACGGTGCTAGGATTGAGTGTCTTTAAAAATGGAGCATTTTCAGTAATTAAACCAAGAGCTAAAATTCATGAGGGAAGTGATTCCAATGATTTTGTTTTTGTGGATACCAAAAATAACATCTGGTTGCAAGAAGAACAAATAGTTTACAAAATAAAAGAAGACGGGACTATACTTAAGAAATTAGGTAATATGTACAGCCAAATTACAGAGGCGAAAGAACTTACTTCTGGTGTGATAATAGTAGGTTCTTATAAAACTAATAGCTTATATAAAATTGAGAATGATAAGCTTTCTAGTACACATCTAAGACGCTATCAAGATAGATTACAAGTCAATAAGAACGCTTTTTGGTTAGGAGGAACGAGTCATTTGGGCACTAGAAAAATAGAGAATTTTAATATCGTGGAGAAAAAACTGCATCCCTATAGCTACAACTATTTTATTGACATAAATGGTCATCCTTATCGCCATTCTAAAGATGAAAAATATAAAATTCATAAATTAAGAATACCTCAACCAGAAGAGAGTCAACGTTCTCTAAATCCGAAATATCTATATGAGAAAGTGATAATTGCGCCAAATCATGAACCTATTATTACCTTTTTCTTTGATGATAAAAACGATTTATATTTCTTCACAAGACTAGGATGTTATCTAGTCAAAGATGAGGGTCAAGAAGTTGAGGTAATTACCAATTTTAATAATTTTATCGATTACCCTTCTACAGAAAAGGTATTGATTGAAGTAACTAATCAAGGTTCTTTTTGGGCATTATATCCAAATAGAATTAATTATTTTAAGTTAGATGACCAGTTAGCTATTGATACGGTATTATCTCAAGTACCTTGGATTTCTCCGGATTTTGGTGCTCAAAAATATCTAACTTATTTCAAATTATTGTCGGATTCTAGTACCATGTTGGCATTAGACGAAACAACTATTGATAGCTTATTTATAGCCGAAAATGAAATTAAATCAATATTTGGAGGTCAACGTAGTAGAATTCTTCCAGAGACGTTTCATAACATTTATACAACAACAACTCCATTCTATTATAAAGACGCTTCTACTTTTTATATAATGCCTTTCAGAAATATTTATGAAATTTCGGGAGTAAGAGATACCTCTCGTATTATTAGTCCTTATTACATTCCCGATAAAAACAAAAAAATAAGACCATATGGTGAATCCTTATATTTCTTGACAAGTAAGAATTTAAGCATTTATACCAAAGGCTTTTTCAGACATGTAAAGCTTCCGAAAGATGAATTCAAGTCTCTAGATGGGTACGTAACAGATTTTGAAATTAATGAAAACGGTAGTCTATTTGTACAAATCGATAATCGGAATATTTGGAAAAAAGACCTTCGTTCCAAAAACGCTTGGATTCGAGTATATCCAATGACCAAGAAAAAAATGGCAGGTCCTGATTTTACCGTATTATTAGGCATTACAAAAGAAAATTCCTTAATTTATCAAAAGCACGACGGCGTTTATAAATTTACCCCAGCTAATGAACCAATAGAAATTTTTAGCAATGACCTTCAATATTTTAAAAAAGTTCATTCTTTTTCTTCCAATAGTAGTCATTACTACCTTGCAACAGATACGGGGGTTTTTGTTTTTCCAAAAAATGATTAACAACTTGAATAAAATTATATGAGTACTTTTCGATTCATACTTATCAGCATTTTAATTTTACTAGCGTCCATTACCCAAGGTCAAATAACACACTTGGCGCATTTAGACATTAGTCAAGTAATAAAAAAAGAGCAATTTATTTACATAGCGACCAAATCTACTGGACTAATAAAAATAGATTTGACTAGTCAGAAAGTATGGCATTATAATGCGCTAAATTCGGATATATGTAGTAATTACCTTAATTCCATAGCAATCGATATGGAGAATAATATATGGGCCAATACAAAAGAAGGCTTATGTAAATTTAGTGAAACAGAAGGTCGGATTGGGGTAGCCAATTCAAAATACTATAAGCAAGGTAAACTCTTTATAAATGAGCAACAGGATTTATGGCTTTTTCAAGCTGCTCATATTATTAAAATTGGCAAAGATGGAAGCTTATTAAAACGTATAGATGTCCCTTATTCCTATTATGAATTTATCAGAACCATTGCTACTCCTGAAGGAACCGTCCATAAAAGAGCTAGTCAATTGTATCAATTAGAAAACGATACATTGAGAGATTTAGGGATTAAAGCTAATACGAACAGGCTTAAATTAATAAAAGATACCCTCTATGTTTTTGGGGATAAGTTCACAAAAAAAATCAAAGATTTTAAAGTACAAGAAGATACTCAAATAGGAATTTATGGGGTAATGGATGCTAAAAAAAATATATGGCATATCGATACCAATAGAATTTTCCAAATTGATTTAGCCATTTCACGGGACACGCCTTATGAAGATGAATATTATCCATTAAATAATAATATTGTTTTTGCACCTGACTCAAGCAGGATTTATCATGCCTTTTTTGATGAGCAAAATACTTTATTCCTGATTACTAAAAATGGATGCTTTCAAAAAAAGGAGGGAAGTAGGCGAGTAGAAACTGTTGTATTATTTGAAAATTTTATAACCTATCCTCCAGAAGGTTTTGTCAAAATAAAAATGGTCAAAGAAAAAGCATTTTGGACGGTTCATCATGCAAAAATGGCGTATTACCACCTGAACGATAAAAATGAGATTCAATCTATTCAAGGTCCCACTATTAAACCCTATTTTCCAAATGAACTTGAAATATTAGATGAAGGGGATATCCACTTTGCAGATACAGAAGGGTCTATCTTTAAATATAATTTAGCCGCCGACAAAATAACAAAGGAACATAACCAGCTAACCAAAAATAACTTACCCGAAGATTCTCAATACTGCGAAGGTTTTCAATTATCAAAAGATTCTACCTTATGGGTATTTGGCCGGACCCACTTCATCGCCTTATCTCCGGACCAAACAATTGATACTTTTGCTTTTATAGGGGAAATTAAGAATGTAGAGAATGTGCAAATTGACCTAGCTGGCAATCTATATTTAAAAAAATATAGTGCAATGTATCAATTTAATGATGGGGTAACTACAAAAATGGACATTCCTATACCTAAGACTCGTGGAAATATTGGAGATATTGAAGTAGACCATTTGGGCAATATATATGCCGTCAAAGGAGATAGCTACATTTTAAAAAAAGTGCCCAATGAACCGTGGAGGCAAATAGCTCAAATTAGAAGGCAATATTCTTATCAAGAGACTAAAATTATAGGAACAGGGATGGACAATACGATTTATCTCCAGATGGATAAAATAATCTATCAAATTAGTCTCAAGGAAGTAAAAACGGTCATCTTTAGAAATGATAAGGAGTATTTTGCTGAAGTTTATGCCGCAACAAGCGATGCAACAAATATATATTTAACGACCAATACGGGGATTTTTATCCTTCCTAAAGAATAGCAATAAGGTGATAGTTTTGTTTAACTATCACCTTACTTATTAAAAGCCGATTAAGCTGCCACCTTCTCCCCTTCCTTTTCCGTAGGTTGCCTAAAAATCAACCCATTTCCAAAAGAATCTAATACCACATTAGAATTCGGAGACACTTCCTTTTTCAATATCGCCTTGGACAAAGCATTCAATACTTTTTTCTGTATCACACGCTTCACAGGTCGTGCGCCAAATTGAGGGTCAAATCCTGCAGCAGCAATATAATCAATAGCTTGAGGCGTTGCAGAAAGTGTGATTGCTTGTTTGCTCAATACCTTTTCCAAACCTTTCAATTGTAATTCTACAATCCGACGAATATGTTGATTATTTAATGGCTGGAACATCACCATCTCATCAATTCTATTTAAAAATTCTGGGCGTAAAGATTGTTTCAATACCCCAAAAACTAAATCTTCCGTTTTTTCAAAAATAGCTGTATCATTCGTACCATCTAATCGAGCAAAATTTTGTTGGATAATTTCGGCGCCCATATTAGAAGTCATAATGATAATGGAATTTTTGAAGTTCGCTACCCTCCCCTTATTATCGGTTAATCGACCATCATCTAAAACTTGTAGTAAAATATTAAAGACGTCAGGATGGGCTTTTTCTATTTCATCCAATAAGATAACAGAATAAGGCTTTCTACGTACGGCTTCCGTCAATTGTCCACCTTCATCATAGCCAACATAGCCTGGAGGTGCGCCTACTAAACGAGCTACTGCATGGCGTTCTTGATACTCAGACATATCTATTCGAGTCAACATATTTTCATCATCAAATAGAAAATCCGCTAAAGTCTTTGCCAATTCTGTTTTTCCAACGCCTGTAGAACCTAAGAACAAGAAAGAGCCAATTGGCTTTTTGTCGTCTGATAAGCCTGTTCGGTTTCTACGAATAGCATCTGCAATCGCTTCTATAGCAGGGGCTTGTCCGACTACTCTTTGTGCCAATTCTTCTTCTAAGGTCAGTAATTTCTCTCGCTCACTCTGTAGCATTTTAGTCACAGGAATACCCGTCCATCTAGCAACGATTTCTGCTATATCTTCTGAAGAGACTTCCTCTTTCACCAACTTACTCCCCTTTTCTTTTAAATCGGCTAATTGTTGGTTAAAATTAGCTAATCGCTCTTTAGCAGCAGGGATTTTTCCATATTGAATTTCAGCAACTTCTGTAAAATTGCCTGCTCGTTCTAGTCGCTTTGCTTCTTGTTTCAATTGTTCAATTTCGTCTTTAGCCTTTTGTACTCCTAAAACTACTGAACGTTCTGACTCCCATTGGGTCTTAAACTGATTTCGTTCTTCTTCTAAATTGGCAATTTGCTCATTTAACCCCTCAATTTTTGCCGTATCATTTTCTCGTTTCATCGCCTCCCGTTCTATTTCCAATTGGCGAATTTTTCGTTCCACTTCATCCAATTCTGCTGGCATGGAATTCATTTCCAAACGCAATCTCGCTGCCGCTTCATCAATTAAATCAATCGCCTTATCTGGTAAAAATCGGTCCGTAATGTACCGATGGGATAATTGTACAGAGGCGACAATTGCCTCATCTTTTATATTAATTTTATGATGGCTCTCATATCGCTCTTTCAGTCC
This sequence comes from uncultured Saprospiraceae bacterium, assembly GCA_964644655.1. GTDB lineage: Bacteria > Bacteroidota > Bacteroidia > Chitinophagales > Saprospiraceae > JAFMDF01. Next base: position 683 of record CAZXYA010000037.1, on the reverse strand, counting down.
TCTTAAAATAGAAATAGCATCTTCCACATTGGGTTCATCTACTACAATTGTTTGAAAACGACGCTCTAATGCTTTATCTTTTTCAAAATATTTCTGGTATTCATCTAAAGTAGTGGCACCAATTGAGCGCAACTCCCCTCTTGCTAAGGCTGGCTTTAAGATATTCGCTGCATCCATAGCGCCTTGTCCGCCACCTGCCCCCACTAAGGTGTGAATTTCATCAATAAATAAAATAATATTTCCATCAGATTCTGTTACTTCTTTGATAACTGCTTTCAATCTTTCCTCAAATTCTCCTTTGTATTTTGCCCCTGCAATTAAAGCGCCCATATCCAAGGCATAAATCTCTTTTTCTTCCAAATCATCTGGAATATCCCCATTGACAATTCGATGGGCTAAGCCCTCTACTATCGCTGTTTTTCCCACTCCTGGCGCACCAATTAATAAAGGATTATTTTTGGTTCTTCTTGCCAAGATATGTAGGACTCGTCGGATTTCTTCGTCTCTACCAATAACAGGATCTAATTTTCCTTTTTTGGCTTTTTCATTTAAATTAACTGCATATTTTGCTAATGAATTATAGGTACTTTCTGCACCATGAGAAGTCACTTTTGATCCTTTTCGCAAGGCTAAAATGGCATTTTTTAAGTCTTTTTCATTCAGCCCACTATCCTTTAATAATT
>CAZXYA010000036.1:0-30621 GCA_964644655.1 uncultured Saprospiraceae bacterium | reverse complement strand
TGCGTAGAGTTAAACCTCAATATTTTTAAAACAATACTTTTTAAACAACTTCTATGAAATAATGACACAAGAAAGAAACAAGCCCTCTTTTTATAGCGTTGAAAAAATCAAACTTTCATGCCTCCCTTTAAGTAGTCAAATTCAAACCTAAGGAATGGAATAAAAATAAACGATACATCTTGGTTGATCTTTTTCCCTTTATGCTGCGTTACAAAAATACTCATTATCCGAAGGGATAACTCCGTTTTTTGCGCCTTACCTAAAGAAAAAAATACACACCCAAACTTGTAACAGTTATTTATATTTCATTCCTAAGTAGTTAGTCATTTAAATAAATAACAATATTTTTGAGTAACCTCCCAAACATATTACAAAGACTATTTCACCTATTACTGCCGTTATTTTTTAGGCGGAGTAGCCTTTTCATGGGCTTATTGATCGTACTTCCTTTAGGTTTACTTGGGCAAAAAAAAGTAGCACCCAATCCAATTCTGCTAAATTTATTAGCTCCAAGTATTGCAGAAGGAGATTTAATTGCCTTTAGAGATTTAGCTAAATTATATGATAAGTATCCTGATAACCAAGGAGTTATTAAACTGTTGAAGCAGCATACTCTTTTTACGACTTCGGAATGGAATTGGAACGACCAAGAAAGCAAGTATTTATTAACTGATTTTTTTTATGAGAAAGCAGCCTTATTTAAATTTTCAGAATTACTACAAGTTTTTTATTTAACCCCGATTGAGGCAAGAACCTCGAAAGTAGTAGTTACGTCCGTGAATGCTCCTCAAATAGATCCATTCCTTATTCGCAAATCCCTACAAAAAATAAATAATTATTTGCGCAAGAAAGATATTAAATTATTGCGACAGGAAATTGAAGTCATTGGAGTGCTAAAAAATACGACGGTTTTTGCTATTCTGGAAAAGGTGTTGGATAGAAAAAATTTATTTTCTTTAAAAGAAGCAGACCAACAAATTATCATTAAAGATATTTTGGACTTCTTGCCAGATTCTATTGCTTTTACAAAATTATTGGGCTTAACGAAAAAAGAAATGTTGCCTTTACCCTATTGCCAGGCACAACTGGCACGTTTGTCTAATAACTTTTTTAAGGCTACAACCTATGAGGAATTGGTTGGGGAATATGAAGAATTACAAGCTAAATTTGAGGATGATTTAAGTTTAATTAAAGAATATGGGTATCAAAAAACAAAATTGACGGCTGCCCTATTTTTTGAAGAAAAGGTAGATTATTATGGGTGGTTATTAGCTATTTCTAAAGATTCTTTATATTGGATTCGACGGAATGCAATGGTAGATATGTTGGCGACTAAACACCCTAAAGCTCTTTTTTACATAGCGGGTTTAAATGTTAGATATTGGAAAAAATATGGGCAAGGTATTCTCCCTTTGGAGAAATTGCTCCAACAAAATATTGATGTACAACTAAAAATTAAAAATGAAAATGAATTATCGAATCAATTCTCCACAGAAGCCGACCAGGAACAATTAATTCAATATTGGTCGGTACATTATGAGGACTATGAATGGGATGATTTTGAACAAAAATTTGTAAATCAACAATTGTTTTCAGATGAATTAGCCGCTTACGATCGATATTTTCGGCGGCTGAATTCTACGAATGATTCGATAGCTTTTAAGGCTTTTGTGGCACTTTGTGGTGGTAGACCCAATGAGATTCGGCAATTAATCAAAAAATTCAAACCCTTATTAAGAAATTATAATGCGGCTTTGCCCCCTTTGAAATATAGGATATTAGAGCAAGTATCTTTATTGACTTATTTTTGTAAACAGCATCAGATTGCCTATTTACCTAGTCCTACTTTAGAAAAAGCCATACAACAACTAGAAGCCTATAGCACGCCGAACGAACGATTGTCACTCGAAAATAAACTGATAGAAAATCTTAAGGTTGATGATTTAACCGCTTTGGAGTATTATGCAGCAATTCACGCACGAAATTTAGACTTAAATTATTCCATTGGTCGAATTTTAAATTATGCTTATACCAAACATTGGGAGACGATTCTTGCTGATGAACGATATTTTAGATTATTTTTATTGAAGGTTCGATTATTCCATGATTTTGGTGGTTTTGGGATTATTAAAAAATATGAAAATAAAATAAACCTAACTAATGCTAAGACACTTGATGTTTTGCATAGCCTTAAAAATTTAGAGACCAATCCATCAATAAAAGAAAGTATTGCCTATTTTTTAAATCAAAAAGTAGGAAATGCTGCGGATAAAAGAATCGCTAATTTTTTGGAAGCGCCCGTTTCTGTGGATTTAACTGAATTGAAAGAATTACCTCCATTCGGGCAAGCCATCTTTCCAAATATCATAGATAAACTATTTTTACAAACAGATAAAAAGGCAACTAAGAATATTGGTACTTATTTAGAACTACATGCCTCTCTAGACATTATCCCGCAATTGTTTGAGACCCAAGAAAAACAATGGACGGCTAATAAAAATGCGGGAAAAGCTTTCATAAAGGTCTTAGAAAAGGTATATCAATTCTCTTTTGAAGCCAAACAACCCGAAGCAATAGCCAAGTGGTGGACCTTGTGGAAAACCACGCCTGAAAATTACACTGAATGGAGTGCTTTTCTTTTTCAACAACAATTAATTCATTTAGGGAAAGCAGAAACGTTGACCATTAACGATATTAACAAAGTAACGGAATCGAGCCTTTATCAAGAAAAGCATAGAGATTTATGTTTAAAAAGTTTACAAAAAATAAAACGTACTAGAACTATTTATCGACTAAAAATCCGACCTAAAATTTCTGTAGAAAAGGAACTTGCTTATATGGCAGGAATTGACTTTACCACCAAAATGCTTGCGAATTTGCCCAAGGTTTTTGAAATGGATGATGTAGGACAACTTTTACAATTTATTTACGAACAAGCAGCACCAGCTACGATAGAGGAAAAGAGTGCTTTATTTAATGCCCTTTTTCGGCAAGCTTGGTTTATCAATCACATTACAAGTGGCGCTATTGATGTTGTTAAATGTGAGGCGATTAAATTGATCTTTTACCAATATTTGTCAAAAAGTACGTTCCTTACGGAATACGAAGAACAGAATACTCAATTGAATATCGTACATTTAGAAAATGCCTTTTTATCCTTGAAAGAAAAACTAGTCCGTATTTCTAAGGATTCTTTAAATGAGACAATTCGTTATGATTATTTGAATGCGACTTTATCCAGAATGGAATTTCCAGAAATAATGATGGCCTTTCCCATTTTGAAAGACTTGGAAATTGCTAACAAAAATCTTTTTCTATTTTTAAATAGAGATTTTGGACTGCCCATCTTTGAAGTCCCTTCTGAACAAATAGCCCAAAAAATACTAAGCCGATTAAAAACGCATAATGAATATGAATTTTATGAACAGACTTTAGTTGATTTTGGCTTGCCTATTCTTAAAAAATCAGGTGATTTGGATTTGCAAAAAATTTACCAGTTATTGACTTATGATTTAGTCGTCCCTTTTCTAGGAGAAGGTGGTAAATATCGTGATTACTATTGCTATGGATTAGTTAAATTATTGGAATTACATTTTAAAACCACTTTAGGTTTCCATCCCAAATTGAATGAAAACCAGACCTTTTATACCTTTAATAGCTATAAGCGCGTGGAGGCTTGGCGAGCTTATTTATTGTCCGAAAAGTTGATAAAAATAGAAGAAGAGCGAGCTTTTAAGTAATATATCCCAACAGATTTATCTCCAACAGATTTTTTAATTTTTCTTTTTTTTCGTAACTTTATTGTCGAGGTTAATTAATTTGATTTAGTATAATTATCAATATGACTGTTTTTAAAGAAAATAAATTACCAATAATATACCCTTCATCAGACGGAAAACCAATGGCAGATAACACCGTCCAGTTTAATTGGTTGGTGAAAATTAAACAAGGACTAGAGAAAACGACCAAAAATAAAGAAATCTTTGTAGCTGGAGATTTACTATGGTATCCAGTTGAAGGAGACAATAAAACTCGTTTAGCACCAGATATTTTAGTTGCTGTTGGACGCCCCAAAGGAGATAGAGGTTCTTATTTACAATGGAGAGAAGCGAATATTCCTCCTCAACTTGTAATAGAGATTCTTTCACCAGGTAATAGAAAGAAGGAAATGTCGAAAAAACAGGCCTTTTATGAACGCTATGGAGTAGAAGAATATTTAATTTTTGACCCTAAACGGCATAAATTGACCATCTATGAAAGAGTCGATAAGCAACTAAGAGAATTGCCAGTCACTACTAAGTACTGGAAAAGTTCCTTTATTGATTTTTCTTTGCGGTTAACTGCGGAAACTTTAGAATTATACCATCCTGATGGATCGCTTTTTAAATCGCATTTAGAGCTGGATGATGAAAATGAAGCAATAAGAGCCGAGAGAGAAAGAGAAAAACAAGAAAAGTTAGTTTTTGCTCAAAAATTAAGAGAATTAGGTATCAATCCCGATGATTTATTAAAAAGATAATGACTTATATTAGGGCAAACGAAGAGCCAAAATATTAAGGATGATATTATATGCCTACCGAATCAAAGTAGAATGCCCCTTCTCTAATATAACTGTCCCATCCGAAAATCGAGCTTCCACAATCCAAGCAAAAACATTAGTACTCATAAGCTTTCCTTTATAATAGCCATCCCAACCAGCGGAGGCATCATTGGCTTCAAAAGTACCATTCACAAAAATCAACTCACCCCAACGGTCAAATATTTTGAAAGATACTATTTCCATACCTTCAATGCCATGTACGGTTAAACGATCATTTGAGCCATCTCCATTCGGAGAAAATCCAGTAGGGACATAGACATTTCGATTTTTTTCTACCAATACTCGAACCGCAGTTTCTGCTGCACAGCCGTTTTCATCGACTACGTTCAATCTGTAAATTTGTGTATTTGTTGGGGTAATAATAGGCGAAGGACAATCTGTACAACTTAAGTCGTCTAAATTATTACCAGACCAAGTATAAGTCAATGCGCCATTTCCATTATTAATAATAGGTGTGATTGCTTGGGGAATTTCTGCTTTTAATGTTAAATGCTCAAGGTCTATACTTAAAGGCAATGCTTCTGCTACCACTATTGGAGGAATGGCAACTGTACAATTATTTGCATCTCTGATAGCAGGTTCATAGTTAGCAGGAATTAAGTTGAAAAATTCATTGGTAGTAGCAAACCGCCGACCGTTTTCGCTGAATAAATAGGGTGGAGTGCCGCCCATTGGTAAAATGGTTAAAACAGCATCACCTCTATTGGGGCAAGTAATAGGATCGAGCATCGTTTCTGCAAACAATTCGTCTGGTTCGGTGATAGTGATAGCCGCTTCATGGATACAATCATTTTCATCGGTAATGGATAATTGATAGGTATTGGCACTTAAATTGGCTAAAGTAGTAGCGGTTTCACCAGTAGACCATTGATATTGTAAATTATTAGAGGGACTATTAATGATGGCAGTAATTTGACCATCATTTATACCAAAACAACTAATATCTTTTTTATCAAAATTAATATCGACGGGAATAGAATTATCTACAACCGTAACAGACATTTCGCTTTCACAACCATTATTATCTACGACTAAAACCATATACGCTCCAGCGGCCAAATTTTGGGCGGTTGGATTGTCTTGAGCAGCAGCATCATCCCAAAGGTAATTATAAGTTCCACTTCCACCTGTCGCTACAACTGTGGCACTACCTAACTCCTCTGCACAGCTAATAGAGGTAGCAGAAGTTACTAAATTAATGCCTTCTTTTTCTGTTAGTGTAATGTTACTGGTTGAACTACAACCCATTGCATCAAAAACAGTTACTGCATAATCCCCTTGGGTTAAATTAGTTGCAATGGCGGTAGTTCTAGTTGGGTCATCTGCCCACGAAAAGGTATAGGCACTATTACCTTCTATAACGCCTATGACTATAACGCCATCCGCAACGCCACAATTAGCAGGCGTTTGATTGGTAATTAAATTAATCGGTGCTTTGTCAGCTATGGTAAAGTCAAAGACCGCACTACAGCCATTGAAATCGTTAACGGTTAATTGATAATTTCCTGGGGCTAAGTTCGCTCGATTGGGGATATTTAGTGTTGGATTATCATCCCAACTAAAGTTATAACTAGGGGTTCCACCCTCAACGCCTAAAGAGATAGCTCCATTGGTTGCACCAAAACAACTAATTGATCGAGTTAAAGTATCAAAAGTAATAGGAGGCACGTCGGGAACAGTAACAGTTAATCGTTGAGTACAACCTATTTCATCCGTTACCACAACTTCATAATCATTGGCAATTAGTTGATTGGCAGTTGAAGTAGTTTGAGTTAACGCATCGTTCCATTGAAAACTAAGCGTACCACTACCACCTGTTGCTAGGATAGAGGCGATTCCGTCATTTTCGCCATGACAACTAATCGGTGTGATAGCTGCTTCGCTCAAAATGATTTCAGCGGCTGAGGTTATATCAAATTGGCGTACTTCTTCACAACCCGCTTCATTCGTCACAGAAACGGTATATAAGCCATTCGCTAAATTATCAATAGCCGCAGTACTTGCTCCATTGTTCCAGAGAAAATTGAGATTATTAAAGTTAGGATTGACGCTTACCGAAGCAGAACCATCTGCAATGGCAAAACAAGTTTCATCCAAACTAGCAGAATCAATAATTATCGCTTGTGGTGCTGGAATGGGTAAGAATTGTTGTGCTTCACAATTATTGGCATCCGTCACTAAAATTCGATATTCTCCAGGGGATAAATTATTTAGTGTATTTGTTGTATTAAAGCTTAAAGTAGAATCTGTTAAATTGGACCAATTATAATGATAGGGTGCGGTTCCACCAGTAGCGAGGGTAGAAATACTCCCGTCATTTGCCCCAAAACAAGTTAAAGCCCTACTTTCTGTAATTTGTAAGGCTAAATTATTAGGTTCGCCAATGGTAGCAGTAAGGGTGTCTCGACATAATTTAGATGCCGCTAATACTTGAATTTTATAGGTATTGGCAGGCAATTGGTTGAATATAGCGGTTTGTCCTAATTCACTTGTATCTGAGCCTAATATAAAAAAGGCATCCGTTGCCGCTGAAACATGGATTTGTCCATCAAGCCCTGCTGTACAACTTACATTGTTAATGCTATCTAATTGGAAAGGTGGTATGGCACAAAGCATGGTTTCACAACTGATGATTTCTACAGAAGAAGCACAAATACCATCGGAATTGGCTCTAACTTGGATAGCTAGGCTTTCACCTTCTTGTAAGTCAGTTATTTTGTGTTCTAAATTTCCACTATTAGCAGCTTCCCAACCATTTTCATTAATATTGACGGAATAATCGACTGCTCCAATGACTGCTTCCCAACCAATAGTTACCGAACTGGTACTTACTTCTTGGCAAGTAGGAATGGGGGCTACTAATGGTTGTTGGACATTGACCCTAATATGATCATTTGCCGTACAACCATAACTATCTATGGCTGACAGGGTATATTCGGAAGTCTGACTAGGAAAAACGATAGGATCTAAACAATCTAGGCAAGAGAGACTATCTGATGCCTCCCAGGCATAAGTTACTTGATAATCCGCATTAAAATTAATAGACCAATTGAGCATAGTTCCTTTAATATTTCCCGTTCCGCCTATCCCATCGTCATCTCGTACCATTAAAGTCCATACCTCATTTACTTGTTCCCCATTAAGAAAATCAAAATCACCTTCTGGTAAAAAATCACCTAAAAAAGGAGCGACACCAGCTTGAATAGGAGTAGTTGCCGTTGGGGTAAAACAAGTATTTTGATAATGATCATCAAGCCCACCATTATCTGTTGATAATTCAATAAATTTACCACTAGGTGCTAAAAGGAAAATATCTACCTCTTGTACTTTGGTATGATTGATATTAACACAAACAGAGTGAATTAAACCGGGAATTACTTCAGACGTTGTTATGCCGGTAACCGTAAGCGGGAAAAAAGAAGCGGTATCGTTAATGGGCATAGAACGATCTTCCTGCACTTCTCGAATAACTTCATTGATACCCAATGCTTCAAAAGTGATGAGGCTATCAAACTGATTGGTTACTGGTGCAAGCAATTGAATACTATCTCCATTACAAATAGTTAAGTCTTCGCCCAATGCTGGCAAGGCTAATTGAGCATCTTTGATTGGAATCCAAATAGTATCAGATAAACAAGCCGCAATTTCAATTTCAATACCTATAGAATCACCAGGTTCTACGGTTTGATCGGCTAAAGCTTCGATAGAAAAAGAAGTACTTAATTCACCCGCAGGAATGGTGACAAAATCGGGAAAATCTTCAAAGTCTATCCCTGTGGTAGCAGAACCAATTTTTGAAAAATTGATGGTATAGTCTTCCGTTCTTGCTATTGGAATATTAAATACTAAATCGGCAGTAGAACAGCCCTCTACGATACTACCATCAAGGCCTACACTTGCTACATTTACTTCAAAATTACTAGAATTAAAACTGCGAGATTCTAAAAATACAGCAGAATCATATAATCCATCATGTACATCTGCAATGACTAATTTTAAAGTGTATTCTTGGCAGGGAATGACTTTTCCTCTAGCATAAAGTGTTTGTGTGAAACCATCGTACTCTAAATTTGGGCTATTTGAATTATCAATATATAAATGCTCATTCATCGGCATGCCTGGCGGTTGAGGAGGGCAATTGGCACCATTATCAGGGTCTGGATCAAAAGGGTGAATAGTTTTGACAGAAACAGGCAAGTTAGTACCGGGAACAATAGCCATATTTTGACCAGTAGGCGCAATGCCGGGTCCATAAATATAAAACCCAAAAACATCGTGGAAACAATCAAACCCAAATTCTGGATATTCCTCTGAGGCAAAGCGATATTTGAACTCGATAGAATCGGTCGTAGGAATAAAAGTAATGACATATTCCAGAACATCATGAAGTTCACTATCTGCAATACTTTCTAGTTCCGCACTAACGGCAGTACTTTGATTGACGCCCCCAAAGCTTTCTTTTACATTCGCTTTATCCGCTTGGAAGGATTCTCCTGTTGTTAGTAATAGACCGTCTTGAAAACCAATATCAGCCATCCCATTAGAGAAATAGCCAACTGCTTCAGGTTTTCCATTAAATTGAATATTGGTAATTTGAATGCCATCACCCAAAAAGACATTTTCTATTAAGCTTGTAGGCGTGAAAGGGGCCGTAACAGCAGGTTCTACCTCAATTTGTGCAAAGAGTAAGGTTGCTTTAAGCATAAAAGCAAAGAGTAGCACGAGGGGGATTTTCCAATAACGGGCAAAATGGTTTGTCATAGTGGAAAAGTTTCAAAACGAGTTAGGTGACAGCTATTAATTTTTGATGGAAATGTTGAGATTGAGTTTAAAATCATCAATACTTCAATTAAATATATTAATAACGGGATGAAAAACGAAAAAGAAGCTGTAGTAGTGAGTTGACAAATCTTACATCATAGTTTATAAATCTTACCCCATAAGTCTATTTTAAGTGAAACAGATTTATGATGTATGATTTATGATGTATGATGTATGATGTATGATTTGGCAAATAATTAACCTCATTTTTAGTAATTCAAACCACTAGTAATATAAGTCAAAGGGGGTATCCTAACTAATCGGTTTTAGTGTTTGTTAATTGAAAAACCAATGATACGAATCTTCATGGAAGATTAGTAATATTATAATAAATTTTAATATTTAATGTTCAATGTTTGGGTAGGATACTATGTGAAAGCTTTGCTAGGTAAACGAATATTTACCTATAAAAAATTAATGTAAAATTGCATAATATTTAAAGATAGTGTGACTTGTATGGACAGCTTATCTTGAAACAAATACAATCTTCTTATCACAAACGATGGTATTGTAAGAAATAGTAAGGGGGGAATTGTTACCCAAAAATATCTAAACTTCTACTCAGAATCAAGGTTTATCTAAAAAAATGAAGAATAAGTCTTTTTGGCGGTATTTTTATAAACTTAGCTTGATTGATACTCGTTCTTTAAAAAAAGAATAAAATAATTATATTTTTGTGCTTTCATTTTAATTTTGTTCCCTATTACCAATAGATCATTTTTATAAAAAATGTAACTACTTAGGGGTATAAAGGTTAAAAGGTGCATAGGTACAAAGGGGACTAAAAAGGAAACTCCAAATGGTTAACAAGGTAACAGATTTCTCCTTTGTACCTTTAAATCTCTGTACCTTTACACCCCCTAAGTAGTTACTAAAAAAGAATAAATGCAACAATTTTTTAAATTTGTTTTTGCCTCTTGTTTAGGCGTTTTACTTTCTATGTTAGTGTTAAGTTTTTTGGCAATTGCTTTAGTTGGCGGTGCAGCGGCTAGTCTTGGATCAAAAGAACCAGTATCCGTTCGACCGAATTCTATCTTGGAGCTTAACTTTAATCCTGTTTTTCCTGAAAAGACGAATAATGTCGCTCAAGATGGATTTACGTTTGAGAATAAAGATGTAGTAGGTTTGTTTGATGTGTTAGCCGCTATTGAGTATGCTAAAACGGATGATGACATAAAAGGGATTTATTTAGATTTAGATGGAGTACCGGGCGGTATGTCTACTCGTTCCAATTTGCGAGATGCACTAATAGATTTTAAAGAGAGTGGTAAATTTATAGTCGCACATGCTGATTTTTATACTCAAAGTGCTTATTACTTAGCTTCTGTAGCGGATGATATTTCTGTGCATCCAACCAGTATGTTGGGAGGCCTTGAGTTTACAGGATTTGGGCGACAGATTCCATTTTATAAAAATGCTTTAGATAAATTAGGCGTTAAAATGGAAGTCTATTATTCAGGGCAGTTTAAAAGTGCTACAGAACCTTATCGCTTAACAGAGATGAGTGACCAAAATCGGCGACAAATAAGAGAATATCTTGGTCCTTTATACGAAAAGTTTTTGGCGGATATTAGTGCTTCTAGAGATGTGCCTGTGGCAGAATTAAAGCGAATCGCTAATGAGTGGTTAATTAGGGATCCAAAGGATGCAGTTACGCATAAGTTAATAGATAGAGTCGCCTATAAGGATGAAGTATTAGATTTATTAAGAGAAAAAATAGGCTTAGATGACGACGATAAGATTTATAAAGTAGGTTTAGAAAATTATGTATCGAAAGCAAAACCATCTACAGATTTTTCTGTGAAAGATAAAATTGCCGTTATCTATGCGGAAGGGACGATTACATCTGGAAAAGATGTGCCTGGATCTGTTACGGATGATGATTATGGGCCAATGATTCGGAAGATTCGACAAGATGACAAGATCAAAGGAATTGTCTTACGGGTAAATTCTCCTGGAGGTAGTGCCCTTTCTTCTGAGAGTATTTGGCGAGAATTGAGTTTAGCAACGGAAGCAGGTAAACCCGTTGTGGTTTCTATGGGGGACTATGCAGCTTCTGGGGGCTATTACATTGCTTGTATGGCAGATAAAATCTATGCAGAACCAACGACCATTACTGGATCAATCGGTATTTTTTCGATGATTCCTAATGCAAGTGGGCTATTACAAAATAAAATTGGGATTAGCTTGGATACCTTGAATTTAGCAACCAATGCTTCTGCCATCAACTCTATTCCTTTTATGGATCATACGCCTAAATTTAGAAGCGTTTTCCAACAAATGACCGATGAAGGGTATGAACAATTTTTAGGTAGGGTAGCAGCAGGCAGAGACATGACTAGAGATGAAGTGCATGAAATTGCCCAAGGTCGAGTTTGGACAGGCGAAAAAGCAAAAGAATTGGGGCTCGTAGACGAATTAGGTGGCTTAGAAGAAGCGATTGCCGAAGCGAAAGCCCTAGCCAATTTAGATGAATATCGAATTACGGAATATCCAAAAGTAAAAGATCCGCTCCAGCAATTTATGGAGAAATGGTTGAATCCAAATAAGGCAAGTGTATCTGCTAAACAGGCAGTTTTACAAGCAGAAATGGGAGAGTTATACCCTTATTATCAGCAATTAAAAGAAATGACAGAAATGAAAGGGCCTCAAGCTAGAATGCCTATTTTGATGGAGCTTCAGTAGGATAAGAAGGCGTTAGAAATAATTTAATTAAAACAGGGTAATCACAAAATGGTTACCCTGTTTTTTTGTAATAAAGTAATTATATAAAAACTTGTCGCTATTTTTTTTGTTTATCCGCTGTCCTTTATTCCAATATAGCATTGGAAAAAACTTTTATAACGAGGAGGATAACATCTAAATAAATAACTGGTAGCACAGGATTCATCCTGTCTGGGACGCTGACCTTTAGGTTAGCAAATGATATTTAGAAGCTTAACAGGTCTAAAGAGGGGTATCCCAAACAGGATGAATCCTGTGCTACCGATTAAAACATGCATTGAGAACTTACAACAAACAGAAAAATCCGTTCAAACTCCGTTAAATCTGTTAAAATCCGTTTGGTAATCCTCCTCGTTATGATAGCTTTAATTGCTACATTAAAAGCGAAAAATATGAATCAAAAAAATCTAGCCCCAGATGATATTAACTATGAAGAAGATAGTGTCTCACTTACTTTTCATCCCTATAATATTTTATTGACTTTTACTTTAGCTGGCATTACTGCCTTATTCTTTGCCTTTTCAGCGGCTTATTTATATACTAGGGTAACAATGGGGATTCCACCCATTAAATTACCCAGTTTATTTTTTGTCAACACGGCTTTATTATTGGGAACAAGTTATACGATGATTTTAGCAAAAAAGGCTTATCTCAATGATGATACAGCAGGGTATAAAAGAATGTTGGGCATTACGATTGTCATTTCCATCATTTTTGTGATTGCTCAATTGATAGCTTGGCGGCAATTATTCGGTCAACAAATTTTTATCAATTATAGTACGACTGCTTCTTACGTCTACGTTATTAGTGGCTTACACTTTACACATGTCTTAGCAGGTTTGCCCTTTTTGGGCTTATTTTTATGGACGGCACATAAGCGGATGAAGGAACCCGTAAGTGTATTGGTCTATTTTTCTGATCCAGAGAAACAGTTAAAATTAAAACTACTCACTCGATATTGGCACTATTTAGATGCCTTGTGGATTTATTTAGTGGTATTTTTTAGTTTGAATTATTTATTGAGTTGAAGGCAGTTATCGGTTGTCAGTTGTCAGTTGTCAGTTATCAGTTATCGGTTAGTTCGTCAAACTGACAACCGATAACTGACAACCGACAAAACTTTTTCTCTTCCTTATGCATCCTTTTATAAAAAAGAGAGTCTTTTAAGTAGAAATCATCCAATATACATTGACATCCGACAAAAAAGCACTTGCTAGGAACTTTATTAAAAAGAGAATAGTTAGTAGTGCGAATAATGAAAACTTTTTAAATCATCCGACTAAATTTTTAAAAATGAAAGCTTCAGAATGGAGTGATTTGGTTTTTGACCTAATCAATCGCTAAGTGGGATAGGCGATTATCCAAAAATTACGACTGTTAAAAAACTTTAAAATATATCCCAAAACGTAGAATCAAGTGTACCTTTACACTTGATTCTTTTTATTTTTAGTCAATAGTCATTACAGGCTTACCGCAAATCGGGAGTTTGCGGTCAGCCTGATTAGCGGCAGTTAACTAATGACTTAATGACAAATGACATACTAGAGCGTCAGATTAAAAATTGATATTGCTTATTTTAATAATGTATCTAAAATCCCTGCCTGTGGCAGGCAGGCGTTGGGAAAACTAATCCGTTGGGGAAAAAACACGCCTAACGGATTAGCTTCTCAACGGAACTTGTCCCGTATTTTTAATCGGGATAATTATCAATTTTCTTTCTGTTTATCTAACTAACGCTAATGCTTTCTATCCTAGAGAAATTTATTAACCTTATTCTTTTCGGAAATTTCTGGATTGCCTTTTGTGCAGTAGCAATGACTTGGCAGACGGAGTTATTATTATTTGGTACGATAGGATGGACTAATTTAACGAGTTTCGTTTTTTTTAGCACCCTGTTTTTATATGCGGTTCATCGAATAGTTGGCTTAGTAAAAGTGAAACCTTTTTTAGAAAAATATCGCTATGCGATTATTTATCGCTTTAGGAATCATATTAAAATTTATGCCTTTTTAGGTGGAGTAGGGGCTTTGTATTTTTTCTTTTCTTTGTCTATAGCGAATCAATTACTATTAGTTATTCCTGCTATTTTATCCTTAGGCTACGTCCTTCCTTTTGTAAAAGGGCAAAAACGTTTGCGGGATTTTGATTATGTGAAAATTTTTCTAATTGCGATTGTTTGGGGGGTGATTACGGTACTAATGCCGATGTTGGAGCGAACGAGTATATTAGACCTATCCCATTTTTTAATTTTATTAGAAAGGATGTTATTCATTTTTGCAATAACCTTACCCTTTGATATTCGAGATTTGAAGATAGATGAACATATTGATGTGAAAACAATTCCTGGAATAATAGGCATATCCAAAACGAAGTATTTAGGGGCATTTAGTTTGCTAGGTGTTCTGGTATTAGCGGGAATGAATTGGTTTTTAGGAATCTATACAATGTGGATTTTTTTAGCGCTTAGCATTTCTGCGGTAACTACCTTTTTCTTAATCAATTATAGCGATAAAACAGAAGCAGATTATTTTTTTACAGGCTTAATGGATGGGACGATGATTTTGCAGTTTTTGTTAGTGTTATTATTGAATAAATGATTGAAAATCTGTTGGAAAATTAAAATTATCAATTCGCCTCAATCCCGATCAAATCCATATAAATAATTAGTTGCTCTTCCCCATCAATAACGCAAGTCATGGCAATATCATTAGGCACAAAATGCACAGCTACTTGTTGGTTGTCTATTTTTAAAATATCTGGAAGTTCAGGTGTATACCAACGATTAATTATTGCAGTTTCTTCGTCTTCAATTTCCAATATCCAAGTGCATTGTCTACTTTCTTGTTCTCCACGAAATCTAACAGTAGCAATTGCCCTGAAGGTACAAATCCCTTCTTCAAAAGTGGTATTTCCTGCTGCTCTTGCCAGACAAACATTCAGGTAACTCTTCCCATCTGCACCACAGACAGGCGCATAAATATCTGTACACTCCTTTTTGGTACAATGCATGATAGTGCACAAGAAAAATAAATATAAAACGGACTTGAATATGGATTCCATGACAGTAGTGTTTACCAAGGAGGGCTTCAGTTAACTACTACAATTATTATACCTTAGTTGATGAAAAATGAAGAACAAATGAAATGAATTAAAGAAGAAGGCGAATTTAAATATTTTTAATACTGTTTTTCTACTGAATTTAGGTTCTTTTAAGCCATTTAATCCTTTACTTTCAATGGAGAAAGAGATGATTATAGCTCCATAACTCATTGCTTTCGTGGTATTTTTGGGAGTTAAGTACTTTATTAAAAAATAGCAGCTAGGGAATCCCTGTACCTGTCGGGCGGACTACATTGGTCAGAAAAGTAGAAATTTTTTATTGTCTGCTTTTCTATAGTCGTGTTTTTCTAGAGCATAAAATCATAAATCTTACCTGCCTGCCGGCGGGCAGGAATCATAAATCTGTCCCGTAAATACCACATGGATTTATGATTTCAGATTTAAGATTTCGGGGAACTTTATCCCAAATTCTGAACAGCCTACCATCAAGCCATTAATCATCAGCAGTAACCCGCCAATGACTAATGACTCAATGACTATTGACTAGTAATAATAATCCAAACCTAAATGTGTAATTAGGTCTTCCCCTTGCATATGGCGCAGGGTATTATTAATTTTCATTAATTGCTTGAATAAATCGTGTTGAGGTGGTAAGCCTTTCTTAGTTTGTGGAGATTTGAAGAAAAAGCCGAGGTATTCTTGAATACCGCCCATCTTTTTTCGACTCGCATAATCTAATAATAGACATAAATCCAAAACGATTGGTGCGGCTAAAATAGAATCTCTACATAAGAAATCTACTTTGATTTGCATCGGATAACCCAACCAACCAGAAATATCAATATTGTCCCATCCTTCCTTATTATCTCCACGAGGTGGGTAATAATTGATTCTTACTTTATGATAAATGTTTCCGTATAATTCAGGATTCATCTCAGGTTGTAAGATATGCTCAATTACGCCCAATTTAGATACTTCCTTTGTTTTGAAGTTATCAGGATCATCTAATACTGCACCATCTCTATTGCCTAAAATATTGGTAGAGAACCAACCATCAACCCCTAAAGACCGTGCTTTGAAACCTGGCGTTAGGATGGTCTTCATTAAGGTTTGACCTGTTTTGAAGTCTTTTCCACCAATTGGCACCTTTTTCTTTTTAGCTAAATCCACCAATGCAGGAACATCAGCAGATAAATTCGGCGCACCATTGGCATAAGGAACGCCCATTTTGATCGCTGCATAAGCATAAATCATACTTGGCGGAATCGCAGGATCATTATTCTTTAAGCCTTTTTCCAAAGCCTTAATATTTTTATGGCAAGCTGCCTCTTCCATATAGATTTCGGTAGAACCACACCAGACCATGACCAAACGGTCACAACCATTCGCTTTTTTGAAGGCTTTCATGTCAGCTATCAAAGCATTGGCTAAATCCATTTTGGTTTTGCCTTTTTTGATGTGCGTACCATCTAATCTTTTGACATACTTTTTGTCAAAAACAGCTTTCATTGGCTTTACTGCCTTTAATTCGTCTTTAACTTGGTCTAAAAGTCGCTTGTCTAAAACGCCTGCTTTCACAGAGGCTTTATACATATTGTCTTTGTAGACATCCCAACCGCCGAAAACCATATCGTTTAAATCGGTTAAGGGAACAAACTCTTTAATTTTGGGGTAACGCTTTTCAGTTCTTTTACCCAATCTGATTCTACCCATTTGGGTATAAGAACCAAATGGTTGTGCCAATCCTTTTCGGACAGCCATAACGCCAGCTACAAAGGTAGTAGCAACAGCACCCATACCGGGTAATAAGACACCTAATTTGCCTTTAGCGGATTTGATTTTAGTCTTCTCTGCCATTCTTTTGTTTAAAATTTTAAAAAGGTGGAATAATACAGTGATGAGTTATTAGTGATGAGCTATTAGTGAAAATTCACTATTAACTAAAACCTTTAAACTTGACACTAAATAAAATTCCCAAATTCTGTAGGACAAGATAGTGGTGAGTTATAAGTGATGAGTTATGATTACGATAAACTAAAACTTGTAAACTTGACACTAAATAAAAAATTCCCAAATTTTGTAAGGTAAAATAGTTATAAGAGATGAGTTATAAATGATGAATAATAAACAGATGATACACATAACTTATCTCTACCCTACGAAATCTGGGGGGAGTTTCGAGGGGGAAGTGGATTTTTTTCGAGCCTAAAGCTCGAAAAAAATCCACTTCCCTCTCAAGCGCGCTCTCCCGCCTGAGCTGCGCAGCAGCGAAGGGCGGTAATATTCAACTTTTGTAGGGTAGAATACTCCTAATTCATTACTCATAACTTCTACCTGTCGGTAGACAGGCATCTCTAAATCTATAGCCAATTGTTCTCCTTATACCATATTAATGTTTCTGCTAATCCCTTATTTAGGTCATAAGCAGGTGCAAAGTTAAAATCATTTTGCAAAGGTGCAATATCTACTTGCCAATTTTTTGCTTTTAATGTTTTAACTTTCTCTAAATTGAGCGGAGGCATCTTGCCCGTTAACTTGCCAACCCCTTCTCCAATAGCTGCCACTACCTTAACAATGCCAATTGGAATATTGATTTTTAGGAACGGTTTTTTATTTAAAATTTTTGCCGCATACTTCCCTAAATCTTGGGTGGGATAGCTATTACCATCTGACACAAAATATCCCTTTTGTACTTTTTTGGATAAGGTACCATCCAAAACTACTTTGGCCAAATCCTTGACATAAATAAAAGCCATTTTTTGGGGACTTCTACCAATATGCCCTTCTAAGCCTTGATTAAAAGCCTTGAAAAAGGTGAAAATTTCCGTTTCTCTTGGCCCATAAACGCCTGTGGGTCTGAAAATTAAATACGGAAAATTGGTTTGATTTTTCAACCAATTTTCTGCTTTTAATTTACTCTGCCCATAAGTATCAATAGGTTGTGGGGTATCTGATTCTTTTACAAAATCGCCAACCTGATTGTCTGCTGGACCATAGGCGGCGGCACTACTGATGTAAGTGAATTTTTTTAAATCAGGTTGTACTTCCTGTAAAATTTCAGCAAAATTAGTAGTCAATTCGGTATTATATTTAAAGAAATCTTGTTTATCGTTGACCGTTACTACGCCCGCATTATGGACAACATAATCAAAGTTAACTTGTTGCAACCGGTCTCTTAAATCACTTAAATTCCCAAAATCTAACTCAAAAATATTAATTCGTTTATCCTGCAAATACTTTCGACTACTAGTACTGCGCACTCCTGCATAGACTGCTAACCCTCTTTTTAGGGCTTCCTCTACCAAAAAACTACCTACAAAGCCACTTGCTCCTGTGATGAGTATTTTTTGCATATTTCTTTTTTTGAACACGAGCAAAGATGATAGAATGATGAACTATAAATGATGAACGATGAATTCGGTTAGTTTGAAATTCAAAATGGGTTTTTGACAATTTTTGCAAAAGTAGCTTAGACCTCTCGTCTGAGTAGCCTTAATATGCACCTACTCAGACCAGAGGTCTAAGCTACTTTTTTTGCATCGTCCAATTAGTGAACGCCAATGGCCCTGTGCCAATCTTTTCTTCCAAAAGCACTTCAAAACCAAGCCCTTCATAAAATCGAACCGTTCGGTATCGTTGCGTCGAAAGCGCAAAGATAGCGTCTTTTTCGTTAGCTTGGATGGTAGCAAATTGTTGCTGTAAAATGCTAGATCCTAAGCCTTTACCACGTTTATCTTCTTGAATGACCATATTATTTAGATACCGATAAGGTTGGCTGTCGCCCATCGTTCTGGTTAAATGCTCGGCGATACCACTAGAAACTTCCATGACGCGGGATAAGGCACTAAACCCCATTTTAAAAGGCACTTTTAGCAATCCTCCTTGTATTTGTGGAATTAACCCAACTTTTATTTGATTAGGTTTAGTCCAGAAACCCATTGCTTTGGTCTGTTTATTTTCCGCGATGCAAAAACTCTCTGCACCATGTTTTAATTGCAACTTTAAATTAGTGCCTAATAACCATTCCAATTGCGCTTGCCTGGTTGCTTCGTTAGGACATAGATAAATATGGGCTGGATTATCAAAAAAGGAATTGGCTAAAAGCGTTGCTGCGGAAGGATAATTGCTCGGAATAATGCTAGATAAATCGAGGGTTTTCATAGTCTGTTCGTACCTATTTTTGCTTAAAAATTCTCAGTAATAAAACGAATATCAATATCAAGACAAACGGCAAGAACGCAACCCCTACATTCATTACCTTTTTAAAATAAGTACTCATAAAAATTAGCCAAATCCAATAACCACCAATAGTATGTAATAGTTTCCAATTTCTTTGAGAAAGATATTTAGAAAAAGCCTCAAAAGAGGTCAATAACATCAAGACTATAAATAAATAGGCTAGACCGCCTGCTACTAAAGAAGTACCAGCGGCCAAATCAAAGACAGGATGAAAAACCTGTTGTAAAATAACTAGAAAACTGAGATGTAATAGGTGGTTAATTGCGAAGGAAATGCCGAAATATTTACGATTCATCAGCCACCAAAAAGATAGTGAATTTCTGATACGTAAATGGGCAGCAGAAGCGGCAAAAGCCAAGCAAAAAAGTACAAAACTAATTTTGGCAGACCAGGCTATGGCTGCCCTAGTTCCGTCTTCTGTAAAACCAAAGAAAAGGAAAAAAGAAAGGTAGAGTAAAATAGGTAAGCCTAGAGCTAATTTTACGACGTCCCAATCCCAGAGACCTCTACTTACTTGATGGTTAGCCATTATTTATGCTTTATTTTTTTACGATTACCTCTTGGTTGCTTACCAAATATACAATTTTTTGAACAAAAATTAGCATGACAAAATGTTTCCGATGTCTTGGAGAACAAAGATTACAAAAATAAAATAGCTACAACCTATTTTTTAATTGATAAAGTTTATCTTTCCGAATTAAGCGCATTTAAAAGTAAAGAAATTGAACTAATTGACGTCAATTTTGAATGATAGACTACTGCTATGTTTCCAAAGTTTTGATTATTTATAGTGCTATTTTTAGGTGCATCAGCACCGAACATATTTGTAACTCGGACGCTCCTTGCTTACTCTTTAGAGGTGCGTCAGCACCGATTATGTTCAACAAGGTGGGGGTTAATGCACCTTCAAGTAGTAAAATTACTGTCAAAAACTTTGGAAACATAGCAATACATTCTGTTTAACTGACTGAAAAAACAAGTAAATATGATTATACAACGGCTTAATATGGATAATTCTTGGCATATTCAATTTGCTGGAAAATCAATTATTGTAGACCCTTGGCTAAAGGGCGTTGAAGTGGATTTTTTCCCTTGGTTCAATACCCAATGGCATAAGACGAAACCGCTTGCTGTTTCCGAGGTGCCAGACTATGATCTTGTTTTGATTACACAGAAATATCCTGATCATTTTCATGTAGATACCTTGATAGAATTAGCCCCCAAATGCCTCCTAGTGCCCGATTCCATAGCTCAGAAAGTCAAACAAATATTACCGCAAGCAGCAGTATGGACTTTTGACGAAGCTGATCAGGCAGGTTTGGGACCAAATTTGAGGCTACATCACTTACCAAGTCGTCGAAGAATAGACCCTATTTATGATGCCTTGGTATTAGAGGATGGCGACCAAAGTATATTATTAGCAACGCATGGCTACTCACCGTCAGAAAGATGGACTATTAAATTCAAAAACTTACCCCCTGTCAAGTTGGCTTTTACCCCATTCAATTTTTATAAATTACCTTTTTTCTTAGGAGGTGTCGTATCGCCAGGCATGCCCGCAGTCAAGGAACTTATTCGACAGATCAGACCTAAGCATATAGTGGCTACCCATGATGAGGATAAACATGCGAAGGGTTTGGTGCATAGATTGGCTAAGGTTACTTTTTCGCCAGATGAAGCACAACTATTGGAAGACAGTTCCTTCAAAAATAGATTATTAAGTATTCCTAATTATATCAGTCATACAATATGAAAATCAACGGTCCTCATATCTTACAAATCATTTTATGCTATGTAATTATTGGTTTAAGTGGTTATTTAACTTGGAAATATAGCCCTATCGAAAATGAAGTACTTACTTTTTTACTTAGCGATGTCGTTATGACCTTAGTTTGTTTTTTCTTTTCTATGGTCAAAAAGAATAGCTCCGTATATGATGCATACTGGAGCGTAATACCTTTTTATTTTGTGCTAATGTGGAGCTACTTATATGGTCCAGAATTGAGTTTTCATCATTATGCAGTATTTGCAGTAATTAGTTTATGGTCTTGGCGATTGACCCTTAATTGGGCGAGGTCTTGGTCAGGATTTTCGCATGAAGATTGGCGATACATCAACCTTAGAAAGCAGAATGGTCGGCTTTATCCTTTGGTTAATTTTTTTGGGATTCATCTTTTTCCTACACTACTGGTCTTTGCAGGTATGTGGCCTATCTTCTATATTTTTAGCAATGAATTGAGTCATTCGGGCCTGCTGTATTTCGGTATCTTTATAAGTTTTATAGGTACTGCTTTTGAGTTCTTTGCGGATAATCAATTGGCTGCCTTTCGAAGACAAAAACAGGATACGGAGCAATTATTGGATTCGGGGCTTTGGTCAAAGTGCAGAAACCCCAATTATCTCGGAGAGATGCTTTTTTGGATTGGCTTATCAATTATTGGGTTCGCCTATCAAGCGCCCTTATATACGGCTTTAGGAGCGATCGCCATGATTGGCTTATTTGTTTTTATTTCTATCCCGATGAAGGAAAAAAGAATGTTGCAGCGTAGACCGACTTATTCCGCATATATGCAGGAGGTTCCTAAATTGATACCTTGGAAGTAAAGGCAAAGACTAAACAAGAAAGGATAGAAATTTATTCTTTCTTTAAATTTCTTTCTGATAAATCCGATATCGCTTATAAGGCTCCCCATTCAAATTTTCCAAGCCTTTATTCATCATTTCATTATTCTCTAAAATCCACGAACCTTCGCCAAATTCAATACCATTATTTTGGGCATATCGAATGATTTTAGCATAAAAAATGGCTTCAATCCCCAACCTTCTATATTCATCTTTGACGCCTAAAAGAATGATTCGCAGTATTTTAGTCTTTCTTTTGTTCATTAGTAAACGAATAGCGCCAAAAGGTAAAATACGCCCTCGTTTTTGCTTAATCATAATCTCGTTGATATTCGGAACACCTAGGAAAAAGCCTATTCCTTTGCCATCTTTTTCGGCAAGAAAAACCATTTCTGGGACTAAAATCATTTTTAAACTATCTGCCAAATGGTCAAATTCGGCATCAGTCGGTGGAACAAAACCCCAATTCTTATCCCATGCTGCTTTGTATAGTTCTCGGATGACGGGTACTTCGTTTTTCCAATTTTTCAAGACGACCGTCCGAATCGTAATGCCTCTAGTTTTTAATCGTTCTTCTAATCGCTCTGCTATCAATAAGGATTTTTCCGAAACGGTTTGAGTTGGAATTCGATAAGCCAATAAATCCATTTGTTTGACAAAGCCAAAGCGGTTTAAAAAATCGACATAATAGGGCTTATTATAAGTCATATTAATAACAGGAGGACTGTCGTAACCATCGACTAAAATACCTGCCGTTTCATTGGTAGAAAAGTTGGTTGGCCCATATAAGGCTTCATGCCCTTTGGCTTTGACCCAATCAATCACGGTTTGCAATAACTTTTCCGCAACAGCATACTCCTCAATCACATCAAAAAAACCAAAGTAACCTACATTGGAGTTGGCAAACTTATTATAATTATTATTCTGAATGGCAGCGATTCGACCGACTATTTTATTGTCTCTTAGGGCTAAGAATAAATCTGCATTAGAATGCTCAAAAAATGGATTCTTTTTGGGGTTCATCAATTCTTGCATCCCTAAATAAATTTCAGGGACATAATTGGAATCACCTTTATATAAATCATGAGGAAAGTCAATGAATTGCTTTTTCTGCTTCTTGGTGGTAACTTTTACGATTTGCATTGGTTGGTTTGTCATCTATGATGTATAACAAATTTTGCCGCTCAATGCGGCAAAATTTGTAAAAAGGATTGAAAGGAGCAGCCAAAAAGGATTTATTTAAATCCTTTTTGGCTGCTCCTTTCAATCCTTTTTTGATTTGTTTGGACTCAATGTCCAAGCAAATCAAGAATTATTAGTTGAAGCTATAGGTATAAAATTATATTTAGCTATCTATTACAAATGGTATTCGAAGGGAATCGAATACCATTTGTTTTCTTTGTATTTATGAAACTGTTATTTTAAACTTCAGAAGCGACCACTCTAGGAATGCCCAATTTCTTACCAACCTCATCCAGTTTCTCAATGGCATAATCAATCTGTTCTTTGGTATGCGTTGCCATTAAAGAGAACCTAATTAAAGAGTCTTCGCTGGCCACGGCTGGGGAAATAACAGGGTTAACAAAAACACCCGCTTCCTGTAACATAGTCGTTAGAATAAAGGTTTTTTGGTCATCTCGTACATAGATAGGAATAATTGGCGTTTCTGTAGGACCTGTTTCTAGTCCAACATTATCCAATGCTGCCATAGCATAACGTGTATTATCCCAAAGCCTATCTATTCTTTCAGGTTCTTCTTCCATTACATCTAGTGCGGCAATCACACTTGCTGCATTGGCAGGGGCGATACTTGCACTAAAAATAAAAGGACGAGCCGTATGCTTCATAAAATTGATGGTATCATGGTCAGCAGCAATAAAACCACCAATAGAAGCAAGTGATTTACTAAAAGTGCCCATGATAATATCTACATTATCAGTCACCCCAAAATGATTGGCCGTACCTCTACCACCTTTGCCCAGCACCCCTAAGGAATGCGCATCATCGACCATGATATTGGCGTTATATTTTTTAGCTAAAGCAACCATTTCAGGAAGTTTAGCAACATCTCCCTCCATACTGAACACCCCGTCTGTTACGATTAACTTGACACGGTCTTCATTGCATCTTTGCAAAACTTTTTCCAAAGAGGCCATATCTTTATGGCGATACTTCATGGTACGACCAAAAGACAATCTAGCACCATCTATAATACAAGCATGGTTTAAATCGTCTAAGATGACGTAATCATGTCGAGTCAAAATAGAAGAAATAGCCCCTAAGTTGGCTTTATAACCGCTACTGAAAACAATCGCTTCGTCTTTTCCGACAAATTTGGCTAATTTTTCTTCTAATTCGGTGTGAATATCTAGGGAGCCATTTAGGAAACGTGAGCCTGCACAGCCTAAACCATATTTATCAATGGCTGCTTTGGAAGCTTCTTTTAATTTAGGGTGGTTGGTCAGTCCCAAATAGGAGTTGGAACCGAACATAAGTACATCTTTCCCGTTCATTTTAACGACCGTATCTTGGTCAGAACTGATTTCTCGGAAATAAGGGTAAACCCCCGCAGCCTTGACCTCAGCAGGACGAGTGAACTTCGCTAGTTGGTTTCGAAGTAAATTCATTTTCTATGTATTAAAGTTCTCCAAAAACAAACTAATAAAAGCTTAAATTCAATTAGCGTTCATCCAGAATTTACGGACTACAGAAATTAGGTGTTGAATTAGCTCTTTTTTAGCTTGGTCTGTTTTGAAGGAATCATTTTGGCCTACATCCAAATCAAGGATAGTTATATAGAAAATAGAAATAAATTTATCGTTCAAAATTTTGGGTATTGTCTTCCAATACTTTTGAATTTTAAATTTTAGATTTTCAATTTCTCAAAGAAATGATTCCAACAGGGTGACTAAATGTGTTTATAAAAATTCTGTATAGTTCTATATAAACCACTTCAATGGGTGGTTAGTTCTCTTATTTTATTAAAACAAGACAATTTGGATTTTTTTATCCCCTATGTCTTTTTCATAAATTATTACAAAATTAGACAAGTTTACCCAATACTTATCAAAGAACCAGCATTTTTAAATTGAAAATTGAAAGAAATCAAGTTGAAAATGATGCTTATAATAATTTGATATACTCTGTTAACCAATTTTTTACCTTCGTTTTTAATAAAACCTTTTCTAATAATAGAATAGAAAAGATAGCAGTTAGCCCACCTAAAAAGACATCAATGATATAATGATGGTTGCTATAAACTGCTGCAAACCAAATTCCTGCTAATATAATAAAAAAGAATATGGATGCTATTACTAAACGTTTTTTAATTCCATAATACACTAATAGTACAGGAAAAGCAGAATGTAGAGAAGGAATTGCTGCAAAAACATTCCCATTTTTCTCGTACATATTTTTAAAAATATTGACCTCCCAAAAATCATCAAAACGCAATAATCTAGCAGCACTTCCTGGTGTACCTTCAATAAATTTAAAGCCATGTGTTTCCACATACCAAGGTGGAGCAGCAGGATATAGGTAGTAAATGACTAGTCCAACTAAGTTAATTAACAAAAAAGCAGCGGTAAACCTTGCCATTGTATTTTTATCTGTGAAAAATAAATAAACCACAAATAACATTGGAATAGGTACCCAGCATAGATAAAAAGATGGAGCTAATACATCCAAAAATGTGGTAGAATTAGCCTTTGCATATTCATTAGGCGTTAAGATACCTTGGGCGGTTTCTATGCCAAAAATAGATTTTTCTAGATTGTATAGACTTTCAATATTGACGGGGTTGACCATATAATTAGGATAAACCCGCAATGAATCATAAATGAGCCAATAAACGATAAAAAACAAAAATGCCCAAAATATCTTCCTAGACAAAGGAAACGCAAAATAAGCAGCTAATATGGCTAAGCATAAATGTAAATGGTCTGGTCGCCAGCCAATAAAAAAATAAGCTAAACCCAAATAGGCCAAACTTGCCAAAGTGGCGATGATTATATTTTTTGAGGTAAACCTCTGAAAATCAGTATTCAAGTATTCAATTTTCTTTTAACTTAGAATAAGATATGGCATTAGTGTACATCTTTAAGATGCTTGATTTTAAGAGATACCCTAATGTTTTGTGGGAAATAATTTGGAGAGCGCAGAAAAAAATGATAACCGTTTACACCGTTTGCCTTTCTCTAGTTGTCTTTTGTTCTTTTCCATTTTTAAAATCAGAACCAATAATGACATCCCAAAGTGGAGAACTTACTCCATATCCTGCATCAGGATCTTTAAAGTGATGCTTTAAATGGTGTGTTTTTAAAGCCATCCAAATTTTTCCTTTCATTGGTGCATGATGAATAGCATAATGCAACATATCATAAAATAAATAGCCTGCTAAAAAGCCAGCAAAGAAAGAGAAAAACCCATCGTGAATCACTACATTTCTAAACAAAAAATAGAATAAAGAAGCCAAAGGAAGACTAACCGCAGGAGGCATTACCAAGCGCATCGAGTCATTGGGATAATCGTGATGAACGCCATGAAAAATGAAATGCATGCGCTTACCTAATTTTCCTGGTGGTTCATAGTGGAATAACCATCTATGTAATACATATTCAGTAACCGTCCAAACACCAATTCCACCAATAAACCAAGCCCCAACTTGTACTAATCCAATGCTATGACTAATGATAGCTAAGTACAATAGATAACTGATGGCAGGAACAAAAATAAATAAAGGAACGGACCAATGTACTTTGGAAAATAGTTCCAAAAAACTGCTTTTAAACATGCGGGCACTTTCGTCCTTATTAGATACGTATAATTTTTTCATTAACCTTTTTCTAGCTCGATGAATTAATATTATTTATTCCTTTCCATTAATACTTTCCTACTAAAATTTAGCCGTTGAATAGCTGTAATATTAGCCATTACTGCCAAAACTGCTAAAGGCCAAGTGAAAAAAGTAATGGTTTCAAATACAGGAATGGGTGACCAATCGGTAATAAATTGATAATCTCCACCATAAGTAGCAGAGAAAAGACCACAAATCATAGCAGAAATACCTATAATCAAAATCCGTTCTGGTCGTTGCATTAGGCCGACACTACATTCTACCCCTAATCCTTCTGCTCTTGCTCTAGTATAACTGACCATTACAGAACCAATCATGGCGACAAAAGCAAAAATAGAACTCAAAAAATAATCATGAGATACTAAGTACCAAACGATACCTAAAAACATGACCATTTCACTATAACGGTCAATCACAGAATCAAATAAAGCTCCAAAGGGATTAGCCATATTGCCGACTCTTGCCAATCGACCATCAATCATATCAAATAAGCCAGCTATTAGAATAACCAAGCCTGCCCAACCAACATAAGAATGGTCTGTTCGGTCCCCTTCTTCCGCACCGACAATTAGAATAATCGTTGCTACAAAATTAAGGATTAACCCAAACATCGTAATCATATTAGGGGTAATACCTAATTTAAGCAAAAGGGAGATGAGTGGGTTGATACTTTTATAGACCAATTGTTGGCCTTGATCTTTTAAGGTCATAACAGCGTCTTGTGAGTGCAAAATTAATCTTTTGTGTGAATTTCTAGGTAAAATGAGGAGATAATTTGTTAAAACGGTTATCAGTTATCGGTTGTCAGTTTGACGTGCTAACAGTTGATCGATAACTGACACAACCGATAACTGAAAACTGACAACCGACAACTGTCTAAAATTCTACATAAACCCTAGCCCGGAGCCCTAATCCTGTCACCCCAAACATTTCTGGTAAATTTGGGTTATCCAAATAGGTAAATCGTTTGACTAAATCTACTCTTAGTACTTTGAAGATATTTAATATACCGAAACTACCTTCTATATAAGGTCGATCACTCAAGGTAAAAGTTTCTTTTAGTGGATCGCCATTTTCATCCAAGATAACCTCTCCATTATCATCTATTTGGTTGGTAAATTGTATTAATCCAGGATTTTTATTCGGATCATTTCCATCTGAAAGACCGCCATAAATCATTTTAAGCGTGACGACTTCTCTTAATTTTAAGCGCTTAAATAATGGTATTCTATTAAAAATGAATCCATTAAAGAAATGTCGGAAATTGATTTTTACATATTCATCACTTGCAAACTCTAAGAAATTCATCATATTAAAAGCTCGAATCTGATAAAGTATCGATTGATTCGCTCTTGGAATATGTAGTAAAGTGTAAGGGATATTTTCACCATAAATTTTACCAATCTCAAAATCTACATTAGTAAAACCTAAGAAAGAAAGGTGAAATCGTTTGAAGGCGCCAAATCGTAATTGATGATAGGAGTAATCACTACCAAAGATACCTCTAGGAGCGCCATAATAAGAAAATTGGAAAATTGGATGTTTGTTAAAAATAGGGTAGCGATTGATTTTTCCTTGGAAATAGTCTGCATTCGGTGCCCATCTGAAATTAAAACCAATTTCAGTAGTTCTAATGGCTTCTAAGCTCTGAGGCTCCCCATTATCTCCCGTAAAATCAAAGGTCAAACGTCCAATTGGCCGTTGTTTTAATCTTTCTATCGTCGCATGAAAGGTCAGGTTACTTCTGGTCTCTTTATAATAATCAATTCTAGCAGAGCCATATAAGAGCAATCTATCGGCAATTCCTCTTCTGCCAATAGCTAAAAATACATTATCCTCACTAATAAAATCTACTTTTAATCCAGGAAATTTGGTTTCTCTGGTATAACCTGCTTGAATATAATGTTTGGGATTGTCTTCGGAATTATTATTAAAAGACCAGAGTGCGGTACCTGCACCTTTTACTTGCTGATCTCTAAAACCATAAGCCAAATAAGCATCTAAACTTAATTTGGGGTGAAAATTAATATTGGTTCTACCACCAAATCTAAGCCGAAATCCTTCTACTGCATTTCCGCCATAAAATGAATTAATGGGCCCAATATCAAATTTGCCTACAGGCGTATAACCCGTTGCTAAGAAGGAAACAATGTTTAAAGCTCGTTTGAAAGCGGGGACCGTTTTTAAGGTATCAATCATATGATAGACTCCTTCTTCCTTCTCGGATAAGGCAATTGGCCGTTTTTTCTGCCAATAAACATCTTCAATTTTTCTTGCCCCTTCTTTTTCAATAACAAATTCGGGGACATCGTATATTTCATCCGCTACTGGCGTATTAAAAATATGGTTATTATAATGTGCTATCCTTGTTCCAAATGCACCAATCCCTTTTTTGGTAATATTATAATCAACGACAATTTTATCTTTGGAAATGATATATTTCCCATTTGGACCGGGAGAAAATTCTTGTTCTATTAATAAATCTTGAACAAAATTGAGGTTAATATCTTCGACTACTCCCATACTCACTTTCAATAATTGATAAGTAGAATCTAGAGCAATGTATAAGTTTCCATTAAAACCAAAGTTCCCTTTTACCTTTGGGATAAATGCCATGTCGATGACTTGCTTACCTTGATATTCTATGGTGTCAATGATATAAAAACGATAAAAATCTAGTGCAATGGCTGATAGCGGCATCGTAAATTGATTCCCCATCAAAATGGTATTGCCACTATAAATATCAATTTCATCATAGAGATAATCCATAATGGTCGTTACCGATTCTTCATCTAAATGATTTTCTAGTTTAGTAGCTTTGATGGCTTCTCTATATTCTCGTTTTTTCTTCTTTTCTTTACTATAATAAACCTTAGAATTGATTTCTTGCAAGAAGATTGGCAAATAAGGTTTTCCATTTACATCCGATGTATCCACAAAATCAAAGATGAATTGGAATTTTCTAAAAGCTTTTCGGGCTTTAAACTTATCCGTGATGTTATTAATATCTAGTTCTACTTTTTCATATTTGTCATATTCATAATGGGCATAACTAGCTAAGCTATTCTCATCTTTCTGACCAATCACTTTTCGCATTAAATCGACTGCTGGATTATTTTTTTTACGGTATCTTTTCTTTTTAGCTTTTACCGTAACTTCTTGTAAATTAAGTGATTCTGATTCTAAGGCGACATCAATTACTTGGCGTTCCCCTAATTGTACAGCAGCACTTTCGGTGGTATAACCAATAAAAGAAATTTCGATTGTTTCGGTAGCCCATTGTGTAGAGATTTCAAATTTTCCATCAAAATCTGTGGTTGTCCCAATGCTAGTGCCAGGAAAGGCTACTGCTACAAAAGGCAAAGGTTCTTTTGTTTCTTTATCTATTACTGTACCTCTAATACGAGTCAATTTTTCGCTACTTTGTGCCAATAAAGATGGAGTGGAGAAAATAGAGGTTAGTAAGAGTAAAATGAAGAAACATTTACCAGAAAGAAGTTTCATCTTGTGGAGTTGAATATATGTGTAGTTATTCTCAAAGAAATTAAAAGACAAAAATAAAGCCTTTTTTAAGTATAATGAAGTCATTAAGCAATTTTTAAAAATATTCGACTAGTCAGGTTTGATGATATTAAGTATTATTTGAACGTAATAACTGCCTGAATAAGTATGGTTTAACAAATGTATAACCCTTACCTCT
>CAZXYA010000035.1:0-30795 GCA_964644655.1 uncultured Saprospiraceae bacterium | reverse complement strand
ATACGCACGTAGCGAAGCGAAGTGCGTGATTTTGTAAAATGTGTACGGTAGAGAGTTCAACATAAGGCTAAGAATAGAATTATTTTAAAGAATTGATTGTTGCAAACCTAAATACTTTTTGATTTCCTATTTACTACATCTCTGCTCTACGCCCTAAGCTCTCTGCTGAACAGTAATCTATTTAATGGCACACCATAATAATTTCCTATCTTCGATAAAAGCTTCCAATTTATCCCCTATTTGTACTGGTCCAACACCCTTTGGCGTACCTGTATAAATATAATCTCCAACTTGTAGTTTGAAATATTTAGAGACGTAGGTAATCAAATAATTGAAAGAGAAAATAAGATCTTTAGTATTTCCCAATTGAACTCGTTCTTCATTTTTAAATAAAGAAAACTCTATCTGTTCCGAATTTTTTAAAGCGTTTAAGGGTATAAATTCACTAATAGCAGCCGAACCGTCAAACCCTTTCGCAATTTCCCAAGGATGACCTTTTGCTTTTAATTGCGATTGCAAATCACGTGCAGTAAAATCTATACCAATTGCAACTTCTTCATAATATTTATGAGCAAACTCTGGCTGGACATGACGACCATTACGAGTGATTTTCAGAACGATTTCTACCTCATAATGTAAATCCTTTGTAAATTCAGGGTAGTAAAAAGGTTTATTATTGACTAATAAAGCCGAAGAGGGTTTCATAAAAACCAATGGCTTGGTAGGAACTGGATTATTTAGTTCTTTAGCGTGGTCGGCGTAATTCCGTCCAATACAGATTATTTTCATGTTTTTTAGAAGTGGTGAGAAGTGAACCCATTTCATTATCAGAAGCCAGATTCAGAATAAAAGAGGTCTGACTTCTGGTAATAAATTTTATTTTATGGTCTGTCCTATGTCTTCTCCTTTACCAATATCGACCATAGCCTCTTTCAACCGCCATTTCTAATGGTTTGCGAAGCATGGTTAACATTTTTTGAAATTCCTCTATTTTATCCAAAATTTCCCTTAGATTTCTGTTCGCTATTTCTCCAATGTCTTTAGCGATTCTTAATTTCGTATCCAATTCAATAGATGCACTATTGGCAATACGAAGATAAGAAAGAAATTTTGCACTACTCCTTTTTTCTGCACCTTTCGCTATACTAGAATGGATGTTTTGCGCACAGTCACGAATCTCTCTAATCAAACCAAAATCTTCTTCGTGTTGCTGTCTTTTTATTCTGTCTTTTGTCAGGTCATAGACTTCTGTCATTAAGGACACAGCCATTTGCCAGACTTTTAGTTGTTTATAGGTTGCCATTTTTAGTTGTTTTAAGATATTCTCATAGTTTTTGTTTTGGCAATACTTAAACCTCCCTAACCAATTTAATTAAAATCTAACATTCATTAATCCTGTTAAATCTTTTACTTCTTTTAATGTAGCTTGTGCTTGTTTTCTAATTTCAGCAGAAGCATATTTAATCTTATTTTTTATATCCTTCTTGTTTTTTTGTAGTTCCGCCTTATTTGCCCTAAATATAGTAGTTTTTTCGACTAATGCATCGGCTACAGATTGTTTTAAATCAACATATTTTAAAGACCCTGCATTATAATCATCCATTAGCGAAACATGTGCGTCCATTTGTCCACAAGCCTTTAATAAAGTAAACAGATTTTCAATACCTGCACTCATTTCTCCTGCCTTGGTATCTCCCGTATCAGTTACTGCCGATTTAATCTGTTTTCTAATTCGTGCTTCTTCCCCAAATACGTTGATATAATGCTTTTCTCCCAAACTCTTACTCATCTTTTTATTGGGGGCTGCTGGTGACATCACCTTTGGTACTTCAGTATATAAGGTTTCAGGTAAAACGAAATATTCTTTTCCTACTTGATGATTAAATCTTTGGGCAATATTTCTCGATAATTCTAAATGTTGTTCTTGATCTTTCCCTACAGGTACATAATCTGCCTTATAAATTAAAATATCTGCTGCTTGTAAAACTGGATAATCCAATAAGCCCGCAGAGATAAAGTTATCTGCTCCAGCTTCCTTATTTTGGATACTTTTATCTTTGAATTGCGTCATTCTGGTCAACATACCATAAGAAGTAAAGCAATTAAAAATCCAACAAAGCTCGGAATGTTCAGGAATTAAAGATTGAACAAATAGATTCTCTGGTTTGATACCAACTGCCAGTAAATTAAAAATTAATTCCCATGTATTCGTTCTTAATTTCTTAGGGTCATACGGCATCGTCATGGCGTGATAATCTACTACTCCATAAACACAATCGTATTTTTCCTGCAAATCGACCCAATTCTTAACCGCCCCAAAATAATTACCAAAATGCAAATTACCCGTTGGTTGGATACAGGATAATACTTGTTTCTTCTTTTCCATGAATAAACTTATAAGTGAAGGTTATTAAATACTGTGTGTAATAAAATTAATCTATTTTATTGACCTATTATTACACCTTCTCTTTGTAGAAAGTTCCATATTGCTAAATAAAAACCAACCCTTTCTAAATGGCAGCAATAACAGAAATTTCTATGTTTACATATTTTGGAAGATTGGCTACTTCAACCAATTCTCTTGCAGGTGCAATATCATCATTAAAATATTCGGAATAAACCGCATTAATCCGACTATAGTTTTTCATATCCGATACAAAAACAGAGCATTTCAAGACCTTATCAAAAGTAGTACCTGCTTCTGTTAATACCGCAGCAATATTTTTCATGACTTGATGCGTTTCAGCTTCTATACTATCCAATACCAATTCTCCTGTAGCTGGATTAATGGCTATTTGTCCAGACGCATAGAGTGTGCTATTATGAATGATTGCTTGATTATAGGGGCCTACGGGTGCAGGCGCTTGGTCGGTTTGAACGATTTGTCTCACTTTTATAATTTTGAAATGAAAATTCGACGAAGTCAATGATAAATTTTGAATGATGAATTTTTAAGAAAATTAATTCATTCAAAATTAAACAGGTAAAGCCCCAAATTCCAACATGGAATAGGAGCTTTAATTATTTTTATATAATGTGTCACTAGACAAATTAGTCTAGGTCTTCTTCAGCTTTTATCACAACTTGGCCTTTGTAATACATATTACCGTCTGACCAATATGCTCGGTGATACTGATGTGGTTCGCCCGTCTTCTTACATACGGCTACAGTAGGAACAGCTGCTTTCTTATGAGTTCTACGCTTGCGCTTTCGCATCTTGGAAATCCGTGACTTAGGATGTGCCATTATAATTGTTTTAGAAGTCAGAATTTAGCAATCAGACCGTTTCCTAATCAGATTTTCTTAAAAAAATCTAATAGTTGGTAGTTTAATGGTCTAATAGCTACCTTCTCTATTTTAATTAAATTTAATATTTTTCAATTGATCCCAAACTGGGTTGGTATCATTGGTTGAATTATTATCTTTTCCACTAGCCTCTTTATCCAAAAGTGCTAACATCTCTACATCACAAGGCTTGTTTTTATCTGCTTC
Source organism: uncultured Saprospiraceae bacterium (assembly GCA_964644655.1). Lineage (GTDB taxonomy): Bacteria > Bacteroidota > Bacteroidia > Chitinophagales > Saprospiraceae > JAFMDF01. The sequence continues at coordinate 27,303 of CAZXYA010000035.1, read as the reverse complement.
ACAGTCATAAGTTTTGACATAAGGAACCGCCAAACTAAGATACTCATAGATATATTTAGCGACATTCAATTCTTCTGTTTTGATAGGAATATAAATGACGTCTATATCTTCCGAAGGTTCTTCTGCAAATTTGACAATTAGCCGATTATTTCCACGAATTGGAAAATCTATGCTTGCCAAGCAGCGATCACAAGCCGTTTTTGTGGTTCCTTCAAACGAAAAATTCATTTCGTATAAATCAATCCTTTTCTCAAAATCCAATTTTACTTTAAAAGCACCTTCTTTAATTAAAGCATCAGAAAAATGTGCAAAAAATGCATTATCTATCTGAAAATCAAAAGAATGTGTACCTATTTTCAATCCACTAATAGGGATTAAATATTCCACTAAAGCATCCATTTTTTAAGTAATCTTGGGTCAAAAAATGCGCTTTCTTCAAAAGCAGCGCAAAGATAGCTGATTTATTCAAATAATGTTGGATTTTCAGGAAGTTATTACAACTATTCCGTAGCGGGCAAAGAGCATGGCGCTTAAGGATAAACCAACTTGGAAATGCTTCAAAAAATAATATACCAAGAACGGCATTTTCATAAAAATGAAAAATTAATAAATCGCTTAATTTAGAACCACAAAAGCATCAAAAGCGCACAAAAGAAAAACACAAAAGCTTATTTTCCTTCTTTTGTGCCTTTTGTGGTTCAAAGAAGTTTTATGAAAATGCCCTTTATACCAAGTTGGTATATTCTAGCTTTCTAGGTTTTCCCGCTCTTTTAGAGCGTCAAGTAAAAAATTGATAAAAAATCCCTGCCTGCGGCAGGCAGGGATTTTTTATCAATTTTCAATCTGACGCCCTATTGAATTAGGCGCTACATCTTATGCTGAATATATGTTTAGCGTATTCTTCTTTTATTTATCCTTGTTTAGAAAGTTTTCGTATTATAGTTTTGTAGGGAGAACAAAATCTATTTTTCCTCAAATCATTCATAAAATGACCCTAAATTTCTGCTCATGAAAATCAAGTATTTATTATTACTCTTTTTCTGCTATGTTTCTAATCCAGTATTTAGTCAATTAAGTCATCGAAATTTAATCATTGATGGATCTGCTTCTACTCAATTGCTTATAATAAATAGTTCGTCAGACTTCTCGATTACCGCAACTCCTACTGTGTCTTATTTTATCTCAGATAAATTTGTGGTAGGGGGCGGTGTTCTATTTTCTAGTATTTCTGGGTTTGAAACTAACTTTGGATTAAACGGGACCGCTCGATATTATTTTAGTAATCAGGCGCAGAATGCTTGGTTTGCAGAAAGTAATATTGGCTTTTTTACAGAAGGCGATTTTACCCGATTTACAGGTAGCATAGGCCTAGGACTTGACTTATTTTTAAGTCCAAATATTGCTATAGAAAATACTTTATCTGTTGGTTTCATCGACCAAGAAGAAATCATAAATAATGCAGTTGTCTTTCAGATAGGAACAGGTCTAAAATTTTTCTTTGATAGAAAGCCAGAAGGGTCTAAAAATGGTCGCAATGGTATTTTGCAAAAAGGAAGTTTATTCTTAGGAATGACTGCTGGAAATATTCAAATAACCTCTAGAAATGGTCGTCAAAATAGTACGATTACCTTAAGTCCAAATATTGGAAAATTCTTAACTAAGAATTGGGTTTTAGGCGCCAATATTACCATTAGAAATCAAAATTTTGATGGACCTAATTTCTTTACCTTAGAAACCTTACCTTATACTCGGTATTATCCAAATGCAGGAAAAAAAAGAGCCGTTTTATTTGGAGAAATTGGTGGAGGTATCCAGTTAGTTACTAGGAGTGGAGATTTTTTAGTCAATCAAACAGAAACCAGTCCTATCTTTTTTGGTAGTATCGGCATCAATTATTTCCTTCGACCAACGGTTGCCTTCGAAGTTAAAGGAAGTTACAGATATCTTAATCAAGATTCCTTCATAAATACGAATACCTTAAGCATGAACTTTGGTTTCCAATTCTTTTTTAGAAAAGAGGAGTAATAAAATAAAAGAGTAGACAGGATTCAGAACCTATTATTGATATATTATTCAGCACTCTCTACTTTTTTTTTAAGTCAGCGATATAAGTTTTATGTGCTTTTTTTCCCCTTTCTGTTAAATGTGGATATAGAATCGCATAGTTAGCTTCCATACCTCGAAGAATTGCATCTTCCGTTTTTCCTCTAATATATTTTTGGGCGAACCAAAAGTGGTTATTAATCCATATTTGTTCCGCCAAGTATTCGTACAAGCCCGGCATATCTGGTGGTTCTGGCTTCATAGCCCCCTTTCCTACTGCCAAGAAATTTAAATTTTTGATAATTAAAATAGCTTCATTTAAACGGGTTTGAAATTCTTCTTTTAAATCTGGATAAGATTGGAGTATATTATAGGTATCCAAATAAAAAAACTTAAACTCTTCTTCGTATTCTAAATAAGCCCGCGTAATATCTAAACCCTGTCCTTCAGAACTCATTAAGACCTTATTTCCATATACCTTTTCCTTTAGCACGATGACCATATAGTCACAAACCTCATAGACTAAATCCTGTTTGGTTTTAAAGTGGTAATTAAAATTACTCAAACTTACGCCCGATGCTTTTGCTATATCTTGATTCCGAACAGTTGAAAGTCCATGTTCATTAAATTGTTCAATAGCTGCCAAAATGATTTTCTTCTTTGTCTTATTCATAGTATGTCAATTATAGAAATTATAGAGCATCTTATAGTTTTAAGGGTAAAAAAGTGGATATTTTTTGTACGATACTAATAATTTTTAGTACAAAAAGGTTCATTCTACAGCAAAAAATTTAATAACAACTTAATTTTTTTCGGTTTTTTATATTTAAAATACAATAAATCAATCAATTTTAGTACACTATATCTAAATACTAATACAATTACTTAATACCCCATTATAAAAAATAGATTGAATCAAATTAATAAAAAAGGTAATCACTTTGAGGTTGCGATAATAGGTGCAGGATTTGCAGGCTTAGGCGCAGGTATTCGCATAAAAATGACTAGTTCTAACAATTTTATCATTTTTGAAAAAGCTGCTGAAATTAGTGGAACATGGAGAGATAATACTTATCCTGGCTGTGTTTGTGGCATTCCATCGTAATATACATTCAATAAAAATGAAAGTGCTGAAAATCATCTTCTTATCGGTCCTACTTTTAGCAATCCTATTATTTCTAGCCTTTCAATATTTTCAGTCCTCTATTCAACCTAAATTTGCGCCTAAAAGCGATACTATCTTATCCTTTAAAGCGACAAGGTTATTAGACAAACCCATCATTTATCCATCCATTCATCCCATACTGGAGGCAAAAGCTAAAGCATATCGCTATACCAATATCAATAGTCCCTCTCTAATTAAAGTCCCTGATTGGGTAGATAATAAATTGGGCAATTATTATTGTTATTTTGCGCATCATAAAGGCCCATTCATTCGGGTGGCTTATGCCGATTCCTTAACGGGAAAATGGACCATGTATGATAGCGAAATTATGCCTTTAGCCAATGCAGGATTGGCTACCAAAACTACGCCTGCCTTGGGGTTGATAGAATTAAAAAGTCACTTGCATTGGACAGAATTCTTAGCGATGATTGAAGTTGGGACAAAAGCAAAAAAAGCATGGGAAGAAGGGACTAAGCAAAAAATTACGCCCACATTACATTCAAAAAAAATATAATACTTTCAAGTTGCACAGCTCGTAGAGGGATGTTACCTTCGCAAATAAAACGAGATGTCAATTACTAAAACAAACCAAAATACTTTCCTAGCTTGGAGATTAAAGTTCGTTTTTTGGTTAGTTCGCAATATAAAGAATCAAGCTTAACTCACGAAAATTGGTTGGAGACTGCCTATCAGAACGGTGTTCCGATGGGCAGCGACCTTCCAAATCAATCGGCAGTTGGCAGTTCGCAGTCGGCAGTTCCTGCTTTCTTGGTTTGGGCTATTAAGGATGCGGAGGGAGCAAATTTAGATAGAATTCAGGTAATTAAAGGTTGGGTAGATGAAAATGGGGAAGCCCAAGAAAAAGTATTTGAAGTTGTGTGGGCAGGAGCTAGAAAAGTGGATAAAAATGGTCAATTACCTCCTTTGAAATCTACTGTGAATGTAAAAAAAGCGAGTTATAGCAACGATATTGGCGCAATCCAGTTAAAAAAGGTATGGAAAGACCTTGAATTTGATGCCAATCAAAATGCTTTTTATTATGTTCGGGTTTTGGAAATCCCAACCCCTCGTTAGAGTACTTATGATGCGGCTAAATTAGGAGAGGAAACACCAGGAAATGTACCAGCGAAAATACAGGAACGAGCTTGGTCTTCGCCTATTTGGTACACGTCAAAATCTTAACAATTTTCAATATTCAATGTGCAATTTTCAATTTTCAAATTGGATAAGGCGGTTGAAAATTGAAAATTATAAATTGAAAATTACCAATGACTATACTTTATATCTTAATCACCATCCTAGCCATCGTCCTCATCGGCGCTTATTTATTTATCAATTCAGCACCACCTTTGCCTAAAAATGTGGACGAAATGATTCAGCAAGTCAAAGCAGCAGGTATTCCTGAATTTATTACAGGTAGAACAGGCGTTGCTAAAAATGAAGCAGTTACTATTGGTTATGAAGTAATAGATAGTCCAACAGCTAATCAAGAAACGATTGTCCTTATTTGTGGACATACCCAAATTTTATTGGATTGGCCCGACTATTTTTATCAACCCTTAGTCGATGCTGGTTACCGAGTCATTCGATTTGATAATCGTAGTGTTGGGTCTTCTGATTGGATGCCCAATTATGATAAAAAGAAACCTTATTTATTGGAAGATATGGCAAAAGATGTGATTGCTATTTTGGATAAAGAAAGCATTGACAAAGCACATATTATTGGTATGTCTATGGGTGGTATGATTGGACAAAGATTGGCAATAAGTCATGCGGACAGAGTCCTATCTCTAACTTCTCTTATGTCCACAGGTTTTTTCTACGACCCTGCTTTAACCAATGTGCCTAAAGATTTTTATCGAAATTTAATTGCCGTCAGTTTAAAATATCCAATTAGTTCTAAAAAGGAAGCAACTAAATTGAAATTGAATTTAGCTATTCGACAATTACAAGATGGCAAAGGTGATTATGAATTAGACAGAAAATTAGTCTTGCAACGAGGCATGTATGAATTGAATAAAAGACGAGGTTATAATATCAAGGCAACGGATCATCATTCTTTAGCCATTGAAAAATCAGGTTCTAGATACGATGAATTGGGGCAAATTACTGCGCCTACCTTAGTGATTCATGGAACAACGGATCCGCTTATTAAATTTGAACATGCGCAAAAATATGCGCCGATGATTCCGAATGCAGCTACGCTTTTTATTGAAGGTATGGGGCATGATTTACCGACTATTTATATGCCACAAATGACGGTAGCTATTTTGAAAAACTTGGCAAGAGCAGCATTGAAGGCAGTCTAATTACTACGACAAGAATAAATGAACCTCTTTTTTTCACCACATAGTAAACATAGTTCATAAAGTACACATAGTTTTTTGACGAGTAGAGTTTAGTAACGAGTAAAAAATAACTAAAGCATTTAGGAACTGATATTTTTCCTCAATGCGTCGTTATTTTTTTGAACAATAGCTAGGCTATTCTTAAAAAAAATGCCTAGCCTTGAGACAAAATCTCTAGCTCCAAATGCACTACTTATTATTTGCTCGTTACTTAGTTCGATATTTCAAAGTTGTTAACTTAATTCTGTCTGATTACTTTTAGAACTTATATATAAAGAGTTTGTAGTTTTAAGAACTCATAACTCATCATTTATAACTCATAACTTAAATAGATGAACTCCTATTATTTCACAGAAGAACACGAATTATTTCGCCAAAGTTTAAGAGCATTTATTGATAAAGAAGTCCAACCCAATATTGACCAATGGGAAAAAGAAGGGCAAGTATCCAGAGACGTTTGGACAAAAATGGGAGACATGGGCTTTTTAGGCTTGTCTTTTCCTGAGGAATACGGTGGGATGGATTTAGATTATTTTTATGATGTGGTATTTAACGAAGAATTGGGTCGAGTAAACTCTGGTGGATTTCAGATAGCTCAACAAGTAACCCAATATATGGCAGGGCCTTATGTCTTAAAATATGGGTCGAAGGCATTAAAAGAAAAATATTTACCAGGGATTATTTCTGGCGAAAAATTATGCAGCATTGGCATAACTGAACCTGGTGCAGGGTCAGATGCGCAGAACATTCAAACCAAAGCCATTAGAGAAGGAGACCATTATATCGTTAATGGCAGTAAAACTTTTATTACCAATGGTGTTTATGGCGATTTTATCGTTACGGTGGTAAAAACAGACCCTAGTGCGGGTGCTAAAGGCGTGAGTTTATTGGTTATCGAACAATCCATGGAAGGGGTATCTACCAGAAAATTAAATAAACTGGGCTGGCATGCTTCGGATACTGCCGAAATCAGTTTTGATAATGTTAAAGTGCCTGTAGAAAATTTAATTGGGATAGAGGGCAGAGGTTTTGCCTATTTAATGAATGGCTTGCAGTTAGAACGAACTTGTTTTGTGCCTAGTTCTGTGGTGTCGATGGAAGTAGCGATTGACAAGGCTTTGCAATATATGTCTGAGCGGTACGCTTTTGGCAAACCCATTAATCAATTTCAGGTACTTCGACACAGAATTGCTCAATTAGCCGCCGAAGTAGAAGCTTTAAAAGCTTTCGGTTATTACTGCGCCAATTTATATGGAAATGGGGTCTATAATGTCAAATTATGCTCGATGGCAAAATTAATTGCTACCGAATTACAAGAAAAAGTAGCGACCCAATGTTTGCAAATGTATGGCGGTTATGGCTTCATCGAAGATTATCCCCAAGCTAGAATGTATCGAGATGTACGAGTTGGAACAATTGGTGGTGGTTCGTCAGAAATCATGCGAGAAATCATTGCTAAAATGATGATTAATGATGTCAATTATGCCAAAGCGCCACAGACAAATAAAGGCAAAGGGGTCGGCGGTGGCTTAATTTCTTATTTTACCGAAGAACATGAATTATTTAGAGAAACCTTCCGTGCCTTTTTAGAAAAAGAAGTACGCCCTAATATTAATCAATGGGAAAAAAATGGAGAACTGCCAAGAGATATTTATAAAAAGTTTGGCGAAATGGGCTTTTTTGGGATGACTTTACCCGAAGCTTATGGAGGAATGGACGGAGATATGATGTATAATGTCATTTTCGATGAAGAAATAGGTCGCATGAATTCTGGTGGTTTTGGTGCTTCTATTGGCGCACATCCACTCCTTGCCTTAACGCATTTAAATGCCGAAGGAACAGAAGCACAAAAACAAAAATATTTAGTGTCTGGTATCAAGGGGGAGAAAGTAGGTTGTTTAGCTATTACCGAACCTTTTGGTGGGTCGGATGTACAAGCGATTAGAACAACTGCTGTTCGTCAAGGTGATTATTTTATCGTCAATGGCTCTAAAACTTTTATTACCAATGGTGTTTTGAGTGACTTTTTGATTGTGGTCGTTAAAACTGACCCAACTGCCAAAGGGGCAAAGGGGATTAGTTTATTAATTATGGATAGAGATTCGGAAGGATTAAGTGCCACTAAATTAGATAAATTAGGTTGGCGAGCATCAGACACAGGTGAAATTGCTTTCGATAATGTCAAAGTACCTGTAGAAAATTTATTAGGCGATGAAAATCGAGGTTTCTTCTATATCATGGAGCATTTTGTTTCTGAAAGATTGTCTTTAGCTGTCGGTGGATATGCAGCTTCAGAATATGCCATAGAATTGACGATTAAATACTTGGATGAAAGAGAAGCTTTTGGTAAAAAATTAAATCAATTCCAAGTCTTACGACATAGAATTGCGCAAATGTCTACCGAAGTGGAATTAATCAAACAATTTACCTATAGCCTTTATCGGCGCTATATGGACAAAGATTATTTGGTCAAAGAATCTGCTATGGCAAAATTGTTAGGTACACAATTGGCAGATAGTGTGGTTACCCAATGTTTGCAAATGTTCGGTGGCTATGGCTTTATGGAAGACTACCCATTAGCTCGAATGTTTAGAGACCATCGTTTAGGTCAAATTGGTGGCGGTACTTCCGAAATCATGTGCGAAATTATTGCTAAAACCATGATAGAAGGCAAGGGATATGCCAAGCCTAAAGTAGCAAAATTGCAGCATGCTTAACAATTTTCAATTTTCAAAAAGCCTAGTGGCTATCTTCTAGGACTCCGTTGAAAAATTTAAAAAATTACTGTTAATAACTGATTCCCTTGGTGGTTTTGGATAAACCTCGTTAGGGGTTGTATGTCGGTAGAGAGTTACCAAATTTTCTGGATTTTATTGTGCCGTAGGTACAATATGTGATACATACCGCACCTAAAGGCACGGTAATAAAATGCTAACTTCTAGATTTTCTACAGACATTTTGTCCCTCTGGGACAATTTCAACGAAAAACGTTATAGTAAGAAAAATTGTAAGTGTTAACTCTAAATATTATCATTCGTCGATTGTCGCATTTTGAAAATTATAAATTGAAAATTGTTTAAATTTATGTCAAAAAAATATACCGCTTTTCGAGTTACCGAAGTAGCCGAAAAAAAGTTTGAAACGTCTGTTGAAAAATTGTCTATGGACGATTTACCAGCGGGAGAAGTCCTAATAAAAGTAGCCTACTCTAGTTTAAATTATAAAGATGCCTTATCCGCAAGTGGCAATAAAGGTGTAAGTAGAAATTTCCCTCATACCCCTGGCATTGATGCCGCAGGGACAGTCGAAAAATCTGATAACGATGCCTTCCAAAAAGGAGATAAAGTATTGGTAACAGGCTTTGATTTAGGAATGAATACGGCTGGTGGAATGGCAGAATATATCCAAGTACCTGCTGCTTGGGTAATTCCTTTACCAGATGGATTGGGCTTAAGAGAAAGCATGGTTTATGGGACAGCAGGCTTAACCGCAGGTTTATCTGTGTACCAATTGATAAACCAAGGTATTAATCAAGATATGGGCAAAATTGTCGTAACAGGTGCTAGTGGCGGTGTAGGCAGTATGGCAGTTGCTATTTTGGGTAAGTTAGGTTTTGAAGTCGTTGCGGTTACAGGCAAAGAAAGTGCGCATGACTTACTAAAATCCTTGGGGGCTACCGAATGTATTGGCAGAGACGCTTTAAATGATGAGTCTAGACGACCTTTATTAAAACCACTTTATGCTGGGGCAATTGATACGGTTGGTGGCAATATGCTGGCAACTATTTTAAAAAGCTTAAAATATAATGGGGTCGCTACTTGTTGTGGCTTGGTCAACTCCCCTACTCTATCGACTTCTGTTTTTCCTTTCATTTTAAAAGGTATTCGATTAATCGGAATTGATTCGGTGGAATGTGATATTAATTTACGAAAAGTAGTTTGGAATCATTTTGCAAGTGATTGGAAAGTTGATTATCCAGCAGGATTGGTGGATGAGGTTGGTTTGGATGGATTATCGGATAAAATTGCTAGTATTTTGAAAGGGCAGATTGCTGGGCGAGTCGTTGTGAAAATAGACTAGTTACTGGTTGCTAGTTGCTGGTTAGTGTATTCGATAACTAGCAATAAATTATTAATCATTTAAGAAACTCCATTGGATAAAATTGCAAAAGAAAGAACTGCTTTTTTCATTAAATTCTATGAAGAAAGCATTCCATTTCATAAATTTTTGGGCTTAAAAGTATTGGAATTAAAAAAGGGCTATGTTAAAATGCGTTTACCATTTCGTCCCGAATTAATTGGAAATGTGCTATCTGGACATTGGCATGGAGGTGTTATTGCGACTGCTTTGGATTCAGCTGGTGGAATGGCTGCGGCTAGTTTACTAAAATCAAGGGAAGATAAATTAGCTACCTTAGATATTCGAGTAGATTATTTAAAACCGAATAAAGGGAAAGCCCTAATAGTCACAGGAGAAGTAATTCGGTCTGGTACAAGTAGCATTGTAACCAATTTAAAGGCTTTTGATGAAGAAAATAAGGAATTATTAGCAGATGGGCGGGCGGTTTTTAGTGTGCGTAGAAAAGAGTGATGAGTGATAAGTTATGAATAGGTACTTACTCCTAATTTATCACTCATCACTAAATTAGTTGCGCTTTAAAAAGCTAAAAAAGCCACCACTTTTTTTAGTAGCTGCCGCTGCTGCCTGTTCCGCCAACTCTTCCTCTGTAGGAGGAGGTGTCCAAGTACCACCACAATCGCTACATTTAGCAGGCAATTCCTCCATAGGAGCGCCTAAAAAAGGACCAATTGGCGTAACTTTATTCCCACAACTGGTACAATTTTCAGCCGTTGGATAAGGATCTGCATACAATAATTTTTTACGAGGGTCTAATATATTGCCACCTTTGACCATTTGATAATTTTTAGCATCCCTTAATCCGAAGAAATATTGATCGGTGCCTTCTATCCAAAAAGCGCCTAAAACTATTTTATTTTTTTTCATACCATTTTATTTTGACTAAATATATTGAATTTAATTTTTTAAATTATGCAATAAAAGTAATATAATTTGTTAAAAATTATAAATAATAGCAAAAAAATTGTTCTTTGGGACTTACGATAAATGCTTTCTAATCAAACATTAGCATCACATACAAAATGAAAAATCTTTCTCTGAATATTAAACTGTTCTATGGGCTTGGTTTAGCTTCTCGTGGCATAAAAGACGGTTTATTTCAATTATTCCTCTTTTTCTATTTTAGTCAAGTATTAGGCTTAGACCCAGAATTGGCAGGCTTGTCTTCTTTGATTGCCCTCATTTTCGATGCTATTTCAGACCCACTAGTCGGATTGGTTTCTGACAAATGGCAATCCAAAAAATGGGGTCGCCGGCATCCTTTTATATTTGCTTCAGCTATTCCTTTAGGCTTTTTCACATGGCTTTTGTTTGCACCTCCTGAAGGTTTAGATCAAATGGGGCTTTTTTGGTGGTTAACCATTTTTGCCATCTTAGTTCGGTTTGCACTTACGCTCTTTAATGTGCCTTATATTTCTCTAGGGGCAGAGTTAAGTACCGATTATAAAGAAAGAACTTCCATTACAGCTATTCGATTGGTTTTTGCGACTTTATTTTCCGTAGTAGTTATGATTATTGGTTATCTCTTCTATTTTGTTCCTACAGAAGAATATGCTAACGGTTTGCTAAATAAAGCTGCCTATCCAACATTCGCTTTATTATGTGGAGTATTAATGGCTATTTTCATCATTATAAGTGCATGGGGAACAAGATCCATAATTCCCAATCTTCCTAAACCCTCTGCCTTCCAAAATCAATTAACAACTGGTCAATTATTAGGTAGTTTAGTTACTGCTTTTAAAATGCCTTCTTTCCGCAGTTTGGTTTTATTTATAATGCTATTATATATCGGTTTAGGCGTAGGGATTATTTTTTCTCCTTATTATGGTCCTTATTATTTTGGTTTTTCTGCCCAAGAAATGGCGGTTTTACCCATCAGTTCTGCCGTAGGAGGATTCTTAGCCTTATTAATAGCACCCAATTTAGGGGATAAATTAGACAAGAAATGGGCTACCTTTTGGGGTACCCTATTTTCGGGTTTCTTTTTTTCTTTACCTTATAATTTAAGAATTTTAGGTTTTTTCCCTGATAATGATTCAACTTTAGTTTTACCGCTATTTTTAGTAACCCTTATTATTGCTTATTCTGCCCTTTGGATTGCGGCAAGTTTAGCTTCTTCAATGATGGCGGATGTAGTGGATGAATTTGAATTAAAAACAGGGAATCGGCAAGAAGGCTTATTTTTTTCTACCATGTCTTTTGCACATAAAATGACTACTGGAGTGGGTACTTTTATAGCTGGTTTATTATTGGCCTGGATTGAATTTCCCAAACAAACTAGTGTGGAAGATGTTCCTCAGTCTGCCATTGACGGGCTAGGCTTCGTGGGTGGACCAATCGTATTGAGCCTTTTTGTTGTGTCTATCTTTTTTATTATTGGTTATCCGATTACAAAGGCTCGGTTTCAGGAGATTCGAGAAGCATTGGATGCTCGGTAAGGTTTGATTTTAGGATATAAAAGATATTTAGAAAAACAGAATTACATTTGCTGATTCCTATTTACGCTCAAATTATCTTTACAGTGTTATCCTATGCTTGTGATTTGATAACATGATTTAATTCAATCATTTGTTCCTCACTCATCCACCCAATATTTATCTTATCTGTTTTAATAGTAGGATCATTCTTTTTTTTAATAAAAAATTCTATTTGGTTGAATACAGGTATTGGCTTTTTATAAATTCTATAGGTGAGTAAATCTCCATCGGCAATCAGTTGAAACCTTATAGCACTTTCTTTCAAATAAAAGAAGTTTCTAGTATCAGGCTTATAAAGCTTAAACACTATTCCTTTCTCTACTTTTTCCAATTCCAAAAAAGAAGGTTTCTGTAAGTAATCAAATAAGAGTAAAGTAATCAAAAGAGCACCTAATATTATCAGTAATACATTCCAAATCGCTTCATATTCTGAATAGACAGAGCGGAATAACTTAGAAAAAGGTACCAATATAAAAGCCCCTATTATTATTATCCTTAGTCTTGAATAAAACAGAAACCATTTTCTATTAGATAACATATTACTTATTTTTGAAGGGTTTGCTTATAAAAAATTCTAAACTAGATGTTCCTAACAAATTTTGCAAAAGCAGAACGGCTAGTTGACTTTAGTCAACGGGAAGGTATATAATATAAAGAGAATTACGGGTTGACTAAAGTCAACCAACCGAATGGGATGCAAAAATTGCCAAAGCACCTTTCTTACTTTAAAAATAAACGACCACTTATCTAGGCTTTCATTCTAAAATATAGAACGCAAAAAGGAATAGAAGTAACCTGTTTTTTCTTCTTTTTATTTAAAAACAAAAAATAAATACTTTTTCTAAAAATCATAACACCCTATATATCAAACAAATACATAGTTAAACTAACTAAAAAAATCTATTATTTTATACTTTCCTCAAAAAAAATAGAAAAACAATAGGGGGTGCTTTTAAATCCTTCGTCTGATAGTTGTAACCGCATAATGATAACGATTAAAAACAAAATTTATTCAAGGTTACAAATTAATTAAATCCAATTTTTAAACTCAGGTCAGAAAAAATAGACCGTATAGCACCCACACTATACCCTCTATTTTAATGACTAATACAAAATTTTAAACAATGAAAAATATCCAGAAATTAATGATGATTGCCTTATTTGCTTTAGCAATGGTCGCTTGTAAGAAAGACGAAGCATTAATTAGCCCTACGAACACTCCCCAAAAAACAACCCTTACTAATTCACATAACCATACGACTGCGGCGGCAAGAAAGACTTGTGCTTCTACAACTCACATGGAACAAAAATTACAAGATCCCACATATAGAATAGCACATGAAAGATCTGTAGCGATGTTTGAAAGAAACTTGAAAAGTAGAACGGCACAAAGTCGAGCTGCTTGTACGAACCCAACCATTTTACCAATAGCTATTCACTATCAAGGAGTTACGAATCCAGACAGAGCATGTTTGATTCAAACGGCTAAAGAAGCCATCGAGGTCTTAAATGCCGATTTTCAAGGAAAAAATAGTGACCTTGTACAATGGACAAATAATGCCGCTTCAACTTACCCAGGTATTAGCAATGGCGAAGCATGTATTGGTTTTCAATTAGGTAGTAAAAATCACCCTGCTGGTTTTGGTTTAAGTGATGGAGATTTAGCCATTACCATTAATCAAACAACAGAAGTAGATAATGAAGAATGGGCAGGCTATATCAATATTGTAGTAGGAGATGCTGAAGGTAGCCTAGGTTTTTCCCCCTTAGGTGGAAGCGGTACTGGTGACGGTATGATGATTGCACAGTTTGCCTTTGCCATCGGAACGGGATGCAGCAATATTTCTAGCCAGTCTCCAAACGATTTAGGTCGAACATTGACGCATGAAATGGGACATTATTTAAACTTAGATCACCTTTGGGGAGATGGTGGTTGTAATTCAGATGATCAAGTAACGGATACGCCAAATCAAACAGAACCAAACTACGGTTGCCCTTCCTTAGGAGGTACTCAATCTTGTAATAGTGAAGATTTACACATGAATTTTATGGATTATGCAGACGATCCTTGCATGTATATGTTCTCTGCTGGTCAAGCTAGTAGAATGGAAAGTTGGGTAAACAGTAGCTTATTGGATAATTTAAAGAAAGCTTCAGTAGTTTTTGCAGAAGGAACAGGAGCAGATAGTTCAGAGGACGAAGAAACAGATAATGAGGAAGATACTAATGATGATGGAGCGGATACAGATGACACAAATAATGAAGAGGATACGGAAGAAGAAGAAAATGAGGAGGAAGAAAATACCAATGATGATGGAGCGGATACAGATGACACAGATAATGAAGAGGATACGGAAGAAGAAGAGTATGAGGAAGAGGAAAATACAGAAGAAACAGGAGACTTCAGCGAAATCTCTATCCAAGTTACTTTAGACTACTATGGCTCTGAAACAACATTTGAGATTGAGGATGCTTCTGGGGAAATAATTGCTACTTACGGTCCTTATGAAGATGATCAAGAAGGAAGGGTTATTACAGAAAATCTTGATTTACCAACAGGGGTTTATACTTATGTGATTTACGATGGTTATGGAGATGGTATCTGTTGTGACGAAGGAGATGGAAAGTGGAAATTGTTTAGAGATGGTGCGCAATTGAAGTCTTCTAATGGCAAATTTGGTTACTGGGAAGCTTATGATTTCACAGTAGGCTACGCTCGATTAACTGCACCAGCTCACAGAATAGATACGAAGGCTGCTAACCTTGTAAGAAAATCCAGTAGACAGTAGTAAGTAAGGTATCCCAAAAACAAAAGCCCATAAAAGTTAACTAAAATTTCTTTTGTGGGCTTTCTTTTTAAATTATTTTTGAAACCATACACTTTTTGAAAACGCCACCCTAGGTGGCTAAAAATTGGGGTTTTAAATAAATTGCTATCAAAATTAAAAAAATATGACTTTTCTAATTCATCCTTTATCAAGGTCTAATCAACTTATTTTAAATACAAATCTATTATTAATAGTCTTTAGCTTTTTCAGTTGTGCCAGCCAACAAAAAAAATTACCCCAAATAACTGATGCACCTGCTCTTATTACTTATCAAAAAGAAAGAACTAGAGGATTGAGAAATCCTTTATTTACAGTAGAATTATTGGAATCAGAGGCAGTTAGATATATCGGTATTGCAAATGTTCCAGTTATAGGGGAAAAAATAATAACAATTGACCACACAAGTTACAATGCCATTCTAGCACAATTTGAAGCTGCTAATTTCACCAGTTTTAAAACGGTTTATAAAGGCAAGATGCGAGACTTACCACTAACTTCTATTACCTTTAAAGAACATACCGTAACTTATCAAGAAGGAGTTTGTCCAAAAGAACTTCGTCAATTAGCTAAATTGATGGAAAAATTTATACCTGAACAATAGGGTTAAAATTTTAAATAAACTTTAATACCCCCTAGGGGTATAATCCTTAATTTAATGTTTTGTATTCCTTATATTTGCATTGCAATCCGATTTAGAACCCCCATCTAAATTACTACCAAAAAATCTTTATCTAATAAGATCGATTCTCAAGTATTATATACTTATACTATTGATAGTATATACAAGGGCTTTCTTATAAAAAACTATAGCCCTCAAAATTCCATTTAGTATTACAAATTTTGCCGTATCGAACGGCAAAATTTGTAAAAAAGGGATTTAAAGGGTGAACTAAAATTGATTTTCTTTGAAAATCAATTTTAGTTCACCCTTTAAAAACCTTTTTTTGATTTGATTAGACTCGATGTCTAATCAAATCAATATAAGAAACGAGGATTTTATTTTTATAAGAAAACCCTTTAGTATATACCTAGTGGTTTGCTAACTTTAAATAGTTTTCTTAACCATTAAAAGCATGGACTAACTATGCTAATCTATTTATAGAAGAATGAGAAAGGTCATTCTATTTCAGCAAATAAAACGTTTGAGTTTTCCAATAATGCGATGCTCAGGAGGCAAATCTTGAATTTGCCTCTTTTCGCTAATTAACTTAATAAAGTTGATAAATTAATTGGTAAAAGGATTGAAGAAGTAAAATAATAGCACTTCTTCTTAACTAATTTAGGAATTAATTACTCTTTTTGGGAGAAGGGGAGGTATTTATTTACCTCCCTCATCTTTAAAGTGTAAGCTAACATATAATCATTAGTCTGTCAATAGGCTATTTGTGACTACTTAGGGGAGTAAAAATATATAAGATAAATCTATTACCTTACTAACCATTTGAGACACCCTTTCTAAACACTCTTATATCCATACACAATTTAGCCTTTATACACCTAAACCAACAAACATACTTTAAAATTGAACACATTGGTAAAAGGTAATCTTAAAAAAAAAGATTGCCTTTTTATTTTTAAATCTCTTTAGTACTTACTTTCTTTTTACTATTCAAAATCGTCAAACCTGTCATTATCAAAAACAGAAAAGCCACAAAAAACATGGCAATTCTCAAGGTCTGCCAATCCGCAATAAATCCAATAATTGGTGGCCCCAATAAAAAACCACTATAGCCTATTGTTGAAACCATGCTAATCCCAACGCCAGGCGCTAATCCTTCTATAGCACCAGCGGTGCTAAATGCAATTGGAATAATAACAGAGAGCCCTAATCCAATTAAAAAGAATCCAATAATAGCCACAATTGGATTGGGATAACTGACTAGAAGAAGAATTCCACTTAACGCTACTAAGCTATTAATAATCAATAGTTTACCATCACCAAATACAATTCTTCCTTTATCTCCAAAAATACGTCCAATCATCATGGCTGTAGAAAATGCGCCTAAACCTATAGGAGCTAGTGCAGCATCTGCTTGGGCAACTTGGTTCATATAAATAGTGCTCCAATCTGCCATTGCCCCCTCTCCTAACATACAACATAAGGCAATAATTCCTATGCCCCATAAAGCACTTGTTGGTAGTTGTAAACCACCGCCGTCTCCTGCTTCCGAAGTTTCCAAACTAGGTTGATCTTTAACTAAATGAAAACTACTCCAAATCATACAAGAAAAAGCAAAAAATGCCATAAACAAAAAATGATACAAAATAAGGGTTTCCCATTTCGTAAATAAAGCCCCAACACCTGCCCCAAGCATCATCCCTCCACTAAAAACGGCATGAAAAGAAGACATAATTGGTTTTTTATATTTTTCTTCTACTAAAACTGCTTGGGCATTCATAGATATATCCATGACTCCCGTAAATATGCCTGCAAGAAAAAGTATCCCCCCAAAAAGCAAAGTTGTTCCCATAACCGTCAAAAATGGTATCAAAGCACAAAATAATACAGCAGAGATAATCGTCATTTTTTCACTTCCATTTTTGACGATTAACCAGCCTGAAAAAGGCAT
Source organism: uncultured Saprospiraceae bacterium (assembly GCA_964644655.1). Taxonomy (GTDB): domain Bacteria; phylum Bacteroidota; class Bacteroidia; order Chitinophagales; family Saprospiraceae; genus JAFMDF01. Next base: position 9,735 of record CAZXYA010000035.1, on the reverse strand, counting down.
AGCAACCAAAGCTCCTATTGCATAAGTCAATAAAATCATGCCTGTTGTGCTATTGTCCATCCCATAGATTTCTTGCAAACGAGGTAGTCTTGATACCCAATTGGCATAAATAAAACCATTAATCAAAAAGTAAAAATTTACGGCAAGTCGATTATTACGCATTTTTATAAGTATATTTATCCAGTAAATTATCCCAAAGGTAGGGATATATTTTACTTTAAAAATGCACTATGTAGGCTACTTTTAATGCTATATTGATGTTTTTATATTGTTTTGTGTAATAAGGTAACACAGCTCCGTGAGCTGTGAATATTGCAGGTTAATTTGCTGAATTTAAAACCCTTGAATTAATTTAGAGCTATCGGTCTACGATTGAAGGTAAACGGTTCCAGCAGCTCCCAAGTTGGAAAATAGCCAATCCCGAAGGGGATTAAACCTCAATAACCCCGTATGAAATGCGGGGAAATGGCGAAACTCCAATCAAATAGTGCAGCATCTGAATTGGAGTTTCTAAGACATTGACAATCTTTATTGCAAATGCTATATGTTTAGTCAACTAATACAAAAAAGCCGTTTTCTACTACTCCATTTTTATTCAGTAATCGGTATATATAAATGCCCGCAGGTCTATTCTTTTTATGAAACTTAAAAGTATCTTCCGTAAAACTTACTTCTTTCAAAATTTTACCATTTACATCTGAAATAATTAATTGATGATCCGTTGTTAGGGTATTTTTCAGTTGAAAAGTCACCAAATCAGTAGAAGGATTAGGAAAAACAGTCAAAGATACAGCAGTTTCAATGACTTCTTCCGTGGTGGTGGTCTCCATACCAAAATCATCCATAACTGTATGAAAAACACTATTGGTCGTTATAGGGTCTTCTGTTACTCTATAAATTGTTGCTTGATTAGTGATTTCACTACCCATTGGAATATCAGTTAAAGGTTTAATTTTAAATTTGATAAATCCATTTAGGCTGAGTGGCGACCCAATCACAGGTGCAGCTAAATTTAATTTAAGGATATTATTTTCAATGGTATATTGATAAGGATGATTTGATAAAACGGGTTCAAAAGTCGCCATGTCTAATAAAGGAGAAAGCGTGTCGATAATTTCTAAGGCGACAAAAGCTTGGTCAAAAAATATTTGGTATTCAATATATTCGTCTGGTGCTATAAAATGGTCTGCGGTAAATCCAATCGGTGCAGCAGTTAATCGAGTACTATTATCAAACCCAGTCAGTAATTGATAGTCTACATCTAAAAAGAAATCATTGTCTTCATTGGGGAATCTATTGGCAAAACCAGTACTAAACCCACCAGTCTCATTCCGCCCACAGGCTTCAACAAAAGCAGTTGGGGTACTATTTGCTGGATGCCCTGTTTCTTGTGGAATACGTAATTGATAGGCAGAACCATTGGCGTCTAAACTAATGGTTTCTCTTTCGCCTTGTTTTAATAATATTTCGGTTGACCTTAAAATTACGGCATCTTCAATTACTAAATATTCTAAAGGAGCCGTCATGTCTCCTGACCCTATATTGGTAATATCAAAAACAACCTTTTCTGTCTCACATCTGCCGTCCACTTCCAAACTAGCCCCCGACCAATTTTGATTAACTGAACCACAAATTTCATTAGGAAAAATATTTGCTTCGTGTCGAAAAGTCTCTTCCTCTGACAAATCACAAGGAATTTTTCCATAAATAAAAACTAATTCTTTTGTTCCTGGTGCTACGTTTCCTAATTCAAATCGAAAATGATTATTCCCCAAATCTGTATAAGGCAAACTAAAATCTTCAACTTGCAAGCGATAATCCATTTGCAAGTCTATGTAGGCATTTTCTGCTGTGATGGTTCCATTATTACTATATTCTAAAAAGTAAACCTCTTCTCTACATGGTTTTGTGGAAAAACTTATGATATTCACCTCCATAAAAGGGCAATCTTCTTTAATTTGTATCAAAGAGGTCTGTTCCAAAGGCGCACCTACTTCTGAGTCAACGGTGAAAGTCGGTTCGCAAGCAGCATAATAACCACTTAATGGTAGGATGTTAATGGTATTGATTCCTTTAAATAATTGTACCTGATACCGACCTTCGGGAGATACTCCTCCATAAAGAAAGGATTTTCCATCAACTGTGGAGGTGACGCTCCAACTGTTCCATATTCTATTTTCAGAGGCAGCCACATCTGCTTCATCTAATAAACAATCTTCATTTACATCTACATCTAAAAACAGTTGTCCAGTTTGGATGGCGACTAAAGGGGCTTCGGCATTACAATTTCCTACGGCAATGGTACTAGTTGCCGTAGCAGCTTCTATCGAGGTAGGTGTATTCGTAAATTCAAAACTGCCCGCATTTTCCGCTAACCGTCTAAATTTAAAGATAATAATGGGTTGCTCTGTCTCTATGTCAATTCCTAGTGCTTTATCATCAAACCATGCTACCGTCAAATTACCTTCTGCTAAACGTGGGGCTATTCCTATACTATGAGCACCCAAATCAGGAATTATGGAAGATTCAAATGATATAAATTCATATTCAGCAGGATCAAAATGAACAGTAAATTGTAAAGCAGCTATACCTTTAAAATTCTCTGTGGTAATGTTCAAATACAATTCGTCTTCGGTAGTAGTATCTTCTTCCGTATTTAAGCCTAAACAAAATTGGGCTTTGAGTCCAGAAGAAAATAACATCAAAAAAGAAAACAAACACAAGACTTTTGAAAATAGTCGGGATTGGGTAAAACTAGTCATTGGAATTAATTTTTTGCCGAGATAAAATAGTTACAGTCGGGTGATTTAAATAATGGATAGTAGATGTCTTGTTTGTGGTGAAAAATTAATCAATCAATACAAAAAGGCCATTGTCTACGATTCCTTCAGCACTAACCAATCGGTATATATACGTTCCACTTGGTAAATCTCCTTTTTGGAAGCGATATTGATTATGCTGTAGATAAGCAGTGTGTATAAGCTGACCATTCATATTAAAAACCATCAATTTATTTTTTGTATTTTTCTGCGTATTTAATTTAAAAAACACAAAGTCATTAGATGGATTTGGAGTAATAGTCAAGGCTGAGACTTCCTCAATACCCTTAATAGGAGTCGTCCTCTGTAAAAAATTAGCTTGGATAGTGTGGAAAGTCGTATTCGTCGTATCAGGAAGACGATCTTCTTTATAAATAGTAGCTTTGTTAAGAATTTGACTACCTGAGGAGACTCCTTGTATAGGTTTAATTTTAAATTCCAAAAAGTTGGCAAAATCACTAGTTATGCCTATTGTCTGCTGAGGGTCTATCTTAATATGAAGCACATTATCTAGTAACGTAAAATCATAAGGTAAACCTGAGGTCGTAGTTTGAAAAGTAGCTATATCTAAAAGCGTAGATAAAGTATCAATTATTTCTATTGGTTGGAAACTTCTATAGAAAAACAATTTATAGGTAATAAAATCTTGCGGTTCAATAAAATGCGCTTCCCCAAAACCAATTGGTGCAGCTCTCATTTGAGCTCCCTCATGTATTATACTGTTAAGGGGATGGCAATTAATATCTATAAAAGGGTCATTATCATTTCTAGGAAAAAGGTCAGCAAATCCAGTACTATAAGTACCACTTTCATTTCTACCACAAGCCTCGATAAAGGAACTCGATTTATATTCTCCGGGATACCCTATATCTTGAGGAACTTGTAAATAATAAGAAGTCCCCTTTGCCGGCAAATTAATTGATTTAGAGGCACCTCTTGGTAATTGCAATTCCTCTGACCTTAAAATCACAGCATCCTCAATCACTACATATTCTACTGGTTCGGACATATCTCCACTACCAATATTTTCTATCTCAAAAATCACCTCTTCGCCATCACATTTACCATCCACTTTCAAAGTTGCTCCTGACCAAATTTCATCTACTTCCCCACAAATTTCGTTTGGATAAATCCGTGCTTCATGACAAAGTACTTCCTCTGGTAATAAATCACAAGGTATTTGGGCTCGAATAGAAATAAAACCTTCTGCCCCATAAGGAAAATCTCCTAAATCCAATTGGTATTTATTCCCCCCCAACTCAACTAGAGAAGCGCCTTCTATTCCTAATACTTCTATACGATGGTCTAAATCTATTTCCAAATTAGCTTCCGTTGCATCTATAGTCCCATTATTAACATAATCTATAAATAAGAACATTTCTTCACATTCCCCCCTAGGTAAAGTTGATATATTCACCTGCATATAAGGGCATTCCTCGCCAATTTGAATTAAGGTCTCATAAATTGAATCTTTATCAAAATTTCTACTGTCTATAATAATCGGAGGGGAGCAAATATTATAATAAGGACCAGCAGGAATCGCTTCAATTCGGTTTTCCCCAGGAATTAATCGAATATTGTAGCTTCCATCCTCAGCAAGGAAACCACTATAACTATACTTCTCGCCTTGTACCGTCTTATTATTCCAATTATTCCAGTTTCTTGTGGTTGTAGCTAGTCTATCTGCCTCATCAAATAGGCAATCTCGGTTTTCATCAAAAATAATGCGTCCTTTTAAATATTGTACTAAAGGCTCGCCAGTAATACAATCATCAATATCAAGCGGTTTCGAACCAGTCGTATAAGCTTCGATAATCATAGGTTCGTCCGTAATTTGAAACGGAGTAACTATATCTGTGCGTTTTTTAAACTTAAAACTACCTATTATTTTTCCTTCTTCTAAACTCTGTCCAATAAGCGTCCAATCTAACCAAGCTATACGCATGATTCCGTAAGTTCCTCCAGCATTCACAGAAAAATTACCTTCAAAAAAAGGCAAATTGGCATTATCTAATTGTAAAAATTCATAGTGAGTTGTATCAAAGGAAATGGCAAACTGAAAAGTGGCAATATTTGTAAAATTAGCTGTTACAATATCTACAAAAACTTCTTCTGAATTATTTTCATCTACTCTTTCCTCCACACCAAAACAAAGTTGAGCGTTTGTTATAGCAGGGAATAGAAATAAAATAATTAAGGATAAGATGGCATTTTGGATTAGTCGGAATTTATTGCTTAGCATCGTTAAACTTCTTTTGGTTGATTAGTACAATCGGGTGATTAAATTTTTTTGAGTTTTAAGATGTCTGATGTAGTATTGGGAATAATTAAGACAAATTTGCAAATCATTCTTCGTTTTCAAAAAATCATTTTTCTATATTTGTAGCATTTTTTCAATAAATTACAAGCAATAAATAATTAATAATCAGTTTATTACATTATATTTTGTCGCCTATGAAAAACAATTTATTATTTCAAATTTTAGAAAAATTGAATAAAAAAGAGCTAAATCAGTTAAGTATTTATTTAGAATCTCCTTTTATCAACTCTTCTGAGGTATTAGTTAGTGCTTTTACTTATTTAAAAGATAGCTTAAAAAGCGGGCAATTACCTAACAAAATCGACTTGCATCAACATATTTTCGGTAAAAAAACCAGTTTTAAAGACCATAAGATTCGCCTATTACTAAGTGATTTACTAAAACTCGTCGAAAATTTTATTGGGCAACAACAAAGACGGACGGTTGACCAACAAATCCAATTAGTTAAGTTTTACAGAAAAAATGATTTAGAAAAACACTTTAATCGAGTGCAACGAAAAGCATTACAAAAATTAGAAACACAACCTTTTCGCAATCAAGCTTATTTTGCCGCTAAAAATTTATTAGAACAAGAACAATTTGAATTAAATAGCTCTAAAAAAAGAGATATTCCAGTCAACTTACAGGAACTAGGTTTAAATTTCGACATTGCCTATTTTTCAGCTAAACTTCGGCAAGCTTGCTTTCTAAAAGCTCAACAGGCTTTCTATAATATAGAATATGATTTTGAATGGGTGGAGCAAATTTTGGGGTATATCCTCAAAAAAAATTGGCAAAATATTCCTGCTATTTCTCTTTATTATAATGCTTATCAACTGTCTGTCAAACCGGCAGAACAAACTTCTTTTGACAATTTAAAACAACAAATATTAGAGTATGGTACTTTATTTACGGCTGAAGAAATCAAAGATATTTATTTATTAGCCATTAATTATTGTATCAAAAAAGTGAATAATGGAGAACGGAATTTTGCTGTTGAAAGCTTAAAATTGTATAAAAAAGGGCTAGAAATTGGTTGTTTCTTAGAAAAAGGTGTCCTGTCTAAATTCACTTATGCTAACATTGTCGCTTTCGGTATTATAACTAAAGATTACACTTGGACAGGTCAGTTTATCCAAGCAAATAAAAATAAATTACCTAAAAATCATAGACGAAGTGCCTATGCTTTTAATATGGCAAGATTATTATATTTTCAAGATAAAAATTACGACGAAGCATTACAATTCTTACAAAAAGTAAGTGACAAAGATTTGCTCAACACACTAAATGCCAAAATTTTAAAATTAAGAATTTATTGGGAAATAAAAGCTACTAGTTTACTAGAATCTCATTTGGAGGCAATGGCTAATTTCATCAGAAGGAAGGAAGTCATTGGTTATCACAAGGAAAATTTTCTTAACATTATCAGCTTTACCAAACGCTTATTAAAGGTCAATTTTTATGACCAAGCAGAAATACAAAAACTCAAAAAAGCTATTGAGCAATCAAGCGTAAATAGTGAGAAAAAATGGTTATTGGAACAGGTTAGGAGTTATGAATTATAAGTTATGAGTGATGAGTTTGCTTACTCACAACTCATCACTTAACACGCATCACTAAGCAATATCTTCTTTTTCGTCTCTATCTTTCCGCCTAGCTGCTCTATCCTCATATAATTGTTTGCGCTCTTCTTTTTTACGCAATTTTTCTTCATGTGCCAAATCATCTATCCTTTGATAAGCTTTAATGATTTCTTTCACCAATCGGTGTCGTACTACATCATCTGCCGTTAAATAAACCGCAGCAATACCTTCTAAATGACCTAGGGTATCAATAGCTTTTCGCAAACCAGATTTTTGGCTATAAGGTAAATCAATTTGTGATAGGTCACCTGTAATAATACATTTAGCGGTTGGTCCCAAACGAGTCAAAAACATCTTTATTTGAGTCGTTGTTGTATTTTGTGCTTCATCTAGAATAATGAAAGCATTATCTAAAGTACGCCCCCGCATAAAAGCTAAAGGGGCAATTTCTATAACTCTATTTTCCATGAAAAATTTTAGTTTTTCTGCTGGAAACATATCTTCTAAACCGTCATATAAAGGTCTTAAATAAGGGTCAATCTTTTCCTTTAAATCTCCGGGTAAAAAGCCTAAACTTTCCCCTGCTTCTACCGCTGGTCTTGTCAAAACAATCTTTTTGACAATTTTATTTTTTAAAGCCCTAACCGCCAAAGCTACCGCTGTGTAGGTTTTACCAGTACCCGCTGGCCCTACCGCAAAAACCACATCATTCTTATCAGCAGCTTCTACTAATTTTCGTTGATTATGGGTTTTGGCTTTAATAGGCTTTCCATTTCGACCATGTACAATGGTTGCATTACTGGGTCCACTACTCAATCTAACTTCATAGGGATTCCCTCCGTTCAATAAATCTGTTACTGTATGTGTCGTTAATTCTTTATTTTCTCGAAGCATTCTCACCATGGCTTCTAGCTTCGTTTTGGCTTTTTGAGTGTATTTTTTTTCGCCAGCCAATTTTACGTTATTTCCTCTTGAGGTAATCGTAATATCGGGAAATGCTTTTCTCAGTAAATTTAATTTTACATTTCCTTGACCGTATAATTCTACTAAATCTACATCCTCAATGGTTAAAATAATTTCGCTCAATATCTTTTTTGATTTTTGTTAATTAAGTAATTTTTTATTGCATGGACTTATTCTAACGCTTTTAATAGTAAGGTAGTTCCATTTTTTTATTAATAAGGTTATGAGGTTATGTGTCAATCCTCATAACCTTATTATAGAGCGTCAGATAAAAGATAGATAATTATCCGTGTCCCTTCATTTTTCCGTGGTAGCAATTAATACCACGAAAAAATGAAGGGACACGGATGTTAGACGTGATTAACTAATAATAATAATTTTTGTAATATCTATTCTTAATCTGACTGTCTATAACTCATAACCTCTTTCTATATCTTCAAAGATTGGTTAATATAATAATTCACCTTATTATAAATTCGTTTGTATCGTACTTTATACTTTCGGTAAAGATAGGAATTATAAGATTCTTCTTTTTTCTTTAAGAAGCCCATATCATCCATCCAATCATCACTATAAATTTTACCTAAGTAACGACTTCCATGATCAGAAAAAAGGACAACAACAACATCATCTTCCGTTAATTCTCTCTTTAGTTTATGTACGGCTTGCATAGCTGCGCCAGCAGAATATCCTACAAATAGCCCATCTTTTTGTGCCAATTCTCTAGCTCGAATCGCACTATCTTTATCATGAACCTTAATCATGCGGTCAAATAAACTAAAATTTACATTGCCTGGGATAATGGTTTTACCTAATCCTTCCACCTTATAGGAATAGATTTCTTTTTCATCAAATTCTCCTGTTTCCCAATATCTTTTCAAAACAGATCCATAAGCATCGACGCCAATCACTTGAATATCAGGGTTTTGCTCTTTTAAATATCGAGCTGTTCCAGATATAGTCCCTCCTGTTCCTACACAGCACACAAAATGGGTAATTCGACCTTGTGTTTGTTCCCAAATTTCTGGTCCAGTAGAATAATAATGGGCATCTTTATTGGCTTCATCGAAATTCTGATTTAAATAATAAGAATTTGGAATCTCTGCATGCAATTGTTTGGCTACCGAATAATAAGAATCTGGGTCTTCTGGCTTTGCACTTGATGGGCAAATAAATACCTCCGCTCCCATTGCTTGCAATAAACGCAATTTCTCGTCCGATGCTTTGCTACTTACGGTCAATACACATTTATATCCTTTGATTAAACAGACGGTTGCCAAACTAAAACCTGTATTCCCACTAGTCGCCTCTATAATGGTTGCTCCATCTGTAATTTTCCCCTCTCGTTCTGCTTTTTCTACCATATAAAGTGCTACCCTATCTTTAGCCGAATGTCCTGGATTAAACCCCTCAACTTTCCCTAATACCTCTGCTTTCACAGAACCTTGGGAACCTCGTATTCTCACTAATGGCGTATTTCCAATAGTATCCAACACATTATCAACTATCGCAGGTGGAGCAGTTTTTGTACTAAATGTCATCATATTATTATTTTTGCTGTGAGGTATCTCAATAATTAAATAAAAACGATGGTTTTGTGGAGTAGTTAGGAAAAAGAAAATAAGAGCACAACATTTCCTAATTTTAGTGTTCCATCTCAGTTTTTCGTCTTCCTAAAATTTTATCATCAAATTATTAATATTTATATTCAATTAATAATCAATATTTTACTCCTTAATTCTTCTAATCAACATAAATTCAAGTGATTATTAAACCGAAAAGATAAAACTATAAAAGTAAGTATCCAATTATATTTATGGTTTTATATTTTAAATAACTTGATTTTCCTATTCGCAAAAGTAAAAATTCTTAAGAGAAGGCGTCGTTTTATACCTCTCTTTATAAAAAGTATTCCGCTTATATGATGTAGGAATCATCGGTTTTCATCAAATGTGATTTGAAATTGACTGCTTATCAAGCTACTTTTGCAACAAAATAAAATTTGTCAACTACTTCTTATGGAACGGTTCAAAAATAACTTTACATTTTAAAATTGCAACTTATTGATTGT
>CAZXYA010000034.1:0-30878 GCA_964644655.1 uncultured Saprospiraceae bacterium | reverse complement strand
ACTCACGCCAGCCAAAAATCAGATTTTTCTCTTAAAATCTTCACGAACCATTGTTGAATGCATGGAATTATTTCCACTTACTCCAACATTAAATGTATTAATTTTTAGATTAGAAAACTCAGAAGTTAATTTTCCAACTAAATAAGGAAAACGATTTAATTCCTTTACATGGGCACATTTAGTTGTAGAGCCACCTAGAAAGAATATCTTTTTATCAGGGTTTTTAAACTGCTTACCTGGTTCAATAAAACCATCTTTATCGATATGCAATTCAATCATATCACCATTTGGATAAGCAACACTTTCAAAAAAGTGAGTTTGATTGGGCAAATTTTCTCGAAGTCTAATAAATCTTGTAGGGCCAGGTGGTTTTCTATCAAACAAACCAAATATGGCCAACTTTCGGCGATGATGATAATAAAGGTAATGTCCACAAAAAAATTCAATACTAAAAATAAAAAGTCCAACTAAAAATATAGTGTAGTAATATTCTTTTTTCAAAATAGAAAATAACAAATAAAAAATTATCCCTACTATAGTAAAAAATTCTGCATACTTAAATACTAAAATATTAGTCGAAAGGTATCCCTTATAATAACTAATAGCATTTTCTACTCCAAATAATAATAGTAAAATAAAAAAACTAAACCCCAAAGTGTATAGATGATTTTTTTTCATAAGTTTTTAAGTTTTGTTTAAAAATTATCATTTCCTCTTCCAAAATCCCCGCCACCATCTCCGCCCCAACATCCGTAAAATACACCATGTCATAAAAATAAGCAGAAGGCTTTGGCATTTTTCGAACTAAATCAATGAGTGGAATATTGGCAGCATACGCAATTTGTCTAGTTGTTTCATTATAGCTTTCTAAAATAGCCCAATAGACTTTACCACCTAAAGGATGTCCATAAGTAGACCATCCAAACCTGCATTATTCATCCATATTTTAGAGGATTGTTTGGTTATTTTTTTTCCTAATAAAGTCGGCCAATCTTTACCATCTGAAATAAAATAACATTCTGTGGTACTACCACCCACCGCAAAAATGGTTGTCCAGTTATCTCGGTCAACAGGCAATTCTGGACCTCTAAAGCCTAACGAGTTTTTAGAATGAGTAATACTCGGAGCTAAACTTTTAATTTTATCATTTGCAAAAGTTTTTGAGGTGTTTGTCTCAAGAATAATTCGGTCTCCTTTCAATCGAAAGCCAAAGGGATTATAACATCGTAAACCAATTTCTAGCAAGAAGATTGTTAAAAGCAAACCGAAAATGAATGCTAAAAAGTTGTTTCCAGAAGATTTCCAATTATTAGAAGTCATTCAATTATAAATTTAATATTCATTAAGTCTATCACCACCGTTCAAAAACAGTCTCCCGCCCCCTCAAAATATACGTCCAAAATCGCCAAATATCAAACCACAAAAAAAAGCGCAATCGCCAAAAAATAGTCCAACTACTCAAAAGGGATTGTTCCTTCAAAAAGCATTGTCGTTCCTGCCGAATTCGTCTCCACTCTGTAGTAAAAATCCGATAATAACTATGAAAGAGAATTTTTAAGAATTTTGGTCGCCAGAAAAGTAGGTTGATGAGGAATAAGGCGATGAATTTAAAAATTAAGAAAGGTATAGTTAGTAAAATGATAGCAGTAGGCATCAGCTTAAAAAAGGAATAGTAAATATTCGTTTGTATTTGCAGGACATACTCATAATTCCAAATTTTAGCAACGGACTGGCTAACTTTATGGTAAATAATAGCCTTCGGTGCATAGATAGTTTTATAGCCTAAAACATTCGCTCGCACGCCAATCTCGGCATCTTCATAGCCTGTCGTAAAATATTCATCCAAGATACCTATCTTTCGGAGCATATTAACATCATATAAAGCAGCTCCCGCACAAGCGCCCATATTTACAAAAGACTCTGTATAATTTTCGATCGGTTCATTATGTCCAATTGGAATAATTTCTCCGGTATTCAACATTTGATGACCGACATTATCAAGTTTGGTTCGATCAAAATAATTAATCATTTTGCTGGAAATGATATGAGCTTGGTTGGTTTGAGCGCTTTGTAATAATTCGGCAATCCAGTTTTTGTCTTGACTGGTGTCATTATTGAGTAAGATGACATATTCGTAGGTTGGATTAGGTAGGATATATTTTCTTAGGATTTCATTATTGCCTTTAGTAAAGCCTAAGTTTTTTGGATTGCAGACTAATTGGATTTTTGGCTGGTTAGCGTATTTTGCTTTTAGGATTTGAGCATCTTCTCCCTTGGAGCCATTATCAACTAGGTAAACTTGATAGTTTTGGTGGGTTTGTTGTATTAGGGAATCTAGGCATTCTAGGGTATCTTGGAGGCCGTTCCAGTTGAGGATGATGATAGGAATTTTGAATGATGAATGATGAATGATAAATGATGAATTTTATAATTTGGAAATGTATATTTGTAAAATCGGGTAAAATCGGGTAATTTTAAATAAATTTTTGTCCATGAAGCAATTATCTTTTTCTACCATAAAATTAAAGCAAATCGCTGAATTGGTTAACATCGAACCTAAATGGGACGATAGTGCTTTTGATAAATGGTTCAATTATCCATATGAAATATCTACTTCCGAAGAAGTATTTTTAAAACAATTATTATCTGATAGGCGACTAATTATTGGCGGCTTCTCAGAAGAAGAATTAAAAGCTAAATTTATTATCCCCTTACTCAATAAAATTGATTTCCAAGTTAATCATTTATCTGATTGGTATGAACGCCCTCTAAAAGCAGTAATTAATGGTACAGAATTAGGAGGGAAGACCGATTTTTTAGTAGCTAGTGGACTTAAAGAACCCGAACAACCCTATTTCTTTATTCAAGAATTTAAACCCTCTGAAACTAGAAATTCTCCACAAGATCAATTGCTTGCTGAACTTTTAGTAGCGATGCAATTAAACCAAGACCAAGAAGCCATTGGTGCTTACGTTATGGGAGAACATTGGCGGTTCATCTTACTACAAAAAATTGGAGAAAATAATTATCGCTATACTTTATCTTCTGGTTTTAACTGTTTAATCAATGCAAATTTAAAGCAATTATATATAGCCCTTCAAGGAGTAAAAGCAGACATTGTCAAAAAAATAAAACTTGATTGCAATTAATCTTCTTGCATCAAATTTTCATATTTAGCCACCATCTCTTCGGGTTGCCCAATAGCAATCGGTACCCCTCTATCTAGCACTAAAACTCGATCGCAATGTTTGAGAATACTATCTAAGCTATGACTCACATGAATGATGGTTCTACCTTTGATTAAACGTTCTCGGAAAACCTTTTCTGATTTTTCTTTAAATTTTAAATCTCCTACGCCTACAAAAAATTCATCCATTAAAAGGATGTCTGCTTCGGCATAGGTGGCAATGGCAAATTTTAATTTACTTAACATGCCATTGGAATAGGTTTTAACTGGGACATCGACAAAGGATTGAATTTCAGCAAATTCAACAATTTGCTCAAATATTTTTCCGATTCGTTTGAAGGTTAAGCCTAAAATAGAGCCTGTGAGGTAAATATTATCTCTGGCGGTCAATTCTGGTTCAAAATCCATGCCTTGGGCTAGTCGTAACATTCTTCCTTTCGTTTCAATGACACTTCCTTCGTCTGCACGCATGGCCCCCATCAAAAGGTGTAATAGCGTAGATTTTCCACTACCATTCCTTCCTATAATACCAAAAAATTCTCCTTTTCTGATTGTCAAGTTTAGATTTTGTAAGGCTTCTACTTTTTTAATGGGCGTTGGTTTAGCCATTAAAAAATTAAGTACCCTAGTACGAATGGTTCTAGCAGCTTGCTCTCGGACATAGAAGGTTTTGAAGCAATTTTTAATGGTGATAACTGCTTCTCTTTTGTCTGTAGCTATGGGTTCTATAATTGTATTTGTATTTGTAATCAAAAGAAATTTTTACTGGTTACTAGTTGCTGGTTTGTCAAGTATCAAATCGTCTCTAGAAATTTGTGGGAGAATCGTTTAAATAGAAAAATACCTATTCCCAAAATTAGTAAGCCTACTCCTAAATTAGCCCATACCAGCAGCCAATCAGGTGGCATTCCTTTCATAATAACTGCTCGAATATTCATAATAATTCCAACAAAGGGATTGGCAAATAGTAAAGGGGGAAATACCTCTTTAAAAACTTCACCGCTATAAAAAATACCAGAGCCCCAGAAACCCAATAATAAAACAATAGCCCAAACATGAACAATATCTTTAAGGTATATTTTTAAGGTGGCTAGGATAATGCTACTACCTGTGGCAATCAAAAATAAATTGATAAAAAAAATCGGTAATAAAAGCGCATTAAAGGTTAAGCTTACTCCAGAAACAAAGCAGAGTAAAAAGAAAACCACAATATTAAACGCCAAGCCAATAAAAATACTCAAGGTATGCGAAAAGAATAAATCCAATTGATTAAATTGAATATTCTCAATGAGGAAGCGTTTTTTATTGAGGATATGCATGCCTTGTACAGTACATTCCGTAAACGCCATCCATATAATTAAGCCGCAAAATAGAAATAGGGCAAAATTTTCTTCGGGAGATTTAAAGATGTATTTAAATACTAAAAAATAAATACCCATCTGAAACAAGGGATTCAACAAAGCCCAAAACAACCCCAATCGATCGTTATAGTACCGTTTTTTAAATTCTACTTGTGCTAGTTTCCATATACGCTCCATGCGGTTATTTTCGGGTAGCCATTCGAAGAATTGTTGTTTGAATTCGGTTATCATAGACAATTAATTACTGTTTGACCTTTTTGCTCCAATTGTTTTTTGCAAATTATAACATGCTTTTTTATACCCCTCTTCGGTCACTTTTGTTCCTACTTAGTTGTCGATTTCCCCAATCAATTCCGTTATTTTTACCAATATGTTTCTTGATGAATTTATCTCGGTTGATTGCCTGATAGCGTTTGAACCCTGCATCCGTATTTTGACCAGCAGTTGCTCCTTCTTTATGATAAATAATACTATAAGGAGTTACAACAGTTTGGATGTCTTGTTCTGCCGCTGTATAACAATAATCACTATCCTCATAATAACAAGGATGAAACCGTTCGTCAAAAAACCCAATTTTATCAATAGTACTTCTTTTAATATACATCGCACAGCCAGAAACGTAGCCTGTCACTTTCGGTACTTGATAAAGCACTTGGTTTGGATTTTCTCCCTTTCCAATATTTTGTCCTCCTCCATGTGCATATAATTCGGCTCCATATTCTTGCAAACGCCCATCAGGGTATAAAATTTTACTCCCTGCTATCCCTATTTTTTTACTAGCATAAGCTGCTCGATGCAATTCTAACAACCAATTAGTCATCACTTCGGTATCATTATTTAATAAAATGACATCATTCTTAGGAAAGAAGCGCATCATTTTATTGTTGGGTTTGACAAAAACCTCATTAGTTGTAGCAAAAATGGGTGTCACGTTATCATTATTAACCGCTAATTCTTTTAAATAAGCTACCGTCCCATCTGTGCATGCATTGGAATACACTAAAATTTGATAATTGGGATAATGAGTGTTCTCTATTATAGAAGCGATACATTTTTTAAGCAAGCCCAGCCCATTCCAAGTAACAATACAAATAGAAACCGTAGGAAAAAAGGCTTCCAATAAATGTCGTTTTACAGCTAAAGGCCCGACTAAACCTGCCAATTTCTGCGTCGCACCCTGGGTCATTCGCTCAAAATCATATCCTCTTTTTAATGCTTTAGTAATAATCGGGGCTAAGTCTTCAACAGGTCCAATTAATCCATCTATCTCATGGACTAGATTAATCCCTTCATTACCAATAGCAGTAGTCACCACAGGAGTAGCAAAGGCGATGGCTTCACAAATTTTTCCTTTAATCCCTGCCCCTGCTAATAAGGGTGAAATTGATAAGAAAGTATTTTTATATAATGTTCCCATCTCCTTTTCTTCTACAAATCCTTTGAAGGTAACGGATGGTAATTGTCCCAAATCAGCGATTGCTTTAGGCGCATACGCTCCAGCAATAATTAATTCAGCTTCCTTAATTGCGGCTTTAATCTTTGGAAAGATAGTTAAAGCCAACAGTTGTGCTGCCGCAATATTCGGTTCATGTTTGTAACTACCTATAAATAAAAGTGTGTACTTTCCATTGTCTATAAAGGTCTTTACTACGGGCTGATGCACATTAGAAATAATAGCCACCTTAGCAGAAGGTATTTCCGCTAAAATAGTCTTTTTATCTTCTTCCGTAACCGCCCAAATACTATCTGCTTGTTGATAAACTGCAATTTCTATAGCTTTATTTTTAGCTACATTTTCTTTGGTGTACCCATCAATAAGGCCAATCGACCGTCTTTCTCGAATCCAATGCACATCAACAGTATCTACAATCAATTGAGCGTTCGGGTATTGTGCTGCTAAAATAGATACCGCTGAAAAAGCAGTATAAGTTGAACAAATAATCGCTTTTAAAATGGGAACTTCCTCCTTCAGTTGTACATAATCCATTTGAGGTAACACCTGAATTCCTGCGGCGGTCAATTTATCTACATATTTCGTTGGTTGTTCCCCTAAGGTATAGACAAAAACTTCTATCTCTTCTGCTAAAAGAGCTAAATATCTTGTCGCTCTTTTTCCACCACTAGAAGTATCAAAATCAGGTAAGTAAGTTGAAAAATAAAGTACCTGACCTAGTTTTTTTTGTTTAGGTAAATGGGCAATCGGTTCTTTTAAAATTTCTGTTATTCCCCTAAGCAATTGGTCCGATTGGGCAATCTCAGTAGATGGTGCTTCCTGTTGCCAATTATTACCATTTGTCGAATTATTAAATAATTTCTTTTTAAGATTATTTAGAATAAGGGTTGGTGGCTCGTTTAATAAAGCTTTTCGAAGGGTATTAAAATTTGTTACATTAATATTTTTTAGAAAAATAATGGGGCTACTTAAACCTGTTTTTAAAAAAGCTACCCAAAAACTCGATTTATTAGCTTTTTGTTGTTTGGCAGAAGTAATTTTAATGCCATTTTCAATACCTAAATTAAAATTCGCTTTTTTGATAGCTTGATGTATTTCTGGAATAGCCGTTTCTGCCCAAACACCTAATTTCTGATAAGTTAACTCAGCGCTTATCTGTTGGATTTTCGGACCATTTAAGATCGGGTAAAATTCAATAAATCCAGTTTTACTAAACACATAATCTTGTTCAAATGCTATTAAAGCATTGGTCGTAAAATTGTCTATTTTAATGGATTGCCCTGCTGCTGTTTTCCAAGAAATATATGCTAATTTCAAAGCTACTAATTGGTTCGCAAAAGTCAACCTAAAACGAATAGGTGCTGCATTTTTTTGATTTACTAGATCAAAAGTAATTTCCTGCGTATCTAAGCTAATCCTCTGTTTTAAGGGAGGATATTCCATAAATCCATTACCATAATCTATGGACAAACTAGCCAATAAATCTATAGTTGGTATCCATTCCTTATATTCGGGAGATTGACGAAATGCTATTAATTCAGTTAATGTTGCTTGGTTCTTATTTTTTATTAATTGCTGAAATAGTGCATAACTTTCTTTAAGCAAGGGTTCTTTAATGGCTTGCTTCGCATGATGATGTCGAAGTTCTTGCTGAATAAAAGATTTAGCTATAGTATTCGATTTTTTCCCTTTATCTTTAACCACAGTATCTAACGAAGCTAATACGATATTTGGCTGATGAATAACCGATTCAAAAGAGATCCATTGCGTATTTTCTAGCTGACAAAAAGCTACAGCATCCAGCATATATTTCAGCCATAAGGATATAGCGGTAGCTTTGGGTATTTGGTTTCTTTTAAATAAGGAATTAGCTACTTCATAAGGATGCCTGACGAGTATATATTGCTTAACTTCAATGCTTAGTTGTTGAAAAATTTGTTGCCAAAAAGGAAGGGTAAGCGAAAATCGAGGATCTTTTAGTGCAAATAGCGGAATATTATCAAATTCTGTTTGAATAAATGTAGTCGCTTCCCTTTGCAATGCTTGAATTTGCTGAATGGCTATCCAATTTTTAGGTATTGCTTCGATAGCCTCCCAAGATTGTCCAAGTATATTTAAGATTTTTTCGTTGAAGGCTACAATTCGTTCATCTTCATAAAAACCTCTAGGATTATCAAAAGCGGGTGGCATGAGTTGACTCCCCATTGGAATACCACTTTCATTTAAGAAGCCAGCAAAAGCAGAGGTGCCGCTACGATGCATGCCGAAGAGGAGGATAGCAATAGATCTTGGCATTTAATTTAAATATTTAAGATAATTTTTGCCTTAAGCACCGTTGCAATAGTTATGGAATCTGTAATCACTCCTTTCATTACCATATCTATTACCTTTGGAAATGAAAATTTCTGAGCGACTATATCTTCCGTATCTTCTAAATTAGGTACACATAGTTCAAGGTTTTCGGCTAAATACACTCTAGCAAATTCATTCGTTATGGCATTGGAAGGATGTATATCTAATAATGGAGTCCATTTACCAGCAATTATTCCTACTTCTTCTAATAATTCTCTTTTTGCAGCCTCAATTAGGCGCTCCCCCTCATCCGCTCCTCCCGCAGGAATTTCCCAAGAATATTGACCAATAGAATATCGAAATTGTCTAACTAACCAAATATTAAACTTCTTATCAATAGGCAATGCCCCAACTGTTATTTTTTTAAATTCAACAACTCCATATATCCCCTCATGTCCAGAAGGGTTTATAACATCCCTATGTGTAACGGTTATCCAAGAATTTTCATATTGCTTTTCACAAGTAATAGTACGCCAAGGGTTTTTTATTTTCATTAATCAATTATTTTTTGATTATCGATAGTACTAACTATACCATCAATTCCAATATTTTAAGGAAAGGGTAACAAGTCTATTATTTTTCAAGCTCCTCCAATTGTATTTTAAGTTCATTTACCCTTTTGTAAAGAATATCTTCTTTTCCTCGCTCAAAAACACTTAAATAATTCCTTACTAAATTAAACCGATGTTTTGACAATGCTATTTCTGCCAAAAGTAAATTTAATTCGTAATGATTATTTTGCTGTTGATAGATTTGTTGAGCGAGTGCTTCTGCTTTTATGCTATCTTTTCTTACTTGCCATAGAAACTGGGCATATCCCAATAAAATAGTTTCATTATTGGGGTTTTGGCTAATAGCTGTTTGAAACCAATGTTCAGCCTTGTCATTTTCTCCTATTTGCTGATATAATTTAGCAATTTCAAAAGGGATGACATTTTCATAATCCAAGTTAGTTTTAAAAACGGGTTGATACAATGATTCTAAATCTTGAATAGATTTTTGAGGATTTTGAGTAGATAATTTTTGTTGGGTATGAAAAAAGAGGTTATAACTATATTTGGAATAACCAAACCAAACTAAACAAGCAATGGACAATCCTAAAAAAACAGCATTCATCCGATTAGGTAAAATATAAAAGGTTTCGCTATTTTTACTGCTTAAAATTCCCAAGCTACAAAAGGCTAGTATATGAATTCCACTAAAATGATGTTCGTAAAAACTAATATCTGCATAGAAAAAAGCCGTAAATAAATAAACTAATACCGACGCAAAAGCCGCTTGTTCATAGCCATCTAATTGTTTTTTAAAGGACAAACTACGACGTATAATACTACCGATCGAGTATAAAAATGCCAGTAAACCAATCATGCCCAATTCTACTAAATGCTGAGTGTACAAATTATGGCTTCGAATACGCCTAAAAGTTGTCGGATAATTAAATTCATTAAGGTGACTAAAATCTAATTGATGGTAAATATGTAGTGGCCAATTTCCTAATCCCACTCCTAAAATAGGATTTTCTATTGCTGTCCAAAGAGATGCCTGAATTAAGTAATATTTAAAATGAGTAGAAACTGTCGCTACTTGTTTAATGATTGGAATTTTTTGTAAAAAAATAGGATTAAAAAATCCCATTAGCCCAACAAAAAAAAGCGTAATCATTACCCCAATAAAAGAATTCCAAAATTGACCTCTTGGTAAATTTGTCCAACTATAATAAATCAGCACTAATAAAAAAGCTAAAGTCGCCCATTGTGCATCCGTAAGATATAAAACAAATACCATCGCAAAAGAAAAAACGGTTTTCACGATATGTACCATTCTAAATCGTCCTTCATAAAACAATAGAAAAGGATAAAAACTAACTAAGAAAGCGGAAGTATAATTGGCATTTTTACCAAAAAAATGATTCCAACTGCCGTCCATTAATTCGATATTCGAACCGATAGCTGCAATATGGTATACCATGATAATCAGAAAAAAAATGCTAAATAGCATTGGCATAAAAGAACTAGACGTATCTCTAGGTGTCAGCGAACGAAAGAGCAGCATCCACATAATCAAACAAAGCCAGCCAAAAGCAAGATACCATACCAATCCACCATTGGTTGCCCAAAAAAAAGATAAAAATCCAAGGCTTATAAAAATAAGCCAACCTAAATCGGCTTTTTCGATTCGAACGGGAATTTTATTCTTCCTAAGCAACAAATAAGCAAAATAGACAACTGGAATAATTGCCATAAGGATAAATTGCCAATTATTCAAAAACCAGAATTTAGGTTGAATAATGGGTATTAGTGCCGCAACAACTATCGCCAGTAAAGTAATGCTCTCTTTTAATTGTTGCATCCGGTCAAACTCTACTTTAAGCGCATCTGTACGTTCGGGTAAATCGGGAAATAAGGTATATGCCAATTGAGAAGTTGGAAAAATCAGCGTCCATGCAGTCAATAATAAGATTTTAAAATCTACCCAAAAAGATTGATTTTCATTATACCACATTTCTACTTTCCCTTTATAAGGAAAGATAACTTTACTCTTAAACTCCGCCGGATCTTGTCCCTCTTCTTTTACTTGTGAAATAATTTGTGCTTCATCTCTAAAAACAACCGAACCAATCGCAGTAATACCAGGCCGAACATTATAAATCGTTTCTTGTACTTCGGGTGGATAACTTATAAAATCTGGTACTTCCATCAATGGTCGAGGTCCCACAAAACTCATATCCCCCTTTAATACATTAATCATTTGGGGAAGTTCATCTATTTTAGAGTTTCTAAAAAAAGCGCCAATTGGCGTAATTCTAGGATCTCTTTTGCCTATATTGGTTTTATTTTTTTGTGCTGGCGCTGCACTCAGCATTGTTGTAAACTTAAGTATTTTAAAGCGCTTATTTTTATGCCCTACCCTTTCTTGTACAAAAAACACACTTCCCTCCCCTGTAAATCGTAAAACGACAATCGCCACAGCCATAATCGGTGCAGCGAGCAGGATTCCTATTAAGGAAAACAGGAAATCAAAAAAACGTTTTAGGAGTGGATACATGGGTGTTGAGCAGTTGAGCATTAGTTTATCTGTACTACTCTTTTACGGTATTTGGCGCTTACTTGTTTTATTTATTAATCAAAAAGCCTTCACCTATCATTAGATGTATTTCAATTTGTCGCTTCAAGCAAAATAATTACCGAACCGATATTTGAAGTTTTTAACTTCAAATCAATATTTTTTAAGTCTTTGACTTCGTTTTTTAAGCCATAATTTTTTTATAAGAAAACCCTTCATCTATTATGGAAACGTTTTTATTTTTCAATTTTTGATATTATATCAGCTTTCACGCCTTGAAGGGTAATGAATAGCTTTTTCAAATCTTGGATATTTAAAGCATTAAATCCATCTGATTTAAAATAATTATAAGCATTGCTTCCTACTTTTTTCAATAAAACAAAATCCCAAATTTTGCCAACAACTATTGCTCCTAGCATTTCATCCGACTTATTGAGTTCCATAGCCACTAAAAGTTCAGCAATAAGTTGAATTTCAGGATCGCTCCCTTTTCTAGAGGGTTTAAATTCCTGTATAAAGAAATAAGGCAATTCTGGTTCATCAAATCCTTTTGCCACCAAATAATCAGTCAATCCCCCCAATTCTACACCATTAATTTCGCTTGAAATAGTTCTTTCATACCAGTCAGTTACCTCCCCAAATGTAAAGTCTACTCTATTCAATAAAGGAGCAATAAATTTCATTTTCAATTCTTCTTCCGAATAATAAGGCATTCTAAGGCGGTGATCATCAATTAATGCTTCCAAAAATGAATGATCTTGTTCTTTCCAATTATAATCATATGAAAACCACTTATCGAAGCTTTGATTATCTATTTTAGGCTTTAAATCTACTATTTGCTTTAAGTCTCTAAATTTAATAGTCGAAAAGGAAATTTGTTTTTTCATAATTCAATTTTCCTCTAAATTACAAAAATCTTAAATAATAAAACAATAAGCTATCTAAGCTAAAATCAAAAGGCATCGTAGTAAAACCATAGTAAAATTAATTCTTGATAAGAAACCCCTTCCCTATCATTTTAAATCCCTTTTGCATATCTAGACTATCTCGCAAAATCATCTGACCCAAAGGACGAGTAGCACAAGGCAAGGGTGAATTATTACATAAATCAGGTCGAATGGGCATCGTATAACTAAAATTGGATTTCATTTCTTTGAGTGTGGGGTCAGGTAAGCCTTTAGGTACTACCCAAGTAACGGGGTCTAATAAAAAATCTTTAAGGTATAATTTATGAAAATTTAAAGAAAAAGCTATACATAAACCAAGTAAGCCTATTAATATAAGTTTGTTCAAATACTTCCATAAGTCGAATAACAACAAAAAACTACCAAGCGTAAAACTTGCACCTAAAAATAGAAAACCAAAGACAAATCTTGGATCAGGCGCATTATAAAACCAGAAGGCAAGATTTAGCAAAATGGCTATTTGTAACCAAGCAAATTGTTTTTTATGATGCTTTACAAAAATAGGAATAGAAAAAACAGACAATAAATTAACCAGTAAAAGAGGTTTCCACAATAAATCTTTATTGCCCCA
Source organism: uncultured Saprospiraceae bacterium (assembly GCA_964644655.1). GTDB lineage: Bacteria > Bacteroidota > Bacteroidia > Chitinophagales > Saprospiraceae > JAFMDF01. The sequence continues at coordinate 17,926 of CAZXYA010000034.1, read as the reverse complement.
CCAGATTTTAAACCACTCCATAAAAGGCATAGCGCCAATGATATTGGGGTCTGAGTTTGGTATTTTCGCCCAAGATTTAATCAACATTTTTTCATAAACAACTACATTATGAGGAATTTTCCATTCGGGTGTAAATAAGTCAATGAGCGGGAAAGGAAAAATTAGATACCCTGACAAATAATAATTTCTAATTAAGAAAGGAAGACCGATCAAGATGGCTAAACCTGCAATAGCACTCGTTTTCTTAAAAGAATAATTAGTACTAAGTAGTGGTAATAATAATAAACCAAGTAATAAGGCACTTAATTTAAAGGTAATGGTCGTAATAATCAGGCCACTAAAAAATAGCACTTGACAATTGGACAATTTAAAAGCATATTTTTCTAGCACCAAAAAAGTGTAGATAATCAATGCCGCACAAATATAATCAGGTGCAGGAGAATTTAATCCTCTAGGAAAAAACACCAAACAACAACCAAAAACAATACCGTATAAAAAAGCTCGCCACCAATCTTTCTCTTGTAAAGCATTGCGTAAGAAAGACAAGATTTTCAAGAATAATACTATAATAACTATCCCATTAAAGGGGTAAAGTAATAAAGTTTTATCTTGATAAAAGGCGGGCAAGTCTATCGTAAATAGAGCCGTAACTGGAAAAAACATATTATTAAACCCAAACTGCGGTTGAAAACCAGCCAATCCAGGCACAACTGCATATTTTTGAATCCATTGAATATTTTGCGCATGGTATAATTTAGTATCATAGACCCAAATCTCTCCTGATGCCATTATTCCTAGAAACAACATGCCTCCTACTAGACTTATTTTTTCTAATGTCCTTAATTCATTAATATCCTTCCAAAAAGCATTTAGTAAGGCATTAATTTCAGACCTATTTATTATATATAAGCCTATTCCAATTAAATTTACGCCTAGAAAAATCCATTGACTTAGAGGTGCAAAAATGGACAGATAGGCGCTCAAGACGATGATAACCATAAATCCCGTAAAAAAGTAAGTCTCTATCGCTAAAGTCTGCTCTTGGTTCTTATTTGTTAGCGAGTATTTTACAAAAGAAAAGCCAATGGTAACCATTAGCCCGAAAATAAAAGTCCAGTAAAGGAGAGTAAGTAACATAGGAAAAGGGTAATTATTTTTTTCTAAAAATAGCCGCCAAAAAACTATTTATTTTGCTATTGCTCTCACCAGGTCGTTCCTTCCAAAGCGTCGTGTGTGCTTTCACTCGATTATCGAATACGCCAGCATCTGCTACATAATAATAAAGCGCTATGGATTTTCTAGTTCGGTTTTCAGGACAAGCTAGAGGTACTGGATGTCCATGATAAGAAGTAGAAGTGGTATTAAAAATCACACAGCGATTAAAAATAGGCGCAATCTTTTTTTGACAAGCTTGCATGGCTTCATCCCATAATTCTAAGTGTCCTTCGTATTCATCTTTCCAATCTTTATTAAAATAAATTAAAACATTGATACAACGTCTTAAATTCCTCTTCTTATCTACATTAAAATCCGCATGCACCGCCAATTTTCCACCTGTCAAAATAGAATGAAAAGCGCCACCTTGATAATGCGCATCGGGAATCAATCCTTTAATCCCTGTCAAGTTTTCCAAATAATCGAGAAAAGCCATCGAATTAAATTCATATAAAATATAGCGCAACCAAGGATCTATATTTACAAAATAACTTTTCTGTACTTGCCCTAATTTTTTTTGTTGAAATTTTTTGTAATCTGGCTGGTTAAAATCTTTAAAGTTTTTGTCTGGGAAATTGGTGAGGATTCGCTCCGCTACTTCTAGAGGTAAAAAATCATCTATGACTATATGCGGGAAGGGTTCGGCTGTATTATAGGTTGTTAGATGGCTTTTAATTTGGTCTTTTTTTTGGAGAAAGTGGTTGAGGAGGGTTGAGTTCATTATTTGGATTTTATCATTTTTTAATTAGCAGATTTGTTAGCTTGGTCTATTAGAGTTTGTAACTTTTCTTTTTGCTTTATATAATTAGAAGAATTTACTTTATCTAAATATTCTTTGGCCTTATCGGTAGCTTCTTCTGCTAATGCTAGTTCTGATAATAGAATAAAAGTAAGATTCTTAAAACCATAATCCATTGGATGTTTTTCCACAAGTTCTAGGTATTTTCTAGCAGTTTTATAATCGTTTTCACGAATAGCAATTTCCCCTAATAAGATATTACAATAGAAATTATTTTGCTGAATAACATAAGCTTTTAAAGCAAAGGTTTTAGCTTTAGCATAATCCTTTCTAACTCTTAGCAAGAAACGAGCATAACTTTTAAGAACTAATTCATCATTAGGAGCAATTTGTAAGGATTGTTGATAATATATTTCTGTTAAATCGTATTTTTCTTGTCGTTGATATAATTGTGCTAAATGCAAAGGAATTAATCTATTCGCCCCACGTCCTCCTCCATAAAAACCATGTGTAGTTTTAAACGAAGGGTGGTAAACAGTTTCCATTAACTGAGTTGTTTCTTTTAAATTATCAACAGGCTGTTGTTTATCATCAAAATAAGAAGAAAATAAATAATCATCTAATAATTCTGCATTAGGTGCTCTATTTAGATTAGCAATAGCTTTATTATACTTCTTATCAACTAGTATGTAGTAACTAAACCAGAGCAGCACAATCAATCCCAATACGGCCAAAATTCCAGAAATGGCTTTAAAAGGGAGATAATATTTTTTCTGTTGTTGAAATAGGAGGCCTAAACTAACAAAGGTCAATAACTGTAACCCGCTAAAATGTGCCTCATATAAGTTGACATCCTTATAAAAAATAGCCGTACATAGGTAAATAAGAATAGTAGTTACAGCTGCTTTTTGCAAAGCATCATATTTATAACTAAATAAAAGAGCTTTGACTATTATAAAGAAAAATGGAGTAAAAAAGCATAAAAATCCTAGCAAACCTAATTCGACTAGGATAAGTTCAAATAAATTGTGTGTCCCCAATCTTATATGATAAGTAGGGTGATTAAACCCTATAGTTTCACTTAAATCTTCTACATAAGCGTACTCAAACCAATTCCCTAGTCCTTGTCCTAATATAGGTGCATGTCTAAACATGCTAAGAGAGCTTTTTAATGCATATAAACGATGGGAAGCTCCAGCTTCCTGTAAAGTAACATCACCTAACTGTTGGAAAATTTCAAAATTCAAATAGATAAAAGAAGCAGTAATTACAATTATTAGAATCGTTCCTATAGCTAAAAGCTGCTTAACTAATTTTTTAGGGAGAAAAGTCCATAAAAAATAAAATAGTACAATTACAAATGTAATTACGCTACCTTTAGCATTAGCTTTTTGAATAATCATAAAAACAAAAACAAGGCTAATAATTTTTAATACCCATAGCCATTTATTTGTATTAGAATAAAACAATAGAAAAGCGGATAATCCTAATAAAAAAGCCGAAGTATAGTTACTTGTATTCCCAAAATGAGAATTCCATCTTTCTAATATGGTAAGTTGTCCGGTACTCAAAATCACCAATATATGAAAGGCTACCGCCAAAAAAGTCAACATTAAAATATCAGCGAATAGTTTCTGTTCTTTTACTTGTTCTTTATTAACCAAATGACGTATTAAAAATATCCATAGGATGAGTGTCATCCAACCAAATGCAGGGTGCAATATCAATGCTGAATTAGTCGCCCAATTAAAAGAAAAAAAACAAAGACCTAAAAAAAGAAGCCAACAAATATCTATTGTATAAAAAGGAAGGTTTACAATATTTTTTTGCTGTTTAATAAAACAGGTAACAAAATAAACTACAGGAACAAAAGTCATAAGCACTAGCTTATAATTGTCCCAATATTCTCCTACTCCTAAAAAAAAAGGAGGAATGAGTCCTAATAAAAAGACTAAGGCTATAATGACAAAAGCCCATAAGGGCTTTTGAAGAGCATGATTAATTATATTTTTTATCAAAAGAATCAAAAATAAAATAATTTAAACGCTTTGTAAATTCTTCTCAAGTACTGTATTTAGAATAAACGAATGAACATTCTTGAGCGGAATATTTTTTTCAGAGAAAGCATAACTAGTATTGGAAAGTAAATAACCAATACCATCATGCTCCCCATTTTTAATAGCCACAAAGGCAACTTCATTTTTAAAATTATCTATAGTTGGAGCTATATCAGAAATTATCGAAAAATTTGTTTTAATATCATCAGGATAAGTCAATTCTACAAAAAGGCTTTTACCACGATTATCAACTTCAAAAATAGGCTTTCCATCATTTTTAGCCTGATAACTAGTAAAAATAGTTGCTGCTTTTTTAGCCGTTATTTCAGAAGTAAAATTGACCAGCATATCTCTGGACATGCGTGGTAAAACTTCTGAATAATCCTGAATCCCAATTTTTTCTAAGAACGATTCATGTTTTTTAAGCCTCCAATAATAAGTCAAATGCTTATGTGGCTTCTGATGTAAACCAGTAGCAATGATAATTTTAGTTTTTAATTTTAACAAACAACCAATTAATTCATCATATTCCATTAACACCTTTTCTAAAGGATCAAAACCTTTTGGGCAATACCATTCAGGATTCTCAAATTCCCCTTTATAAGCCTGTGAGTTAAATAAATAATGGTGTTGGACATGCGCTCCAGTATTTAAGAATAAGGAAGAAAAAGTAGGTTGATGTTTTTTCCATAATTTGATAAAAATATCTCCCAATAATTTATCTAAAATAATCGCTTTTGTTCCGGGTTTTTTAATGCCTAAGCCCAACTTTAGGTACTTGAACCAATCCATTGGTGAGATATACACCAACATGCCCAATAGCAAACTAAAAATAGAAGTCAAAGAAAGTTTTGATTGGGCATTATCATTAACTGTTTGCTGGACCGCATCTGATAAATTTTTAATTAACCAATTCCCAGCAGGAGCTGTTTTAGTCCAAGGGTCAGGTACAAAAAATTTAGGGCTTTTTAATCGATTATCTGCATTAAATGGAGAAATCGCTCCTACGGAAACCCCTTTTTCCTCAAAGGTTTCCCATAATTGTTTTAAATCTTTTCTTTCCGTAATGTCTCCTAATCTAAAAACTTGGTGTTCTTCATAAGTCTTACCTGTATGAATGGTTACCCATTGAATCCAAGGTTCTAATAATTGGTATTTCTTTTCGGATGTTGTTTCTATCAGTTCGTTTTGGGCTAATAATTTTTTTAAGACAGGTAATTTCCCCTGATTTGCATAAAAATGAATATAGTCAAAATTTAGTTCATTTAGTCCTAGTAATATTGTTGGTTGCATATACTTCAATTTGTTGTTCAAACTTTTCTTGCGATTCAGCAATAAAATAATTAGCAATTTAATTACAAATAGAAGAAGCGCATTTTATTGCATAATTCAAAGTGATTTTTCGTTATTGATGCTCTTTCTTTTTTCTTTGATAAAAAAGAAACAAACCTGCCGGCAGGCAGGCAGGAAATCAAGTCAAAAAAAACTGGCAACCCGTCCCTTCGGGCTCGGAAAAATATTTCCTCATAGTCAAACAGTTTTTTGACAACCCACCGCCACCTAGATGGATAATCGGCAAAACATCAATTTAGGGTTCTAAAAGGGTTTGCAAATGAAACACTAGGTAATGCTGCTTGTCAATTCATTGTTGGAGCTGCCAACTATCTACGCCCCTATCACATTAGTTTTCGTAAATTTCAAAAGTTTGTTGCAATACATTTTCTATAGAAAACTCTGCTTCGGCTTTCTTTCTACTTGCTTTGCCCATTTTATGTCTTAACTCCTCATTTTCTATCAATTTAGCCATTCTTTCAGCTAGTTGTTCAACATTCTGTTTGGGCACCAAATAACCATTAATTCCTTCTTCCACGACTTCTCTACAACCAGGGACATCGGTTGTAATAATAGGTCGCCCAATGGCACAAGCTTCAATCAATGATTTAGGCAAACCTTCTCGATAAGAAGGTAAAACTACAATATCTGCTTGCTTCAAAGTAGCTACCATATCCTTTTGAAAACCAATCCATTGAACAACCTTACTTTCAGTCCATTCAATTAATTGTTCTACTGGGATACCCGCTCGATTCCCCATATCTACATTACCTGCTAATAAAAAATCTACTTTAGTAGAAAACTGTATATGCAACAATTTAGCTGCTTCTACAAATTCTCTAACTCCTTTATCCCATAACATTCTGGCTGGAAGCAATACTTTTAATTTTCGATCAACTTCTAATTGTTTCTTTGAATAAGCAAACTCCATCAAATCAACGCCTGATCCTTTAATCAAAAAGATTTGCTCCTTTTTTAAAAGATTTAATTCTTGTATCATTTGGAAGTCATCTCTATTCTGAAGAATAAATCTTAGGTTTGGATTTTTAAAACCATAGTTAAAAAAAAGACTAACCAAAGCGTGAGCTATACGATTAGTATCTGCATTGATAAATAAAAATCCCAATCCAGATAGTGCATTGACTACTTTAGGTACACCAGCCAATTTGGCAGCTACTGAACCGTAAGTAACAGGCTTCACAGCTACATGATGAATAATATCTGGCTTTTCTTTTTTATAATATCGATATAAAAAAACCAATACTTTTAACTCTGTAAAAATATTGGTTCCGGATCGGCTAGTTGGTAAAGGGACAAAATTTAAGCCATGTTGTCTAATTTCTTCTCCGTGTCCGCCTTCTTCTATGGCAAAAATGGTTACCTCATATCCTTTCTTTTTTGCTGCTAATGCAATAGGTAAACGATGGGAGAGGAAGAACCAATCGACATTGACGACTAGGAAAAGTTTTTTAGTTTTCAATTTTTGCTTTGATGTCTGCTTTGACCGCTTTTAGGGTGATAAAAAGTTTTTTTAAATCCGCTATATTCATAGCATTAAAGCCGGCAGATTGCATAAAATTAAATCCTTCTCCATCTTTAACTACGAGCATAAACGTCCACAATCTTCCTATGATATGTGCGCCCAACATTTGTTTCTCTTGGTTCAAATTTAGTACGACTAATAATTCTGCCAACAATTGATATTCAGGAAAGCCACCTTTGCTAGGTTTAAATTCTTGAATAAAAAAGTAGGGTAATTCTGGTTCATCTAATCCCTTTGCTACTAGATAATCTGTAACTCCACTTATTTGAATACCATTTATTTCCCTATTCATCGGTTTTTCATACCAATCTGTAACATCTCCGAAAGTAAAATTCACTTTATTCAATAACGGAATGATAAATTTTGCTTTCAAGTCTTCTTCTGAATAGTAGTTTAGCCTAAGTTCATTATTACTAATCAGATTTTCTAAAAAAATTACCTCCTCTTCGGCGAAAGTATAATCGTAGTCAAACCATTTTTTGAATACTTTATCATCAACCAAAGGTTGAATAGGGACAATACTCCGTAAATCTTTTAATTTTATACTAGAAAAAGAAAGCTGTTTTTTCATAGCAATAATGATTTCAGGAGCTTTCTTATAAAATTGAATCTATACCTTAAATCTTGATTCGATTGGGTTCAACGCCCAATCAAATCAAGAAATGTCTAACTTGACAGATTTTATAAAAGAACTCTTTAATGATTTTGTAAAATAATGCCTTAAAAATACAAAAAATTCCTATTTCATCCAACGTTCATACCATTGGTGTAATGTAAATAAAAACCAAATTAAGTGAGGATTAACATATCCTTCTTTATTCAAGAATTGATGAATCGTTTGTTGAATAGTAGCTGAGTTTAATTGAAAAGTTTCTAAGAAAGAATCATCTGTGGGAATCACTAATAATTCTTCTTTTAGTAGCCCTCTTAACCATTTTTCAATAGGTATAGCAAAGCCCATCTTAGGTCGCTCTATTAGTTCTTTTGGTACATATTTATACAAAATATTTCTTAGGATATATTTCGCTTTTCCATCCTTCAATTTCAAATTATCCCGAACAGTCTGCGAAAACTCAATGATTTTATGATCTAAAAATGGTTCACGTCCTTCGAGCGCAACTTGCATTGTCGCTCTATCTACTTTTGTCATAATATCTCCCTCCAAGTAGGTTTTAATATCTATCATTCCCAAAAAAGAAAATAAACGATCCTTTTCTATTCTAGTTCCATTCTTCTGAAATCTATTTTGTTGAATTGGATGAAATTTCGCTAAAGCTTCAGGACTAAGATAAGTAGAGGCTGCATTAAAAAAATCAACCACATCATCTGCTTTTAATGCACTTTGAAACTTCGAAAATTTATTATTTAAATCACTATAATTTTTAAGAACAGGTAATTTTCTTCCATATTTATCCACTAAATCTGGATTAATTTGGCTAATAATCGAGGCTACTCCCTTTCGAAGTAATTTTGGAATGCTTGCTATTTTTGTTTGGTATTTTTTGGAGAACTCATATTTTGTATACCCCCCAAATAATTCATCACCTCCATCTGCCGACAAGCTAACTTTTACTTGTTCTTTAGCTAATTTAGCTACTAGTCGTGTTGGAATCCCTGAACTATCTCCAAATGGTTCGTCATAAATTTCTGGTAGTTGGGGTATAATATCTAGCGCATCTTTTTCGGTGCAATATATTTCTGTATGATCCGTCCCTAAATGTTGTGCTATTGCTTTAGCAAAAGTCGCCTCGTTCCGTTTTTTGTCTTCAAATCCAATCGTAAACGTTTTTAAGGAGTGATTATATTGTTTTTGCAATAAAGCAGTCACCAAAGAAGAATCTATTCCACCACTTAAAAACATACCTACAGGAACATCTGCCACCATGCGTAGCTTAAAACTTTCTTTTAGAATGTCTTCTAATTCTTCAGTTATTTCTGGTTCACTTCTATTATCTAACTTAGCATTTTTATAAACTTCCTTTGCATCCCAATATTTTATTTTTTTGACTTGTTGATTTTCATCAATCTCTAAAAAATGACCAGGTTCTAATTTATGCGCATATTTAAAAATACAATCAGGTGCTGGAATATACCCTTGCTGTAAAAACAAAGAAACTGCCTGTTGATTAATGGTTTTATCAAAAGTTGGATGTTCATAAAAAGCCTTTAATTCAGAAGCAAACATAAAAACGCCATCCTTTTGATACCAATAAAGAGGTTTCACACCAACTCTATCCCTGCAAAGGATTAATTTCTCCGTTTTTTTATTATACAAAGCAAAAGCAAACATCCCTCGAAAATACTGTACCGCATCATATCCCCATTTATCAAAAGCCTTGATAATCATCTCTGTATCTGTTCCAGTCGTAAAACTATATTCTGGTAATTTTTGTTTTACTTCCTCAAAATTATAAATCTCCCCATTATAACAAATTACCCAATCCCCTCGATGTAAAGGTTGTGTCCCTGCTTCACTCAAATCTAAAATAGATAATCTTCTATGCCCTAATGCAACTGTTTGGTTGTCATTCAGGTATAAGTTAGCAGCATCGGGTCCTCCATAAGCAAGAGTATCCCGCATTTGCATGACTGTTTTTTCAGTTATTTTATTTTTTGAGTATAAGCCAGTTATTCGGCACATTGACTATAAATTAAGGTATTTTTAATGAAGTATTATGATATTTTAAATATCCAAGATTTAATTGTAGCACCTATTTACTTGGTGATATTAATTTTTATTGCTCGACGACTTAAAAGGAAATATACTCGAAGAGATCCTGTTATTCGTCGGTATTTTATGCCTGCTTTGTATGTGCGATTTATTGGTTGTCTTTGTTCCGCTTTGATGTATCAGTATTATTATCATGGAGGGGATACATTTGTTTATTTTAATGGAGCAGCCACAGTTTGGAACAGTTTCTGGAGTAATCCTTCCTTATTCTTTCAACTTTATTTTACTTCTCCAGAAAACTATTCCTATGAAATCATCCAATATTTCACACCTTCAGGTTCTGCCTATTTAATGACAAGGGCTGCAAATATGGCGGTTATACAGATAGGAGGCTTATTGAGTCTAATTACATTTAAATCCTATTTAGCAATTGGATTAATCATCACCTTTTATGCTTTTCTTGGTTGTTGGAAATTGTTCGAAGTTTTCTATGACCAATATCCTCATCTTCATAAAAATATAGCTATTGCTACTTTATTCATTCCCTCTGTTTTTTTTTGGGGAGCAGCTGGTTTAATGAAGGATACTATTATTATAGCTGCTGTAGGTTATACTGTCTGGGGTGCATATTACTTTTTCATCAAACGAAAAAAACGAACCTCATCACTCTGTTGTATTATTATGGGAGGTTTAACTGTTTTTATAATAAAGACTTATATTGCTCTCGCTCTTTTCCCTGCTCTTGCTCTGTGGGTATTTCTCCAAATAAATGCAAACATTCGAAATAAAGCAGTCAAAGTAGTAATGTTCCCCTTACTAATTACTATCGGCGTCATAGCCGCAGGAATATTATTCCAGCAAATGGCTCTAGCTGGAGAACAGAAATATAATCCTGAGAATATTCTGGACTATGCACAAGGAGCTGCACAGTATCATAAATTTGTAACAGAAAGAGCAGGAGGAGTTGGTTATGACTTAGGAGACTTTTCTCCTACATTAAGTGGTCTATTATCCGTTTTCCCAAAGGCAGTCAATGTAACATTATTTAGACCTTATCCTTGGGAGTTTAGAAAAGTTATATTATTTCCTGCTATGTTGGAGTCACTAATAGCCTTTTTTTTTACTTTATTTGTAATTTTTAAAGTAGGGGTATTTAGAATTTTAAAACTTACAATCTCAACACCAGTTATAGCTTTTTGTCTATCTTTTTCTTTGGTTTTTGCTTTTGCAATTGGTTTTAGTACATATAATTTTGGCGCTTTAGTAAGATATAAAATTCCTTGTATGCCTTTCTACTTTATTGGTCTAGTTCTCTTACTAGACATGAGGAAGAAAAGATATAGAAAGCCTAAATCTCTAATACCTCGTTAAAATATTTTAAATATAGTTCTTTATTAGCCTCAACAGAATATTTGTCTATTACCGTTTGTCGGCCCACCTTCCCCATCTCTGACCTTAAAGTAGTGCTTTCAATTAATTTACTTAAATATTCAATCCACTCTTCTACTGTTTCGGCTAAAAAACCATTTACTCCATGTTGAAGAATTTTGGAATTTACACCTACAGGAGAAGCGACTGCAGGAATACCTAATGCCAGATATTGGAGAATCTTAAATCCACATTTACCTTTTGCCCATTCTGTTGGATATAATGGCATCACACCTATATCAATTTTTAATAAATCTTCAATTTCTGTTGTTTTTGACCATTTAACAAAATGTTGATTTTTCCAATTCAATGTAGGTTTCTTATCACAAATAATTAAAAAATTAATATCGTAATTTTTGATTAGAATAGGAGTTACTTCATTGAGTAATTTTAAATATTTTAGAGTGGAATGAGTTCCAGTCCAACCAATTGTAATTTTTTTCTTAGTTTTATGTGTTTTAACTTGATTGTGATGATCACTCGTATCAATAGTAGTTGGAATAACAACCACATTTGAGTTAAATTTCTTTGCATGAGTAGCTAAATAGTTATTACCAGCAAAAATAATATTACTTAAACTTATAATTTGTTCTGTTTTCTTCGCATCCTTCAAAAAAGCCAAATGACGATTAGCTGTAGATACATTCTGCAACCAAATTGCATCATCGAAATCAAAAATGATTTTAGCTTTATTTTTTGCTAATAACCTTTCTATCAAAGTAGATCCTATAGGAAGAGCTTCTCGAAAAATAAATACTAAATCATATCTTTTAATGTTCCATACATTCCAAAAACGAATTAGTAAGGCATAAAAGATTATCCAAATTTTTTGTAAATAGTTACCTGATTTGGAAAAATAGTTATCTGTTCTAGGGGTAATAAAGTTAGAAACGTCACATTTAAAGCCCTTTTCATTCAAAAAGTCTAGATATTGTTCAAATCTAAAACGTTGCCCTGGGGAACGATTAGTATAATGATTGGTAATAATAAGTACTCTTTTCAAATCTTATATTTTCTGTCCAATCACATGCCAATATGGCTCAAAATTAGAAAACTGAATATTAGTTAATCCAACTTCTTCTAAAATACCTCTAATTTCTTTCTTCGTAAATCTTTTTTCTAAGGGAGTACCAAAACGATCAAGTGCATCATTTCTAATAATATTAATACTTTTCCCAACATAATAAGAAAGAGGTAGTTTTTTGTATATTTTTCCAAATAATCTTTTAACCAATGTACCTACAAATACTAGCGGAAGGTACACTAAAAAAGCAATAAGATCACAAAAAAAAATTTTCAAGAAACTCGGAAAACTTGATATTATTTTTCTTACTATAATAGAAGTAATAAATAAGGACTTATAAAGGAATCCTCTATTGTCCAAATTATAATATAAATAGACATAAAAATATCCACCTTTTTTTACTTTTTTCACACATTCTCGAATCCCAAATACAGTATCGGGTATATGGTGTAAGACTCCAATACTCATCACTAGATCAAAAGTCTCATTATCGAATGGAATATTACCAACTGAAGCCTGTGCTATTCGTACATTATCATTGCCTTTCAAAAGGTTAAGTGCAGAAAAAACAGCCTTACTTGGATCAATACACTCAATAAATCCAACATAATCAATAAGGTACTTGCTCCATCTACCTGATCCACAACCTACATCCAATACATAAGAAGATTTTTTCAATAAATCAGAAGGAAGGATATCAAAATACTCATCTCCAACGGACTTAATTTCGCTATCAGAAAACATCGAAAACTTATCCCATTCTTCGCCAAAAGATTCGACTGTTTCTAAATCTAAGTCGTTAGCATTCTCAATAACAAAGGAAGGGATTTGTTTTCCACGGAAGGCAATATTTTTTATTGGAATCTGATTATACTTTTTTTTCATTACAGATTTAATTAGTTCAAATTGGTTTTCCTTATCTTATACTTATAAAGGTTTCAAACTTTTATGTACCATCCTTTAAGTGAATTGCCAATACCTAAAATTGTTAATATCTTATTCATGCTTTTTTTTACCAAAGTAAGTAATTGGTTTGATTCTATCTTAACTCGAATCAATTCATCCGCTGATTCTTCTCTCTTAGCCTGTTCTTTATTATTATTATTATTAGTAGTAGTAGTAGTAGTAGTAGTAGTAGTAGTAGTCAAACTTTTTTTCAACCTAGAAATACTCACCCCCGTTGTTTCAATTTTATTTTTTTTAAATCCATGATTGGTAAATAGGTAATTGATAGTAGATGGCGTATAATAACTAAGGTGTTCAGGATATTCAATCACGTTATATTTGTCTTTAAGAATATACCTTTCTAATGCATTAAAGTTAGGTGTCGTAAAATAGAACAAGCCTCCCTTTTTCAATATCTTATGCAGATTGCTTACTTCCTCAATAGGGTTATTGATGTGTTCTAAAACCTCAAAAGAAGTAATTACATCAAAAAAATTAGCTTCATAATTATTACTATCCAATTTACCTTGATTCATAATAATTCCTTTTTTAGTACATATATCCACAGCCTCATCCGTAAATTCCGTTCCATAGACTTGCCAACCTCTTTCTCTTGCTACTTTTAAGAAGTGTCCATTTCCACATCCTACATCAAGTAATCGGTTATAATTTCGGTACGATTCCATTTTATCTAACAATTCATTATAACGTAATTGTGTTAATGTTGAAACAGAATCATGCCTTGGATAACCATCATAATGCTTTATTAGCTCCTCTTCAGTAGGAATTCTAGAAGAAAATACAAAACCACTACTTTTGCTTTTAACTAAATAATGATCTTCATATCCTTTTAAAGGTACTAAATCCGATGCTCCAGATATTAAGCATCGATAATGTTCATTCTTCAATTTTTCAATTTATATTTAGTGAAAAAATACTGGTAGGCATCAACTATTAAATCAAAGTTTCGATATTTCGAAGCTAGTTTGCCTATTTCCATAGCAAGTTTTCCTCGACTATTATCCAATAGCAATTTTTTAATCCAGTTCAAGGCAGTTATAGTTTCAAATTTATCTTCCATGTTAAAGACAGCTCCTAGTTTAGTAGATTTAATAATCTCTGAATCATCTCCTATGTTATCTGGCATTAATATTGGTAATCCATTTGCCCAATATTCACCATGTTTAATTGCTGAACAATATTTTCTACTAGGAGTTGATTTGACTGGGGAGTATGCAAAATCTGCCGCTGATAGATAATCTGGGACTGTGTTATGTGGAACACGTTCTACAAAGTATTTTCGTTTCGAGATACCTAGAAGATCCAAATTTTGCTCAATTACTTGTTTATCCTGAGGTGATAGAATGATAAGAAAAAAATTTCCTTTAAAAAAATCAAATGTACGTTTAAAAAGTTGGAATGCTACTTTATCATAATAAATACCTCCAAATTTACCTACATAAATCCCCACAAAAGTATTGTCTGCTATACCTAATAATTTTCGCATCTCTAACCTTTTGCTAGACAAAAAACTAAATTTCTCTAAGGGAACACAGCATGGAGCTACTTTAATTTTATTTGCACTAATACTATGTGCTATCAAATAGTTCTTATAATTTACGGAAACAGGCATCAAGCCTGCTGCTGACTCAATTTGTTTTTTACTCCAATATTTTTCAATTAAAGATTTAATACCATACTTAGTCCACTCCCCTCCTTCGATCATATAGTCTGCATGAGGTTCAAATGATTCTACATAGTAAGGAAGTCCTAGTTTTTTATGCACTAAATGTCCTATTGCGCCCGCCAATGAGGATCTACAAATTATAACATTACAATCATTTTGTTTAGCAATTTTTATTAAAGCATTTCTAAATATTAAAATATCATAAAATTTATTGAGGGCATTTATTTTTATATTTTTGGAATATAAAGGAATATGTTCCATTTTTTCTATATCCAAGTTTGGATATTCTTTCTTTTGCCCATCTCTTTCTATGCTACAAAAAATTATCTTGTTAACATTAGGGAAACTAGACAATATTCTCAGATTAGGAAAAACTGTTGAAGCAGTAAGACCTTCATTAAATCCCCAATAACTTAAATATAGCAAATTCATAAATCTCAAAAACTCTCTAGAAATTTTGGATTAGGTTTACTTCCTATATAAAGATTTTCTAATCCAAACAATTTCATTACATTCAATACATAATCCAATTGCTCAGAGTCATAGTTTAATACTTCTTGACTATAATTCTTTTTTGTGGCTGTACGAGAAGGGGTAGCTATTTTAGCTAAAACATTTGGATTATATTGCATTCCTAAAAAATTAAAGACTCTAGGTATTTCTTGCTCTGGACAGTACTTTAAATCTTCATAAAATGTAATTACTGAATGCTTAAATGAAAGTGTCTTCAATGGAATAAAGTAATAAATGCACCAATAATATACGAGTCTTTCAAAAGTAGTATTTGTAGTATTCAATCCTTTAAGTGCTATTTCAGGAACAATTTTCTTTAAATTTAAATCATTCAGAAAATACTGCTTTTCTTTTTCTGCATCCCCAAAACCACATCTTATCCAAGAAGAAATAGTATCTAGTGGATGCCGAACTAATAAAATTATTTTAAGCTGCAAAAAATTTGTTTGTAACCATCCTAACAGTAAATTGCTAAAAATATCCTTGATTAGTATTTTTTCTGGAAATGGGGTATTAAGTGTTATTGTATCTGTCCAAGGATTTGTAAAACGTCCTTTAATAATGACTTCCGCGGCATTTCTTAATTCTTTATGCTCTACAAAATTTGGAATATATTTTGGATAATGAAAAGTTTTGGCTTCAGGTACAACCCATGATTTAAAGGGTTCAAACAATTCTCTATAATCCTCATTATGATTAATAATTTCAGAAAGCCAAGTACTTCCACTTCTTCCCATACTTGCTATAAAAACGGTCTTCTCATAACTATAATTACGTATGGCTTTATTATCTCTCAGCAAATGGTATTCTAGCAAGCGTTTTTGCCAACGTAATAAATTAATACCCTTCTCTAAAATATTCTGATTCATTAAATAAAGAGTCTCTTAAAAAAACCAAGGGTTCTTCTAGAAAATAAAAGTTGGGGATAAGTAGTTATACCTTTTAAGTAATATTGAATCGCTTTTCGTCGATTAGTTTTAGTTAATGCAATATGTAGTGCAACATATAATAATGTTCCTCCTTTTATTTTAAGTATTTCTGCCTTAGAATAGTTTTGATTTATAGTTAAATTATTAGTAATATAATCAATAAATAAATGTTGTCTCTGGATCAATCTATCTACATTCATAGAAATAACACTTCTAGCATCATGTTCAATTACTGTTGATGTAATAATGGGAGAGCTCAAAATTTTAAATTGGCTTGCCAAATGTAACCAAAGCGCATAATCTTCTGAAGCTGCCATCCGTCTATTCTCTGGAAATGGATTAGTTTTTGCAATATCTCTTCGTAAAAAAACCCCATTACAACTTAAACAATTGCCATCTGGAAGTGCTGCATTTATATCCGCTATAAAATTAAATTTTGAAATTAGTTCCCCGCTAGGTTTTTTAAAATCATATCCCAAATGAAATACTTCTATTTTTTCTGCTGAATCAATTATTGTTTTAGCTGTAGCTAAATGGTTTAAATATAATAAATCATCTGAATCAAAAAAATTAATATAATTTCCTTTGGCTTTTGAAGTTCCGAAATTTCTAGCTGCGGCTCTTTCTCCATTTTGTTTAAGGTAATAGCTTACTCTTTTATCTTCAATTGCTTTAACAATAGCACCTGTATTATCTGTACTTCCATCATCTACAACAATTACTTCAAAATGCTTATAAGTTTGTTGAAGGACTGAGTTTATGGTGTTTTTAATAAAAGAAGCTCGATTATAAGTAGGAATAATAATCGAAAAAAATATCTCTTTCATTGTTTATTTCTAATTAAATAAAGGGTTCAGATTCATCACTTTACGAATCCCATCTTCCAACGGAAGGATATCTCGACCAAGTATATTTAACATTTTTTGCACATCTGGTTTCCTTCTAGTCATATCTCCTTCTTTAAGAGGAGGTAAATGAATAAGTTCTGATTTACTTTGGGTAATTTTAATAATCAATCGAGCTAAATTTAATACACTAATTTCTAAATTACTACCAACATTGATGGTATCATTGATATAACTCTTTGTTTCTAGACACTTAATGGTAGTTTCTATATTATCATCAATATAACAAAATGTTCTAGTTTGACTTCCATCACCATAGATAGTTATCGGTTGATTTTTAAGTGCTAAATCTAAAAATTTAGAAACCACAAAATCACAAGATTGATGTGGGCCATAAGTATTAAAAAATCGAAATACAGTATAATCCAATCCATATTCTTTTTGATAAGATCTAAAAAATGCTTCTCCAACATTTTTAACTATCGCATAAGGTAGTCGAGAATTTAGAGGGGTAGTTTCTTCATTCTGAGGAAACTCTACCGGTTCACCATAAACTTCAGAAGAAGAGGAATAAAATACCCTTTTAACACCAGTATTTTTAGATAAAGAAAGAATATTCTTGATACCATCAATATCTTTTAAGACTAACATAGGATTAGCTAAAGTCCGCTTAACGCCTACTAGTGCAGCATAATGGAAAACATAGTCAAATGAGTGACTAATCATAATAGCACTAATCTCAGCATAATCATTTACATCACATTGAATAAAACTACAATAGGGCGATGAAGGAATTTTACTTGCATCTCCAGTTAAAAGATTATCCACAATTGTAACATGATAATTTCGAGTTTTTAACAGATGACGAGCAAGATAACTACCTACATTTCCTGCACCACCAGTTATAAGTATTTTTTCCATTTATTTTGAGTGTGTAAAGAATCAATGGTTCGTGAAGATTTTAAGAAAAAAATCTAATTTTTGGCTGGCGTGAATAA
>CAZXYA010000033.1:0-30971 GCA_964644655.1 uncultured Saprospiraceae bacterium | reverse complement strand
GCCAAATTGTAGGTGTACATAGAGATACTGTAACTGACTATCTAAAAATGTATTTGGGCATCTATTCCTACTTCGCAGAATCGGAAAGAGAGTATATTTCTATAAGGACAAAACAAGGGTTAGCAGCAGCTAGAGCTAAAGGAGTAAAATTGGGAAGACCAAAAGGTAGTAAGAATAAAAAAGCAAGAGTCCTGGATATTCACAAACCAGCAATTAAAAAATATTTAGAGCTAGGGGTAAATATTAGTGATATATCTAAAATCATAAATGACCAAATGGAACGGCCTATTACTTACAATGCTTTTAAATACTTTATCAAGCATGATGAAGATTTAGTTCCATTTATGAAAAAATCAAAAACGAAATAATCATGAGTAAAACACTACACTTCAAAATTTTACTTATCGAAAGCAAGCCGCTTATCTGGCGAACATTTAAAGTTACAGATGATTATCGACTTGACCGTTTTCACCAAGTATTACAAATTGTGATGGGGTGGAATAACTCTCACTTACATGAATTTAAAATTAAAGGACAACAGATAGGAATGGTAGATGATATGTCGATGGAGTACTCTCCACAAATGAAAGAGGAAACAAGAATTTATTTGAGAGATTTTGATTTAGAGGAAAGAGATACTTTTACTTACTTTTATGATTTTGGTGATAGTTGGTCTCATGTGCTTTATGTGGAAGGAACCTCCAATGAAAAATTACTGAATCCAAAATGTATAGGCGGAAAAAGAGCTTGTCCTCCTGATGATTGTGGTGGTGTCTGGGGCTATTCGGATTTATTAGAAGTTTTAAAAAATCCTATTCATCCAGAATATGAAGAATATATCGAATGGTTGCCCGAAGGATTTAATCCCGCATCCTTTTCTGTAGAAAAGGTTAACGAAGAATTAGAGAAATTTGGAAATTGGCACAAAAAGCATCCGAGAAAGAAATCTACGCCATGGCATCAGCTTTATTAATTTTTAAGCGATTGTCAGACAGGTAAAACAATAGCATTGTTATGTGAGACAATCCTCCCCTTTGTTCTCCTAAGACCTAAGAATACTTTTATCCTTTTCCATTCTCGAATCAAACCAAGCGCTAATTAAAGGAGAATCACTTTCAAAAAAATCATAATTAGAAGACCCATAACTATTTCTTACTAAATTGCCTTTTGTTAATAAGTACATTGTAACAAAAATAAGTTTATCTTTGGGTAAAAAATACTCAAGATGAAAAAGGAATATATTAAACTTACAGAAGTGCAGCGAAAAGAACTCAAAGAGTTACAAATCAAAGGCACCTCAAAAGTAAGGGTACAAAAGCGAATAATTGCGTTATTAGAGTTAGACAAAGGTCAAACTCAGACTGCCGTAGCTAATATTATTAATCAATCTACGACGAGTATAGGTAAATTAATTAAGCGTTTTCAATCTAGGGGCTTAAAGTGTATATATGACGAGCAGAGACCTGGTCGCCCTATAGGCATTACCACAGAACAGCGAGACCAAATTACGGTACTAGCATGTGAAGATGCTCCAGAAGGCCATAGTCAATGGTCGCTTCGATTACTTGCAGACAAAGCCATTGAATTAGGTTATTGTGAGCATATATCTCACACCGAAGTCATGCGAATTTTGTCAAAAAAAACTTAAGCCACATCTAGTAAAGACTTGGTGTATCGGTACTATTAATGCCATTTTTATTGCTAGAATGGAAAATCTACTTCGCCTATATCGTTTACCTTATGATGAACGATTTCCTGTGGTCTGTTTTGATGAACGCCCCTGTTTTTTAATTGGAGATGTTATCAAAGGACTAGATTTAAAGCCAGAACAAGTCCGTAAACAGCATTATGAATATGCTAAAAACGGGTGTTGTAATTTGCTTTTGGCTGTTGAACCCTTAACAGGTAAACGTTTTGCCATGGTTACAGATCGGCGTAGAAAAATTGAATATGCTGAATTCATGCAGTTACTTGCACCACTTTTTCCAAAATCGGAGAAAATAAGATTGATTCAAGATAATCTCAATACGCATAATTCAAGTTCTTTTTATGAGCAGTTTGATGCTCAAACGGCTTATGATTTAACACAGCAGTTTGAATTTCATTACACCCCTAAAAAAGGGTCTTGGCTCAATGCGGCTGAAATAGATTTTTCTGCTATTGCTCGAACGGCTTTAAATAAACGTATTCCAACTAAAGAGCAATTGGAAAAGCAAGTATTCGCTTGTGTCAAAGAACGTGAAAAAAAGAAAATTAAAATTAACTGGAAGTTTGATTTAACTGCCGCTCGTCGTAAAATGAACAGGCATTATTCAAAAATAAATCCAGATAATTTAAAATTCAATAATTAAACTTATTTTTGTTACAGCGTAATAAGTCTTTTTCTGGAGATTGAATTTCTTTTTTCTTTTTTTGCATTTGTGAATAATTTTTATTTTGGCACTCAATATGCCCTTGAATAATTCCTCTAACACAACACACTAGTGTTATCAATTACTTATAAATGATAACACTAGGTAAATTTCTAAAATTAACTTCTGACCAAAACGAAAAACTATTTTAAATATTTTCCTTTATGTTGTTAAATAGGGGCAGTTTAGTGAAGCATAATTGCTTGAAAACACTGACCATAAAAGCAATTAACATGGCGCTTCTACCCAAAACAGGCACTTTTAGGCCATTTTTGAGGAAATGATAATTTTCAACTATAAGCTGACTGAAAATTTACTTTTATAGATTCACAGCAAACCAAAAAAATATTGATAAATCAAGCCTTTTTAGCAAAAAATCAATATATGTTTGGTTTATATTGAATCTAAAATTGCGGAGCAAAGGATTAATTATTTTACAAAAAAAGCATTAAGGCTCTTTTAGAGACGGTAGGATATGTAAGGAAATATTTAAAAGTAGAAATTAATAAAGGTACTTTTTGTAGTATTAGCAAGAGGTTTGATTGGAAATAAAATACAACTTAAAAAAAATGATGGAGTTACGGCGCGCTGGTGCCATCCGGCACTGTGGCGACCAAACTCTCATTTGTCCACCCCCAATCCGTACCTCCATCACTTGCCGCCACTGGATTCGAACCTTCCACTATAACTCTTATCACCGAAACAGAATAACCCATAAGAGCGACTATGAAACGACTTTGAGCACCTAGCTTGAATATACCACGAACCGACCAACCGAAGTTAACCGAAACAACGTGAACGGACTTACAAACGTTATAACAAATATAACATAAAAAATTGATTTTTTATGCAAAATTATATAGTTTTTTGAATTTATTACTTTGAGGTACAGTTAGAACAAGAGCTGCATTTCGTTCAATTATCCATACTGGATTTGATATTGCACCAGCATTTAATGCTTTAACAAAAATTCCAGGATTTTTATTGTTACTACCAAAATCAACAAGATGGTTAGTTGTAATAGAAAGTAGTTTTCCTAAATCTCCATATACCCTAATTCCTTCTAAACGTAATCTTTTATTTTCTAATAATCTTATCTGGTTATTTTCAATGATTAAACTACTGCAATTACCAACGAATATCCCAAAATAATCTTTCTTTTCCTCTAATCCTGCGACTTCAATACGATTACTAATAATTGAGGTCATACCGACTATATCTGGCTCTCCTTTCTGACTTTCTCTATGGCTAGCTCCTACATGAATACCTTGCTTAAATCTATATACTGAATTATCTTTAATTTGTATATCAAAAATTTTAGTTCCAGCAACTACAATTCCTCTATTTCCTAAAATAAGTGGCTTATCCACTTTAATGATTGGTCCCATCAAATTATTACCTTCAATAAAAGTCTTACTCATATTTACTGCTAAAATGCCTACCTGATTATGCCCTACTTCGAAATGAGAGTGTCTTATATTGACAGTTCCATTTTTAGCAGCATTAGCAGCTCTCATGACTGTTATACAAGTGGCTTCTCTTTTAGTATTAGTCGTAGCAATACACTTGAAAGATACATTTTCAACAACTACATTTTGACAACCTCTCATAGATAGAACACCATTGAGATTATTTTTATTAGTGGCTTTTCTAAAGCCTGTCCCTTTGCTTTCAACATATAAATCCCTAATCGTGATATCTTTGCAATTTATAAATTCAAAAGCGGATTCAGAATATTTTACGGATATATTTGTACCTCTACCACCTCCTACAAAAGTTAAATGTCCTTTATTCCTTAATTCTATGCTATTTTCTAAAGAATATTCTCCTACTTGAAAACAAATTAATGCGTCCTGATTATTAGGAATAGAAGTAAGAACCTGATGCCAATTTTTGCCAGGAGTAATCAACAACGTACACATTTTCTTTTTGCATAAATTATCTATTGCATCTTGTAGATTGGTTGAACCATTTAATCGACAAGCGGTGCCATCAAATTTAATATCGGAAGCAGTGATGTTATTTAGAGAAGGAAAATAGGAGCGGCAATCTTCAATGACTTTTCCCTTTATTTCACTTCCATTATTAAACCACTTTATGATAGCTAGAGGTGCAAAAAATTGTCGTACACCTAAAGGCGCTTTATTTTTTACTAATTCCCACGGGACTACCATATTAGGTGTTTCTGGACGGGCAGCAATAACCCAGTTGAGTCCAGCATTTCTATTTTGTCCTGTGATGGTTATGGCAAGCCCTGTATTACCTATAGTTGCAGGAACACTAGGGGTGAATGAAATTCTTTCATTAGAAGTAGTATCTGTTCCTCTATTCCAAACCCTTAAATAATAATATTCTAAAGTTTTTTGACTATTACCTGAGGAACAAGCTTTTGGATGTGGTTGCTTGATTGTCTGAAAATCTTTTCGCTTTTTCCATTCTTCTCCATAATCGCTAGGTACAGGTGTTTTAATGGTGAATTCTTGCGTATCTGGATTATAGGAACCATCAACTTTAGTTAAGAAACCTTGTTGTTCTGCCACTTTCTCATGATTGGGTAAATATGCTGACCAAGGAAGTATTTCTACAATTTGATTACTCAAGGGCCAATGGTATTGATCTTTGGGCTCCGTAATCATTTTTATAACAGATTGATTAACTCCAGTACTATCAAGCTTTAACTCGATTCTATATATTGAACTTCCATTATCATACCCCCAGTTAAAATGATTACTATCTATTAACTGAATTCTGATAGCTTGATTTTCTGCTCCTAAATACCCTCCAATTGATGAAGGAGCGCAAAGGTCTATTTGAGTAGGTACGGTATTGACACAAGTCACTTTTAAACGTGCATCTGTAATTAATTCATTTTCTTTATTGAGCGTACCTTTCGAACTCATTTTATTTTTCCAAACGGCTAAAGCATTACTGCAATTTTTTGTTCCAATATTTTCTAATACTTTCACTCTTCGCATGTTCCTAATTCGTGTGGAAGTATCTACACCACCAAGTGCCACTTCAAAAAGCTCTTCGTCTTCAATAGCACTCACAGTTTGCTGCCAAGCTTCTAAATATACTAAATCATATCGCTCATTTCCAGCATTAGGTAAATTTAGCGGAACATTATCTTCATGTTCTTTTTGAAGCCAATCTTTTTGTAGATGATACTGCTCATTTTTTTCCAATTCTAACCTTAAACCGCCTAGATGAAAACTTCCTGGACAAATATTAAAATCTATATATTCCGTAAGATGATTGGCATCTGCAGGCATAATTCTTGGCATTTGAATACCAAAACCTTGATTTTGAGTAGCGGCACTTCCGATTATTTGTACTTGATTTCGCCTATCTATTTCTTGTGTAATCCGTTCATTTTCGTTAATATCCTCATCGGTTATTACTCTACCTTGCTGCAATCGAATACCAACATAATGCTTTTTGGGGTCTGATCCCACTCTTGAAATATCATTTGATTCCATATGTATTTGTTCTAAGTTTCGTTAATAAAAATAGGAATTAACCCAAAAGGCATATATTCTTCCACTTTCTTTTTTAAGCTATCTAATTTTATAGGATTCATTAAAGTATTAAATGCACCTACCTCGGATTTATTTTCTGCTCCATTATGCAATACTTTGGGGGCTATCTCGCTTATTTGACCATATCCATAATGGCCAAATTTTTTGGACGTAAACCAATAATCAGAATCTATCAATAAATGGGATTCATACGGCTTTGATAAACGACTACCTGTGTACCCAACACTAAATCTGAAACAACCATTTTGACTATCTGTGACTGTCGATTTATCTGTAAATAGGACTTCTGAGGCAAAAAGTCTATGAACATTTACCTGCCCAAATACAGTTACTCGATTCATTTCAATTGTTCCTTGATCGGTGGAAATTGCATCTACAGTATCATCAACAGATTGAACTATGGAATCCTCTATTATGAGTTCCTCTATAACTCCTTCTGTTCCATTTTTCTTAGCAAGGATTGGCCCCATGATGCTACTACAAATTATCATTTTTTCAACTCTCCCTTCAACAACTAAAGTAATTGGGTGGATGATGTCTCCATCAATGGTTGTCCCGCCACCAGGATCAATGGTGCAATTCTTAATTAAAACACATTCGTAAGCTCCCTTCAATCGAATTTTTAGGTTTTTACCTGCTTCACCACTTATCCAAAGGCCATCTAATACTAATATAGGCTCGACATTAACTGCTGTAGAGGCAGTAAGAATCCAATTTTTCGTTATTTTCAAAAAAGGTCGTTCTTGATTGGCCGATTGTATGGTTAGGTTTTGAATCGGATTTTTATCAGTTATTGGACTATATGTATTACTATCACTTCTATCGCCAACACTCACAATACCACCAATTTCTATAATGCCATTATTTGGTAGACTAGATATAGGGCCACCGCCCGAAAGAATAATATTTGGTGTTGAATCTTCAACTGTTCTGCGGTCATAGGTGCCTGCTCCGATATTGCCAGAAAAACCATAATGATAATTGTAGATATGGTCCTCCAAAATGGGAATACTAGCGCCATTTGTATAAGTAAATCGCCCCTTTTCTGAATCTATGATCAATTTTTTCTCAGCAGGAGGATTGATAGTCCAGTTGTGTAAATTTCCAGTACTTATTTCAGCTAATCGATAAATCAAGGAATTATCTGAGCGCTTTGTTATCGAAATACTCTTTGGTATTAAAGCTTTTTTTCCGCATGCCTCAGAAATGCTGGCTTCAAATAAGGCAATAAGTTGACCAGGTAATAGAGGAATAGTTAGGATTTGGCTTAAAGTCTTGATTAATTGGGACTCATTATAAAATTGCCAGCCTCTTAAAGTACGTAGTTCAGTTGAAGTACTTGCTGGGATTCCTATATTTGTTTCAATTGAAATAATATCACTCTCTGATATTTGGAATGTGGTATGCCCTAATAGTCTACATCTAATTGGTACAGGAACCTCCCATTCAAGAGCAGAGGTCCATTCTTCCCAGTTTTCATCATCTCTTCGGTTCCTAGTTGCAAATAGGGCAATATCTCTACCTGAAGGGTCAAATGTAAATCTTTCAGGATTGCTAGTACTTACAAAAGGTGTTACATCTTCGACTTCATAGGATTGGATTCTATAAAGATGAAAAGCTAATTTATTGATATTATAGCGCCCATTTATTCCTTGATGTTTACGGACATCGGGTGTATAATGGAATTCTTGAAAAGGACTTCCAACTAACTCAGTTGCATATTGATTTCGAAGATTAGCTAGACCTCCTGGAGGGGTATGAGAATGCCTTCCTTTTAATGGCATTGGGTAAGGGTCAAGACCATGCCTGAACCGACCAAGACGTCGAAAATTTTCTACGATTTTTCCTTCCCACCCTGTAATATCATTTATCAACTCCTCTAAAATTCGAAGTGTTCCTTTTCTTCTTCTGTAATAAATTGTTTTTGCTACATCTACTCTTCGACCTCTCTTGTTTTCTTCTGGTAAAAGGCGTGTACCAACTAAATCAGCTATGTAGGATACCGCCCAATCACTGCAAAATTCTATGAATTGGTCTTCCCATAATCTATCTTGACTTCTTCTAACTATAGCTGCTTGACTAGCCAATATCTTTACAAAAGAACGCAATACATCAGGTTGTTCCGCTAAACCATCTTCATGACGGTAGATCGCAGGAATCATTTCCCATATCTTTTCTGTAAAATAACGTTCAAAATTATCTTCAGCTATCGTATTCATAAATAGGTATCATTTCCATTAATAAAAAGTTGACCTTTTTCAAAATCAAAATATCTGCCCTTACCAGGCGTCTTTGCATACGTACTAAAAATATTATTATACCATGAAATTCCGCTAATTGATATTGTTCCTTCTACCTCCAAGGCGGTATCAAAAATTTGACTTCTAAAAAGTGGAGCCCCGATGCCTATATTTTCTATTGCTAATATGCCTGTCTTAATATTTGTCAGTTGATGTCGGATATTATTAATTACATCCTTTTCAAAATATCTATTATCTATAGACACATCTATTGAAAGTCTAGATGATACCCCAATTGCTTGTTCTACCTCGATAGAAGTTGTTGGGTCAGACAAACTTCTTAATCTTTGAATAACTAAGCTTTCAATATTATTTTCGCCGATAAACCAAATTTTAGCGACTGCTTTTTGTTTTTGGGGACTCCATGCCCACATAGACTGTACTCCACGAACTCCAGGCACAGAAAATGCTACGGCCTCCATATCTTTGATAGAAATAGCCCTACCAAGAATTAGAACTGATTGTGGAGCATAAGTTCGAACCTCATCTATTGATTCTGCATCTGCTCCCCCAAACGCTGCTAAAGGATTGAATACGCTTTGTAGGTTTTTGACAGGCTTGCTTATTTGATTAAGTTCATTTGCTGGTGGACTAGCTTTACCTGCACCAAAACGATAGGTAGCCAAAATATTATCTTGTCCATTTGGTAATCTTTGTCCTCTAATTCCATCTCCAAATATGACAGAACTTTCTCCTTCATCATTTTGGCGAACAATGTAAATTTGTTCTTCCTCGGTTTTGCCATAAAAATTATTTACTTCTTTCCAGCGAATACCATTTACATGAATGGTTAAAGTGTTTTTTATACCAGCACCATTATCAGCTGTAGGTGCGTTTAAATAAGTAAGCGGGTTCTTTTGAAGTTTAAAAGACTGGATTGCTAGGGCCGCATCACCACTTCCTAAAATTTCTCTTATCACACTTTCTCCTCTACTAACTTCTATAATATTTCCATAGACTTCAACTGGCAAAGTTAAAGACGAGTCCCAATTTTGATTTGCTTCTAAGTTTAATTGTGCATTTGGAAAATTTAATTCACCTACTACTTCTATTCCTATTTCATTTTTATCTTTTAAACTAAATAAAGCGGAAGAATGGCCTTCTACTGGTTTTTCAGGTTCTGGAGTTAGAATAATGTTATCACTACTGCTTAACTTCTTCTTTGTTTTATCAGCACTCACCTTCCAATGATTCATCAAAGGATGAATCATTGTATCATTTTGCAATTCAAAAATCTGAGGTAATTCTCCTTCGAATGCACCGGATCTAAAGGCAGTTCTAGCAGGTAATTTCACTAAACGCCTTCCTGCACCAATCGCCACTAATCTAGCAGAAGCTGCTACAGCAGGGCGTGGAAAATAGCCTAATAAATCTACTAACTTTCTTACCGAAGGACGTAGTCTTGCTGTTCGAAGGTAAGTTTCTTGACTAATCACCTCATCATAAAAAGATAGAGAATCACAGATATAAGCCCACATTTCGAACAACATTATCCCAAGATCATCTTCTTCTCTTGCTCGCCAATTGGATAAGGCAGACTCTTCTCTTACCTTTGCAAGCATAGCTTGTCGGAAATCAGGGAAAGTAGCTATCTGTCTAGGGATATGATTTAGCCCTGCTATAATATCTAAAGGTTCTGGGTGAACCCAAATATTACACTTGCAACCAGCTGTTTGACCCTTGAGATGTGTATTTTGACAAGTACAATTTTTCATGCGCCGCCTTCCATTTTAAGTTGAACAATGCCCATTTCAGGATGTAATGGGTTATTTTCTATTCTAATTATTCGATCCATTCCAACTTCATAAACTAAGTTTCTAAATAACCGCCAATTAAACCAACCCCGTCGTCGAAGGTAAATATCTTCTACTGCCCTTACACCTGGAACTGATTGAATTGTTTCTTCTAAGGTAGAGCGTTCTATTGGAGTGCCAAAAGTGAAACGATCAGCAGCAAAATAACCCATCTTGGGCCGGTTTCCTTTTTTTCCAAATAGCGCTTCTAATACCTTTAACTTAACCTCCCCTTTATAGGCGTTAGGAGCAACACAAACCGTAATAATTAAGTCTATATCAGCATATTTAGGCCTTTGTAGATGTGTTTCTCGACCTGCCTGCCTAAAACGGTCTAACTGATTAAGGGCTAAATCCTTTTGATGCTCATTCAATATGACCGTTCCTTTTGGATCTGGTGTCACAAAGGCTGATAACCAACTACCTGTCCACCTGAAGGCAGCACCTGCTTTTTGAATACCTGGTAGTCGTTCAACCGCCTCTGCATAATCTTCTGGTCGTACTGCTCGATAAGTAACAGCTTTGTACGCTTCGGATGCTAGTTGCCTAACTTCGTTAGGGGATTCTGCATTCCGACCATTTGAGGCAGGTAATGGATTTGTAATAGATTCAATAAAAGGTATAGTAGAAAAGTGGTTTAATGTATGAATGGGAACATTACTTCTTCTCCCACTTCCTAGTCTATATGATACTTTGAAAATAGTACCTTTAGCAGGTACTTTACCAAATGCTCCATCTCCAAATCGTAAGGTGAGACCTTCATTTTTAGCATAATCTTTATGTATAAATTCTGTTCCATTTCGCTGGTATCCTACCACTCTTTTCCAAGTTCCATCTTCTAAAGTATAATCTGTAGATAGTGCTTGAGAAGTGTAAACGCCAATAAAAGAAGGCCGATAAGACCAGTTGTTACCAGCGATATTTTCCCATTTTCCTCCTTGCCAACTCACCTCATTTAGTTGTACTTCTGGTATAGTCTTTCCAACTTGATCACCTAACCTAGTTAAAGTGGATTCATCTGATTGGGATAATGTAAAGCGATAAATGACACTATTTTCTCCTCCTTCTCTTTCTATTGCACGATCTAATGCTTGTTGTGCTTGCAATGGTAGTATCAAATCTTCTGGATCTTTTCCCACTACAAACAATTCTTCTTCTGTTTTTCCACTAGTAACGGGTAGTAAATTTCCTTTAAGTTCAAGTACAACCATATCTAGTTCATAGGGCGTAGCCTGTTCCTCTTCCCAAACTAAATGCGTAATATTTTTATTAAAAATTGGATCTCTTTTATTCGTTACTTTTATCACTCTTACCAAGTGTGCTCTTTCAGGTAATGAAGGATTAGGGTTAGTTTTTAATAATATCCATTTGCCAGGTTGTTCATATTCTCCATCATTATCATCAAGCGTGATATTAGCGGCGTAGTGACCATCGATATATATTTCTGTAGCGCCAATTGGTAAACAAGTATCATCTTCGTCCCAACAATGAGGGATTAAAGTGTTCAAAAGGGCATTAACGGCATATTGCTTTCCAGCTATATTTTCTTTTAAACCATTGCCTACTTCATAAAAAAATTGTTGCCCTGTATCACTTTTAGCCCAAATGGATGTCCCTGCATCAATATTTGTACTTTTTCCAGCTTCTACTGTCACATCAATCCAAGTCGTTGCTCCCATTCCATCATGAAGGGGGTAGTCAATTAGTTTAGCATGATTTCTCAAAGAGCGTCGTTGACTAGCTGTTTCAAAGTGCGCTTCTCTACCAATTCTATCCTGGTAGTAAGCCATCTCGTCTCCTAAAGCACTCATAACCTCGGCCATCATTACACCTGCATCGGGTATTTGACCACTTTTCCAATCTGGATAACGGAGAGAAGCAAAATCTAATAATGCTTTACGATAGCTCCAAAAATCCCGTGCTTGATAATCCACAGGAAAATCTACCTTTTTTTCTGGTGGACATTCAGGGTCAATGGGTGCACAATCCAAATCAGTTGGACAATTCACTTTAAAACTAAATCCTATATCATTGAAATACCGGTCAATTCTATTATTTGGATCTTCAATACGAATTTTATAAAGTGAGAAATCACCAGGATAAGCTGTGGTCAATTGAAGAATTTCTCCATTCCAACTCAAATTAGTTACTGGGACATCATTTGCTTTATTATCATCTAGCGCATTATAAATACGAATATTTTCCTTTACTAAAACACCCCCACCTGAGGTTAGTGGATTTGCTAAGGATGAAGGAATTGGTAGATGGAAATAAACATCTAGTCGCACTTGGTCAGGATGAACAAAAACGAAGTCTATGCCAGTAAGCTGATTTTGAGCAGCCAATAGTTCTAAACGGTCTGGAGCATTCATATCGTTACTTCTAAATTGAGATATCGGCGTTCTTGCCTAGCTTTTAAAAAATAAATGACTTTTACTTCTAATCTCTCTTCAATTGCCTCGACCTTTACATCTTCTACACTAATCAAATTACCTAACCAGTTTTCTAAGGCTTGAAAAATAGTTACTTGCGTCATACTTGCACTTATCGTACTATTTGGTGCGAATAGCATGTTTCTTAAACCACAACCAAAGTCTGGACGGTTAATTCGCTCCCCTGGGTTGGTTAGCAATACTTGTTTCATTAATTGCTCAACATGCTTAGCATATTTGTTTTCTTCCTTTAAAGTGCCGAATCCTTTATCAATCGCAAAAGGATAATGTATACTGTGTATTTGCTCTTTCATCATTGGTAAATTAAAAGCATTAAATAAATTATAATTTAAACTTAATATAATGTGCCTGTCGTTTTAATATCTACAGAAAAGATGGTTGTACTACCAGTATTATTTATTATCTTAAAGGCATCGGAATTATCGTTTAAGTGTTTTGTCACACCTTGAGCAATTGCAATAAATAATAGCCGTAATTCTTTACTAGGTGGTGGAGGGGCTCCGTCCATTATTGAAGGCCATGCGGCAATGAATGCCTTTTCCATATCATCTGCCATACTGTTATTTAGGTCATTATTTGTTCCTGCTTTTAAATTCATATTATCCTGCTTTTACTTTAGTGGAAATTAATACTGGTGTTGGAGGAGTTAACAATGGTAATGGGGGAGCAGGTGTTACTGGAAAAGAACCTAATGCCAATTCCCCTGGATGCATGTGGCTATTATATAAATTAACCACTTGATTGAGATAAGTCATTAATTCATCCCCAAAAACTACAGGATGAGTGGCATTCTCAACTAATTCTATTAAAGGGGATTCTACTACTACTTTTAATGCTCCTTTAACCATTATTTTTCCTTCAGTTATTTGAATATTTATAATGTTTTCTCCATTTTCATCACTCATAATCAATTCTTGTGTTCCATCATTAAAACTGATAATCATTCCTTTTTTGCTTCGGATAATTTTTAAATCTGGGACTGCAGGTTGACCTTTCTCATCATTTGGTACTTCATTATTTGCCCAGAATCCTCCTGTATAAATAGGGTAGGAGAGGTCTCCACCTTCAAATTCTACCCAAACACCCGACCCAACTTCAGGAATAGCGAATAATCCAACGCCATTTCCAGCATAAGGAAAACAGGGCATCGCCCATGCAGCTAAACCACCTAAAGCAGCTTCTAATTGTACTTTTACCCGCCCTCGTTTAGTGGTATCATTGGTATCGGTGACAGTTCCTCTATACTTACCGAAGTATCGATGGCGAACATAATCCAATAATTGTTCTATTGTTTTTTCATCCATTATTTATTTGTTTATTTATTACTCCCATCCATTTCGAATCAATTCAATTTCCATTAGGTGTCCAGTAGCATCTATTAAATGTTTCACTCCAGACACCAAATATTTTCCACTATGGCGACTTCCTGCACCGATTACATTTACTATCATATGTGCACGGACTAATTTTCCAAGTTG
Organism: uncultured Saprospiraceae bacterium; assembly: GCA_964644655.1. Classification (GTDB taxonomy): domain Bacteria; phylum Bacteroidota; class Bacteroidia; order Chitinophagales; family Saprospiraceae; genus JAFMDF01. The sequence goes on along the minus strand of CAZXYA010000033.1, from coordinate 16,997 downwards.
CTTTACACTTGTTTGACAACGAGCTTTAATAAACCATTGAGTATCTATTAGCACTCCTTCTCCTCTAGCTTGTAAATTTCCCGCATCATCTCCTGGTGCAGCAACATGGGTAGAACGCACATCATTGGTGATTTTTTTTAGACTCTTAGCTCCTAAACTCTTTTGGGGCGATTCTCTTACTTTACCATCAATTGCTGATTTATTCGTCAAATCCAGTTGGCTTCCCTCTACACTAGTAGGGCGTTCTACATCCCAAAAAATCTCAAAAGCAGATATATTATTATTTTCTCTGTTGATAATTAAATCTACTTTTGGTTGTTCACTTAAGGATAAGCGCTTAAAATGGGCGGTCTCAACTAAAACATTGCAGGTAATCCAGAATAAATAGCCGTTTCTTCGTGCCAATCTGCGAATAAATTGTAAATCCGTATCTCGTTGAATTAGACTATGCTTAGTTTCAAGATGCCGAGTATTGGTACCTCTAACATCTGGAATCAAGCCATATTGACTTACAATAGCTATCACTGCTTCACTATCTGTTACATTAGACCAAACTGAGGAGTTAAATTCTCTATCTAACCTAATAGAACTATCCGCTCCTCTAACTTCCAAACCCGTACCTTGTCCTCCATGTAACATTTGAATTTGTTGACTATGTACTGGACCTTTGACTAAACATTCGGGTTTATTATTAATAGGGACTGTTATAGCTATTACAGCTCCTGGGTCTAATTTCTTGTTAACTAGTTGGGGAAAATCATCATTTACTATATCATCTGGAAAACGGATACTGTATAAAGTTGTATCTCCTAGCCGTTCATACACTTCTACTTGGCTAGCTCCTCCGATTAAATCGGTAGGTAAATTTCCTGCTGATATGATAGTTCCTAATCCCACTATTTTAGTTTTTCTGGTATGGCAATTTCTGTTCTTTCACTTAAAGCTTCTGGTAACATGACATCATTCAATTCTGCAATTCTCCAAAAACCTGCTGGTTCTTTTAAATAACCTGCTGCTAAGTGGTCTATTCGCTGTCCTTGTTTTAATAAATGATACCCTAAAACAGCTTCTCTTGGAGCAGGAGGTACAGGAACTACGGCTACTGTTCTTCCTCTTGAATCCTCCACTTGATAAGTGGATAAATCTTTATAGCGACTTTTATCATCAAACATTTATTTTCAATTTTATTGGTGGTTAAAAAGGTAACATACCTAAAGTAGATTGCCCATTGTTAGAAATATTAGCAGCAGCTAAAACCTGCTTTTGTTTTTTATAAAATTTATAGGATGCTCCAATAAGTTTTTTATTAATTGATAAACTTGAATCTGATACATCGCTTTCAAATAAAATTTTCATTCCTACATTTACGGTAGCTCTAATTGGATATAAGGTTGGGGAGAAAGCTTGCTCCTCTACTGAAAAACTTGTAATCCTAACAGGCACTATTTTTCCCGGACCCCATGTAAAAAATACAGGGGCTACCTTTTTTCTTTCTGCGGCACTATCTGCACCACCACCAAATAGGCCCAAGGAATCAATCGCACTTTGCACCAGTCCGCCTAACCCACTATCACCTTGCGGATATAAAAGCATTTCTAGTGCAGCTAATCGGTCCGCTATCCCTGAAACAACCGCAACAGGATTAAGCGTGGGTTCTTCCAAAGCATCTGCTGCATCTAATTCTAGAGTTAAGGTTAACGTCTCTCTTGGGTCGCCTGGTTGTGCATCCAAGGCATATTGCTCACTTTGTGGAACAGGGTCTGATTCTGGGTCAGCACTCGGTGGAGACGGCGCCCATATTTCCAGATTTCTACTTAATTTTTCTGAATTATATTGAAATAAAACGATGTTTGGTATAGGAACCACCAAAGCATCAGGGATTTGTATAAATGCACCTTTCAATAATAGTGGACTTCGAGAAAAGCTACTAGGCATTGTTTATATGGTTTTTAAGATTTTTTTTTGATAATAGATTTTTAATTTCTTTTCTGCTGTTGTAATGGGGAGCTAGCCCCAAATCCTTTCGCATGATTATTAGTAATTCTTCCAAAGCTTTTTGAGCAATTGGCGTATTGATATCTTCTTTTTTTGTTATTGCTATTAATTGATTTACTTTTTTGATGACCTGATAACTTCCCATTAGAACTAGGTCTGTTTTTAATTCACTTAATTCTTTTTCTATTTCCCCTTGTTCTTGCAACTTCCATACTTTTAGCATTTTTTCATATACTACGGTCTTTTGAGGGGTGAGCGCAATGGTATTCGCTGCTCTACGAATAGCTGCTGCTAATAAATACCCTCCTACTAAAATAATAATTGCTCCTATTACCAATACTGCTTGGGTCTCTGGGGATAGTACTTGCTGCTTGCTGCTAAGCAGTTGGTATCCTTGATAACCTGCCCAGGTGAATAGGGCTAGGGTTAGCAAGGTTAGGAGGAGTTGGGTTATGTTGGTTATTAGGCGCATCTTTTTATTAGATTTTATAGCTTAATTGTCTTTTAAGTAATCTTCGACACTATCGGGGTCATGTTGTGGAGCTAGTAAACGTAATATTTTAATGGGCTTACCTAAATTATCGAAAGTAATATTTCTATCGCCACCTGTAAAACTCCATGTAGATTTAAGCAAATCGGAATCACCGAAAGTATATTGAGAAATAATTTCGAATTTTTTATTTAAACAGCTAACTAAATAGCAGTTACTATAGGAAAAAATATTGGGTAATGGATTCCTTGTTGAAACATAACAAATAAAAACATTAGTGTAATAATCATGTTTATATTTGCTTATTTTAAAAATGTGTCTCATAATAGGCTTAGATTCTTTAAAATCAGTAAACTCAGGAAAATCATCAAATAAATCATCTTCTTCTTTGGTTAAATATGACATATTAAATCTAATAGCCTGATTTTTTGAAAACCCTATTAGCTTTTCAAATAATTTATTAAAAAATTCAACCTCTGAATCATTTTCTGCTTCAATAGCCTGTCTTTCTAAAGAAAAGACCTTTTTTAAGAATTCTTGTATTTTTTCCATATATTAAATTTTAAGTAAATACTTTTTTTAACCATTTGTCTTCGTGCGCAGTTTTTGCTTTTGCCTTAACTAAAGCTTGTCCATCTGCATATATTAGTGCTTTATAACTAACTTCTAATACCTGTTTTGGGTCTTGCTTTGAAGTTAAATTTTTTCGAGTTTCTTCTGCTAGTAGATCTAAATCTTCAGAATTTATTTTTTTATCTTTAGAAGATAGTACTTTTTCTAGTACTGAAAGGACAGGATCGTCCGATAGTGCTTTCCATTTTGCACCTACTAATAAACTGAAGGTTACTAATTTTTCGGGATTTGCTCTTTGTACATCTTTTATTCTATTTACGATACTTTTTTCTGCATCTCCCATAGTCTCTGTATTAAATTTACCAGAAGTTAAGATTAGATTTAGAGCGTCTTTGTATCCAGAACCTAAAAATTGATCTGCAATCAAATGAGCACTATGAATATTTACCCCATTTGTATTAACTGTACTACCATACGAACCTGAAGAAGCTGTGTAACCTCTTGTGCCTGGAACTTTTAGGGCTAAATTATCTCCTTTAACTGTTTGTATAGATATACCTCCTTTAATATCTAGTAATTTAATTCGAACAATAAAATCTCTTTTCCCTCCTTTTTGTTCAGCATCCTCCCCATAATCATAAGTTAAGATAAACATACCATTCTCTATTCTAGACTGTATATTTTGTGGTTTATACTCTGTATGAGTAGTACTTCCTTGAAGGCTTTTTTCAAAATAGTTAATAATTTTAACTTTAGAAACTGACCTGTCAGACTGGTTAAACATTTGGTCTTGTAAAGCTTTTAATGCAGATTGTCTTTCATTTAAAGTTTCCTGCTCGCCTTCTGGAGGAGTCCCTCCATGAATAACCCCTTTTCTGTTTTTTGCATATTCTTCTCTTGTTTTACCTTTTAAATCTTCATCTGTTTTACCTAAATTAGTCATCGCATCTCCTAATCCAGGAACAAATTGTTCTTTAAAATTAAATCTACCAAATTCATGATTATCAGAAGCTGTTCCTAAAGGTTTATTATGAAGAGGGTTAACTAAATTATTATCTCCAATCATTTCTCCTTTAACATCTTCCCATGAACCTTTTTCTTGGTATTTACTTTCATTATTTTGTAATTCAGTAGTAATTTTATCTAATGCTTTATCATCAATTTCTTCTATTTCGGACTTATATTTAACTAAGATAGACTCCTCCCCAAATATCTCAAATAATCTAGTGAGCTTAGTCACTAACTGCTGTTCTGCAGATTCTACTTCATTATCCTCTTCCTCCGCTTTTGCCACATTTGCCTCCGTAAGATTTGCTTCCGCCTCTTCAATAGCTAACTTCGCTTGCTGGGCTTCTGTCAACGTTATATTTAATTGACTACTAGTACTAGAAAGTAATCCTTTTGCCTCATTTTGATTTTCTTCTGGCACGGTATCTACTATATTTACCCACCCACTTAATCTATCCTCTAATTCCATAGTTTCACTAGCAACCATCACCGTCAAATTACCTCTATCCGCAATCCATAATCTATGCCTTTCTCCATCTGCACTAAAGGGAATACTTTTTCCTACTTCCGAATCCTCCAATTCATTACCGCCTTCTTCCGCTTCTTCTTCCTCCCCACCAAAACCTAATCGTTCCATTAAAGCCTTGGCCTGATTAGCAACCCAAGTAATCGCTCTATCCATTACACCTTCCACCCATTCTTGCATACCCCCTACAATCTCTGCGACTTTTTCTGGCAAATCTCCTAAACCTAAGTAGCCTGCTACAAAATCAATTACGGGCACTAGTAGTTTGGTCAATGCTATTTCTACGGCACTCGCCATACCACTTATATTTCCTGCAATAATATCCGCTATACCATTTACTATTGTTTCTATTAAAGAGAAGATGCGAGCCGCATTTTCAAAAATCCATTTTAATACACGGTATATGGCTTCAACGGCTTGGACAATAGCGCCTACTGGATTAAATAATAATAATAATCGAACGGCTACTCGCTCCATTATTGCCTGTACCATATAATCAATAGCTGCTTGCATTACCATATCCATGAGCCGCTGAGGGTCGAGTTGTTCTTTAATCATCTCATATATCCCAGTGGGTCCCATCGCAATTAAATCCGATACAATTTCAAAGGCTTGTTCGATTAATTCTACATTTTCCTCGCCAATATGCTTGGCTAAAAGTCCTTTAATGCGTTCCCACGTAATCCCCATTATTTGGAGGAAAAAAGTGATTACACTAGATAGAGAGAAATCTGGCGGTATTTGAACACCAATTGCACCAAGCCCTGAGAAAATCCATTCCAAAAAACCTCCTAATAAATGCGTTCCAAAATTATCAAAGAACTGCTCAAAGCCTTTTCCTACTGCCGCTAATAAATTATCGGCAAAACCCCAGGGATCATTGGCTATATCACTAATGGCCTGTTCTATTTTATTAATCAATGCCCAGAAACTAGCAGGTGCAATGCCCACTAAACTCAATAAACCATTGATAATAAATCTGAGCGGGTCTTCTAAAAACTCATTAAAAGCATCAGCTATTCTACCAAGTAAACCTTTGGCAGCCTCCCGAAGCGCATGTACCTCTTCTCTGACTTCTTGAACTGCTTGTGCTGCCTGATTCGCCAAATCTCGATTAAAATTATCTCTAGTTTCATGAACGTTATCTTTTAGTCCCTCTAATCTTGTAGCAAATCGACCTTGTTCTTGGTCTACCCAATCACCTAATTCTCCTCTTGCATCTTCAAATATCTTTTTTATATCTTTATCAGCAGTATCAATAATTTCTTCACAAGTACCAACAATGCCATTGACATAGGTAGAAATTTCTTTAATCTTATCGCATATTGATTCGCTAAAATTAAATTCTGCGGAATCATATTCTCTAGTTACCCAGCTTGGTAATCCTGTGAAATAATCACCAATACCTACAAAGAATCCTCCTACTCCTGAATGTCTTTCATCTACCCAGCTTTGTACCTCATCTAAATGTTGTCGAAATTCTGTAGCTATTCGGTCTTTACCCGTAGTCCACATTCCCATAGCCGTAGCTGTCAATGGTCGCAATAAATCATTGACGCTAGTTTGTGCGCTCGTAAATTTAGCTTCTGCTCTTCTTCCTATTTCTGCTCTTTTCTGTTCTTCCGTACCAACTAAAGCAGTTTGTTGACTACCTGTTCCCGAAACGGTACTAGAACGAGACTCTTGTAAAGCTTGCAACGCTTGCAATTGCAAATCTTGCATTTTTGTCTGTGCCGAAGCAATAGATTCATCTTGCTTTGCTAATACTTGTTCAGGAGATTCTGCAGCAGTTTGACTTAATTCTCCGTGTGCATCTCTTGCTGCAACTACTGGATTACTGGAATCTTCAATAACACCAGCTACTTCTGTATTCATTCCTGCCTCTTCCATTGCTGCCTGTGTTCTTTCTACATCAGCATCTAAGGAAACTTCTTCCGTAGGAATAGGGTCAGGAGCAGCACCTTCCGCATTAATCTCTTGAGTTGGAAATTCCGTAGGTGGTAATTCAGGTGTTTCTCCAATTTGTTGGGGTGTACCTGCTGGGGTAGATTCCAAATCTTGATATTCTCCATCTACTCGCTCTACATCAGAAGAAATGCTCTGATTCAATTGATTACCTGCTTCATTGGCTGCCTCTTCTGGATCCGCTTCTAATAGCGCATCCTCATCTGGTGGCCGTTTAGCCTTAATTACAGCTCGAATATTCTCGCACAATTCCTCAATTTCAGGACTTGGTTGTGGTCGCTCTTTTAATTGATTGGTTAGTTCTGCACTTGCATTGGCTCTAGCCTCTTCGTCTGGTTCCGTAACGCCTCTTCTTGCTTCTTCCGTAATTTCTTGGTCCGTAGGAAGATTACTACTAGATCTAGCAGTTCTGCGAGCACCCGATTGTGCTTGTCCTAATCTTCCTGTTGCAGCTGCTCCTAGTTCAGTTGGCGGAGGTGGCATTAAAGGTTCATCTGTTAGTCTAGCTATTGCTGCACCTGCAGCTGATGCACTATCTGATACAGACGCTGAAGCTGCATCCGTAATAGCTCCTTCCTCTACTTCTTCGTTGGAACTCGGTGCGGATATGGTAGTATCTCCATTTGCAAAGCTTTCCGAGTCACTTGGCGAAGATTCGGCACGTTGTCCTTGTGCTAATTCAACAAGAGCAACTGCTGAATCATCAACTGGTCTATCTATTGCTTGCTCATTACTATTATTAAAGGCAATAAGCAAAACCGTTTTTAAACCTTCATCTTCTGCCACTAATAAATCATCAATAGTTTCATTTGCCCTTATCGAACCTTCATTTAAGCCTAAACCTAAACCTTGAGTTAATAAACCAAATCGCTCAATTAGTTTAAATAATGTAAGGCCATTCGTATCTATCAAACCCAACATTAACCAATCGAAATTGGAAAGGGTCGTTTCATCTATGATTTCATATAATAATCCACGTCCTTCAATCCTGTATTGTAAAGAAGGAGAAAGTAAATTCATTCGGTCAATTAATTCTTGGGTTCGCCCAAGTGCATTGACCAAAGAAGGGTTCGAGGATTGGCTATTACTTCGACGCTGAATAGCGCTATGATTACTTCCCTGCTGTTGAACAACATGTGTTAGTTCATGAGCTAATAATTTATTCCCTTCTAATGAATTGGGGTTATATTGTCCGCTATCGAAATAAATATCATTACCATGTGTGAAAGCTTTTGCTCCAAGTTGCCTGTTTAGTAAATTTGCATTTTTATTATTATGAATATTAACACTAGAAAAATCTGCACTGAAGGCATTTTCCATAAATTTTCTAGTTGAAAATGGCAAAGTTGTTCCATTTCCTTTAGTACCTTCTAAATCTACCTCGACAGCCGAATTAATTCCCCACCCATTTCCGTTATAAGATTTTAAAGAATTAATAGAAAGAGTATCCGCTTCCTCTTTTGTTGCTAAAATACCCTGCGTATTATCCCCTAAACTCCATGCATGGAAGCTTCTACCCACCTGTTCTGCCATTGCATCCGCTTCTTTTTCATAAGGGTCATTAAGTGGATTTACCCACAATTTTGGTTGAATAGCATAGGTCGAATCTTCAATAACTGTTAGCCCTTCTTCTTGTATAGGAGCATTAGTATCCTTTACCTGCTTCTTGGAAGAAGTGGCAGTAGTATTTTTAGTGTCAATACCATTAGCTTTGTAAGCTCTTTTATTTACTACTGATTTCAATAGGGTTATTATCTGTTTATACTAATTATTTTTTTAACAATTTGATTTGAAATATAATGTGCTCTTTGTGATTGACTAACAGAAGTAGGTAATTCTAGCTTTAAGTCTAGTTGGTTAATCTGCTGGTTAGATAAATGGTTAGGTAATTTATTTATTACCTGTTGCATTATCGTCTGTCCTAAAGTGCTTCCTTCTTCCTCTGTAAGACCAGAAAATCTAAAATTGACTTCTTCTATTTCAATCATAGTTATTACTTAAATTTTTCTTTTATTTGTCGGCTAATTCCACGACCTTCTTTCATCAATTCTCTTTCAATCCCACTTAATAAGTGTGTTATCGCTAATGTTTGATTTTGTTGACGAGCTATGAAAATAGCTGATAATACAGCATACTTAATTTGTGCTCCCGTCAATTCAACCATTTCTGCTAATTGTTTCAGGTGTTTTTGCGTATTATCCAATCCTTTTTGTCCAGCTATGGATACAATTATTCTTTCCCAAATCAATAAGCGTTGATGATTATCTGGTTTTGGAAACTCTAATACATATCTCAATCGCCTTAAAAAACCACCATCAATATTTGATTTTTTATTACTAGCAAGAATAACAATACCAGGATAACTTTCAATTGCTTGTAGTAAGTAATTTGTATCTGTATTGGCATATCGGTCGTGTGCATCTTTAATATCTGTCCGTTTACCAAATAATGTATCCGCTTCATCAAATAAGAGTACCGCATTCATCCTTCTAGCACGAGCTAGAATCCGCTCAATGTTTTTGGATGTTTCTCCTACATACTTGCTAATAATGGTAGAAAGGTCGATTCTAAATAAATCTAGTCCTAACTTTTCGGCAATCACCTGTGCGGTCATAGTTTTACCCGTGCCAGGTGAACCTGTAAATAATGCAAATAAGCCTTTGCCTTGGGGAAATAGTCTTTTTGCTTCACTTTCTTCCCAAATTAATGCCCGCTCAGTAGCCTCAAAAAGAAAACTTTCTAAATGATGTTTTAGCCATTCAGGTAAGATTAAATCTTCCCATTGAAATGGACAATCCAACATTTTAGCAAGATTGCCTAATTGATGACGACTTAAGCTGTTTAATTCACTCGCTGCATGTTCGGAAGTAGTAATATTTTTTTTAGCTACGGCTGCTATTTGCCCTACCGTGCAAACATATCTTTTGATTAGTTCATCAAAAGTTGTTTTGTCCCATTTTTCAGCATAAGGATTTAGCTGTTTCCAAAATACGCTTCTATCTTCTATAGAAAGTGGTGGGATTTCTAAATTAAAACTTATTACGTCGTTGACAGGAGCAAGTAACTTTGTTGACTCTCCTATCAAAAACTGAGGTAGGTTAAAAATAGATTTTGTTCGCTTATTTAATTGAGCCAATTTTTCTCCAACTAAAGCTAAGGACCAATTATTTAATAAGCATTGACGTTGTGCTCGCAGGTAAATCTGATTCCAATTTCCATCAGGAATACTGTCGACGTCAAGCGTTAACATTTTCATACCTAACTCTTCAGAAAGATAAGCCGCAAAACTCCTTCGACCACTATTTGGCGAGCCAACAAGATGTATATTTGTTTGCTTTGTAGTTGAGTTTTTCTTTGACAGGCTAATGATATTTGGTATATCTTTTTGTTTCAACCATGATTTTGGAGGGATATAACTAGATTGTAATTGAGTAGACCCAATTAAAGCCTTGTCTAATTTATGCTCTCCCAAAAGCCAAGAACAAATAAAAGAATCACATTCAAAAAAAGAGGGTTCTCCTTTGCCTGTATTTCTCTCTATTAATAAGCTCCATATCCATAAGGAAGAAGTATTAGGTATTTGTAAATTGCGTCCGTATCCGAATAACCTAGCTACCATTTCCTCCGTTACATTTGTTTTACCCACAGAATCTTGTAAGTAAGCATAAACCTTCCCTAAATTGGCCTCTAGAGATAAGGCAACACACACTTGTAAGAAATCCGATTCTTGTTGAGATAACTTGAATGTTTCCTCCAAGAATTTTAAACGAGTATTGGTAGATTTACTAATTTTTAATTCTATGGTGGTTATCTGTTTATTTAGCGCATGAATATTTTCTTGTTCATTTTGCCACTGAATTTCAGCTTTAGGTGTATCTAAATGATTAAGATAGATATCTACTTCTGTATGATAATTTGGTTTTGCCGAACCGTTTTGTTGCCATATAGTCCTAAGCCAAAGAATACGCCTACGTGCTCTGAGCTTTATCCGTTGAAGGATAAGTTCTCCAAGTGGAAGTTCTTGCCCAGACCTTCCATTATTGGTTATAGGTAATATTTTGGTTTTTGTAGTGTTCATTCAATTAGTATCCTTAAGGAATTTTAATCCATCTTGGTGGTGATTCTGCTCCGTTGATAATTAGTCTAAATGGTATATTTCCTGAATCTAAATCATCAGGAGCTTTGAATTGCAATGATGTAGCAGAAATGATAGAGAATTCTCCATCATTATTAGGAGCAGGAGATACCTTTGTTAACTTGTTCGCTCCAACATATACTTCTAAGGGAATATCTGAGCCATCATCATAATGAAAAATATCTCCTTCAACAGTATAAACACCTCCTACATTGGCATCAGGTATTGGATACTTAATTTGTGGTGTAATGGTAAAAGGACTTTGATTAGATACATGAATCGTTTTTCCAACACCATTAGATGCCAACCTTTCCACTTTCAGTTTTACCGCATAAATACCAGGAATAATCTTGGTAGTCGTTACACCAACTACTATTTCTTTCGGAATTGTAACTTCCAAAGTTTGTCCAGATACGACTGCACCACTCAATAACAGAGGTTCTGTCCAATTTGGATTAATTAATAAGACTTCAATATTATCGCCAATCAAATCACTCCCAACAAAAGTTACTTTCTCTCCAATCGCTACTTGGGCAGGTTTTGATTTTAAGGACCGAGCTTGTTCGGATATAGGTTCATTAAATGAAATAATGTTGAAACTGGTAGTTAACCTAGGGACACCAACAGTAAAAGTGTGTACACCATAAGAAAGCACTCTTGCAGCACGCGATTGTATCGGCTCCGGTTCGAGTAATACAACAGAGACTTCATAATAAGCGGACAATCTAATAGCTGAATCTCCTGCATTCCAAAAGTTTAATGCTTCTGTATGTGTAATTGGTAATAGAGTGATTTTAAATCTATTATTTTCTCCTAATACCGGATTTTCCATAATGGTAGTTCCTCCAACAGCTGTTGTATCTGAAATTTCGGGATAATCATGTAAAGCTTTCAGCGCTATACTCATCATTGATTGTTCTTGTAATGCAGCAGCATTGTCGTCTTGGTCTCCTGTATAAGTTGCTGTTAATTGGTAGTATAAATTAAGTCCCATTGGAGCAAGCTTATTAGGAGAATTACTTAAAGCTTGAATAGGTAAATTTTTATATTGAACATTTTCTGTAATATGATATAGGTAAAAACTAACTACATTAGATTTAGAATCTTCTAATCTATGAGGGGAATTAGAAGTTATTGACAAGGTATTCATAATTGAAGGGCCCCAAGCTGAAGACTCTTCAAATGATTTTAGAAGTAGCTTAGTTATAGTCTTTGTTACATATTTTATATCAATTAATGCCATAATTATAATTGTCCTAAGCCAAATATTGATTTATTACCTAAATTACCACTACTTATACTGAACCTATTAAAAGGGCGTTTTCTAGGCCGTTTGGATTGAGGTTGAGGCTTGTTTTTTTGTGCAGAAGGAATAATTACTTCGACATTTAGGTTACCTATTACTAATTTTTTATCTTGATTTTGTGGTCTTGACGAATTAGTAGTTTGTTCGGCCTGTTTGATTTTTGGTAGGATAGTTACTATCTCTTCAACCTTAGGCGGTTTTCTTTTATCTTGTAATTGAATCTGTTTTTCTAATACCTGAATCGTTTCTTTTTCTTTTTTCTGAATAAGGTTCGATTTGTCAAATATTTCCTGTGTATGAGCTAAATTTTCCTTTAAATTCGAAGGAGTTAGAATTTCAGGCCGAATCCGATTTTTTTTCGTATTTGATAATTCCACTTTTTCCTTTTTAGGAAATTGTTGATTAATCTTAGACTGTGAATCTTTATAACTTTTTGTGTCTAAAACATTCTTGTTGACATCTATTACTGGTACTATTTCCTTAACCTTCTCCACAGGTAATTCATTAGGGGGAGGGGAGGATGGAAGGATAGACTGAGGCGGTTGTTTTGATAAGGAATTTAGTAAATCAGAAAAGCTATGATTAGACTGTTCCTTTTCAGTTACCTCAATTGGTTCTGATGCTAAATTATCTTCTTGTATCGTTTCAAATGGGTCTTCTATACTATTAGATGGTTCAACAACAGTAGATACAGATGTTGGTTGTACTTGCCCTAAATTACTGATAAGTGGTGCCTCTATTCTATTAATTATATTTGAAAAATAACCCTCCATATTTTGAATTAAGATAGATTCGGTTCTGAATTAATCAATGCATAGTAATTTCTTCTTTGCTTTCTAGTAAGACTTAAAATTTCTTTTAAACCCCAGCCATAAGCTTTTGCTATTCTGTGCACTTCTTTAGACAATAGTGGTTGCTCTTTTTTTAAAGCAGTCATTAAATAAGTCTGTATATCAAAATGCACTTCTTGTTGGTGATTACATTCCACACAAACAGCAGCTAATTTAGTAGAAACCATTGGTGCTACCTTTTCCATAGCTTTTTGAAGCTCTGATAAATCCGCCTCTTTTCCTTTTGTCAGTATACAGTTTTTTAGTAATTTATTTGCTGCGTCCCCTCTACTCAATCCAAATAATTGATATTCGTCTTCACCAGTAGGTAACCGAAATTGAATACCATCAGGTAATTGATAATATGCCTTATCTTGTTGCTGAATATCCTCTAAATCAATCTGTTCATCTAGATGTTGAACCAAACCTTTTAAGGAAAAATTAAGGTCAAAAGGTGCATCACATTTGTTACATGTAAGGGTACTTTCGATTTTGTCACCATATAGACTAGTATATATAAGTACTAGCAACCTATCTCTATCTGCGGTTACTAATTTTTTAACTACTCCTAGTTCTAAAGGTTTACAATTTTTATCTACGATGAGCTTATCCAGAAAACTAATCGTAGACAATAGCCCTGCATCCCCAATTGCTTCTTCATCTATTCCACATAATTCTCGAAAGAAAAGCGCCTCAATTTTTGGTGTAAATTTTAGTGGAATGTAATTGATATTCATTAATCCAATTCCTTTATACAATTTTTTAGAATAAAGTCCATTTAATGCTAGGTTTGTGTAGGTTCGGTTACTGCCTCATCCCTTTCCCAGCCTTCATTCTGTAGTACAACCATTTCAATAGCAACACCAGTACCATTAGCATCCAATTCTGGTAGTGCTTGATATTCTGAAACCCAGCAATTATAGACCAAGTAGGATTTAGCCACTTGGCCTTGCTCATTGAGTAGTTTAATGGTTATATCTTTTCGAAAATCCTGAAGAGTTACTAATCCAGAGGCAGCACCTTGAGTATCCCAAACTTTGTTTGCCCAGTTTTCAAAATCGGGATCATGCGTAACCCCTCGTTCTAAAGTAATCGGTTCAAATTTCCATGTACTTGGAGTTTTACGAACAGTACTAGCATCCCCACCTTCACGATGTTCAACTACTTCGGTGGTCATTTTTAGCGCGCTTACTTTGCTTATACCACAAACAGCTTTTCCATCCCACCAAACTTGGAATGCATAACCTTTATAAGGATCAAAACGATAACTATTTACTATAAATTGAGTATTTGCCATGTCTATTTTTTAAATTTAAATTTGAATTTGCCCAGCCATTTGTTCTAAGGAAATAATCACAAATTCTGCGGGCTTTAAAGGAGCAAAACCTACCCAAACATTGACTATGCCTAAATTAATATCATTTTGAGTAGTGGTTTCAGAGTCACATTTTACAAAATAAGCCTCTTTTTTAGTTTGGCCTTGAAAAGCGCCTTGTCGAAATAAGTTATGCATAAAAGCACCTACATTTAGGCGTATTTGTGCCCAAAGTGGTTCGTCATTGGGTTCAAATACTGTCCATTTTAAACCCCTATATAGGCTTTCTTTTATAAATAATGCGGTACGCCTAACGGGGATATATTTCCAATCACTACTAAAATCATCCGCACCATCCATGGTTCTTGCGCCCCAATTTACAATCCCATTAGGAAAAACGCGTAGTATGTTGATACCTTGTGGATTCATAGCCCCATTCTCTCTATCAGAAAAACGATATTCAAGTCCATTAATGCCTCGAATATTGGCTTCTGTACCAGCTGCAGCTTTCCAAATACCACGGGTACTATCTATCCGAGCCATAAGGCCAGCTATAGCACCACTTGGACCAATATTGACATTAAGTCCATTTTCTCGAACGGTTATTCTAGGAAAGAAAATGGCACTATGGTCATTTTCCAATCCTAACCGAAGACTATTGATTCCTGTAGTTAAATCTATGGCTTCATTAACATTACTCCAAGACGAAGGTGGGTCAATAAGCAAGAATGCTCGTTTTTCGCTACAAAAAGCACTTGCAGTTCCCCATAGACTATTAGTGGTGGCTTCATTATGACTAGCATCTGTTGGAAGAATCATAAGATTAAATAAATCTACTTCTTGATCAACAATTGCAAAAGCATTGCGATAGTCGCCAAGTTGTGGAGCATTACCATTATTACCATCAACTGCCGCAGTTTGAAAAGAACCTGTTCCTCCTGTCCCTAAAGTATAATAACGAACATTTGTATTAAAGAATCCGCCAATATTGTCACCGTTAGCACCACTCGTAGTAAAAGTTGTAGACATATTGTCACTTCCACTTATTGGTAATATTGCTAAGCGATTACCCCAAACTTCTGCTTTCCATGAGAAAGATGGAATACTATTTCTATGACTATTTATAGCACTTGCAATTAGTGATAATTTTTCTCTAATTCCATTATTATTACCATTTCCTGACGATCCAATACCATCTTGATACATACGCGAACCAGCACCCGCGACAGTCTGCAATGTATTGGTCATATCAATAGCTGTACCTCCAATATTAAGGATTTGGAAAGCAATTTGTTCTCGTCCGCCAAAATCAATGAGGTTTGTTATGCTACTATCTACAGTTAGGACAATACCATTAGGTGCAGGGCGTGCAGCAGCAAATTGTGACACTTCGATACCGCCTTGAGCTGTACCTAACATTAAAGATTGTGCAGAATCATTTAAACTAGAGGGTTCAATTAATACATCTCCATTATCGGAAACTATTCTCAATAATGTAGTAGTTTCATTATCATCACCTACAGGGCCTGTAGGACCAGCAATAAAATCAGTTGTTATTGATACCCCCGCAGGTAATGCTCCATTAATGATATTTTGAATTTCTGTACCTAGATTAGCTCTTACATTGGCAACAGTATCTAATGGAGGAGTTCCGAATGTAATTGTTGATAAATCTACTTCAGTAAATGTTCTACCGTCAACACTAATACGAAAATGATTTGTTGTTACACTAGACCCAATTAAGGTTTGCCATTGATCTCTAAAAATGGTATCTGTACGACTATTTACTGGTCGACCTGAAATAGATAAACTGGAAGCTGAAGGACCAATTCCCTGGTCAGTTACCTGTATTAATTTAGAGTTTTGATTAATAAATGTCTGAACATACTTGGAGTGTGAGGGGTTCATACTAAGTCTAGTCCATCTTTCATTATCTGCCTGTATTTGTTGACCATTTCCATTTGTGTTCCAGCGAAATACTTCAAGATTAAAGGTACTCTCAGGTTGTAAACCATTATAAGTTACCTGAACTCGAATGTTATTACCTATAAGTCCAGGCGAACGAGCTTGTAACTCTAGTGTATCCACTCCAGTTTCGTTTTGTAAAATTACTGTTGCTGGCGCTGCACTCGAATCTGCAATACGCATGACATAACAATCCGTTCCTCCATTTAGAAAGAAAAGGCGAACTGTTCTTGCCATATCACCTTGACTAGTATCCAAGGAAAATATTCGTTCAAAATCTGTATATGTGAAACATCGTATAGGTTCATTCATTGGTCCTCGATTAGTGCGACCAATGAATAAAGCGATAGAAGTACTCACACCTGCAATTGTCCGAACACCACTAGGTACTTCCTGTATATAAACACCTGGGTAAGTTGGTTGTACTGGCATAGTTTAAATTTATAGGATTTAAGGGTTAAAATATCTATTGATTACTGAATAATTTGGTAATAGATATTAGTCTTGAATATACTTAAATAATATATTTTAGTCGTTTTATTGTATAGGAAAGGCTAAAAAATATTAGGTTGTTCGACTGAACAATCAAGCTATATTTTTTTAGTAACTGGAATCTAAGAATTTGAGTGATTGTGGAAAAATATAAAAGAAGTAAGTTTGAAAAAGTGTAGAGATTTTTCATTCTGATTTATTTGGAATTTTATTTGTTTTTTAAATTAAAATTTGGCTGATTGGCAATTATAAAGTCAAATGTAATAAAAAAAGTATTAATTTATGCATAAGTATTGCAATTTTTTTTTTGACTTAAAATTAAAATGCCTTTTATATACAGGCTCACTAGTGATGCGTTAAGAAAATATTTTTGACTATAAAATACTGTTAATCAATT
>CAZXYA010000032.1:0-31259 GCA_964644655.1 uncultured Saprospiraceae bacterium | reverse complement strand
CTAAATGATATTGATACGCTTGTTTATTTTCTCCGTTATCGAGTAGGGTTTGGTCCACTAAAAACTCTAGATTTTGTCCAATTAAATGGCGATGCCACCAAGCTAGGGGATTAAACCATTGAACAATTAAAAAAAGTTCGGCTAGGACCAAGTCAAAAGTATGTCTCTGTATAATATGAATTCGTTCGTGTTCAAGTATTTGAATAAAACTAGTTTCGTCGTATTTATTGGGGTTGATAACTATGTAATTCCAAAAGGAAAATGGAGCAATATCTTTGTTATTTATAGCCAGATAATAACCAGCACCTTTGGTTATCTCACTTCTTTTAATTTGTTTGAATATGGAAAATATTTGTATAACAAATCGAAAGAGCATAATGAAAAAGCCCACTAAATAAACCCATTTCAGCACTTGTAATAAAGAAATAGGTGCTGGATTGGAAGCGGGTAATTCCGTTCTAGCGGTAGCGTTATCTATTGTTATTATTGGATCGATTGGTAGGGTAGTAGTTGAACTACTTACTTCTTCCTGAATAATTGAGGGCATTGCAATTTCCTTTGTTTGGAAACTCTCTACCAAATCAGCTTTTAGTTGAATCACATAGCTTGGTTTGGGCAATAATGGGATTGCCAAGGACAAAACAATATTTACTAATAATAACCATCTATTCGCTTTAAAAAAGGTTTCCCTCCTGAGCAAAATCCAATAGAAAATAGATAGGAATGCCAATATTAAACCTGAGTGTAATAGATACGTTTCCATATGCTGATTATTGTATTTTCAAATAATACCAAGCTTTGTTTGATATGTTCGGCTCAATATAACTAAACGCTATTCGTCAAAAACTATATGAACTTTATGAACTATGTGGTTGAAAAATTGCTATATTCGTCAAAGAAATCTATTAATCCCCTCGCCCCTCCTCAATCATCCGAATAATTTCTTTCAAATCATCTGTAGAAATTTTTTCTTCCTTTGCAAAATGAGCAACTAAATTTTTATAAGATTTGTCAAAATAGCCGTCTAATACTTCACCTAAGAAGGAGGAAGTATAAGCGGCTTTAGTGACAATCGGATAATATCTATGAGTAGGACCGAAGGCTTCAAAACCAACAAATCCCTTCGTTTGCAAGCGTTTGATAACGGTAGAAATTGTATTATAATGTGGTTTAGGTTCAGGTAGCTGTGCCTTGATGTCATTGACAAAGGCTTTCTCTAAAGCCCATAGCACTTGCATAATCTGTTCCTCTTTATTGGTTAGCTTTTCCATTATTCCATCAGTTTTAATTCATTGTCGAAACAAATGTATAACTATTTTAATCGTGATGCAACTATTTTTATAGTTGAGTGACTAAAAAAGTAATTTTGCTTAGATTTTAGACTAACCTTTTGAAAATATACTGGAAAGATAATACTCTTATAGTCCCAACGGGACGACATATTGTAGCATAGAGTGCAAACCCTATGTTACGATATTTCGCCTTTTCAAGGCTTAAAAATGTCACCTAATTTTATCTGTACAGATTGAATTCATGTCGGTACATAGAGTACTAAGTCAACAAGCAACTAAAAACTAGTATTGAGCATCTAATATCCAGCAACCAGCAACCAGCAACTAGACCACTAAATTCTTCTTGATTTTTTCGATATAAATCAAAAATATTAATATCTTCACGCCAAATTTTATGCTACTTAATAACTCACTAGAAAATATTTGTTGGATATGCAATCAATTCACGAAAATTTAGAAACCCTACCAAACCTGTTTTATAATTGGGAGAAAACAACACCTAATACTATTTTTTTACGCCAACCAATAGGTGATATTTGGAAAACTTATACTTTCAAAGAAGTTGGAGATCAAGCTAGACGATTGGTGACTGCCTTTCGAGGAATGGGACTAGAAAAAGGAGATCATATAGCACTTATTTCCAAAAACTGTGCGCATTGGATCATTGCAGATCTTGCTTTGATGATGGGCGGTTATGTATCTGTGCCGCTATATGCAAGTTTGGCAGCAGATCAATTAGCTGTTGTTTTGGAAAAAAGTGATGCGAAAGCGGTAATTGTAGGAAAATTGGACGAATGGGAAAAAAAGAGTAAAGGGTTGATTGATGGATTACAGGTTGCGCGATTTCCACATTATGAAGGGAATGCTACCGTAACACAAGGAACTGCTTGGGAAGAGTTGATGAAAAATGAACCAATGGAAGGCTTTCCAGAACCAGATATTGAAAGTTTATGGACTATTTTATTTACTTCTGGGACTACAGGGACCCCAAAAGGGGTGATGCACACTTATAAAAATGCTGCCTTATTAAATAATAATGAGCGAATTAATAATATTATGGGCACTTTGGCTAGTGGTCAGGATACCCGATTGTTTTCGTTCTTACCTTTAAATCATATTGCAGAAAGAGCAGCTATTGAATTATCAGGCATTAGTAGTGGTGGTACGATTTCCTTTGCGGATACCTTGGATACTTTTGCTAAAAACTTAGCAGAAACTAGACCGACTTTCTTTTTTGCGGTGCCTCGGATTTGGACTAAATTTCAGTTGGGTGTTTTAGCTAAAATGCCTCAAAAGCGACTAGATATGTTGCTGAAAATCCCTATAGTATCTGGTGTGATTAAGAAAAAATTACTAAAAGCTTTAGGGTTAGATGCGGCAACCACTTGTTTGACTGGCGCTTCTATCACCCCTGAAAGTCTAAAACAATGGTATCGAAAATTGGGCTTAAACCTTCGAGAAGTATATGGGATGACAGAAAATGCAGGTGGGTTTACAATGATGCCAGCTAATAGACATAAGCCCAATACGGTCGGAAAACCGCTACCTAATGCGGAAGGAAGAATAGACCCAGATACAGGAGAAATTTTAATGAAAATGCCTTGGATGATGACTGGCTATTATAATGAACCTGAATTGACCGCTAAAACTTTAGTAGATGATTGGTTGCATACGGGTGACAAAGGAAAAATTGACGAGGAAGGATTTTTGCAAATTATCGGTCGAGTAAAAGATGCTTTTAAAACGACTAAAGGTAAATTTATTGTACCAACTATTATAGAAGACCATTTTAGCGATAATGATTTAATCGAACAAGTTTGTGTCGCTGGCTTAGGGATTCCACAACCAGTTGCTTTAGTCTGTTTATCAGAAATTGGCTTGAAAGAGGATAAAAATAAAGTAACAGAAAACCTTCAGTCCGAAATTTCAAGGATTAATAAACAATTGCATAATCATGAAAGAATTTCTACAATTATTGTAGCGAATGAGGCCTGGTCTCCTGAGAACAAATTACTGACGCCTACCTTAAAAATTAGAAGGGGCGCTATTAATGAGACTTATGGAGAGAAAATAGGGGATTGGCATGCAGCACAGGATAAAGTGATTTGGGAAGCTTAACTTCCTTTTAGATTTTAATAGCTAAAATAATAGAAGGTGGCATTGAATGTTGATTCAATACCACCTTCTATTTTATCCATTTTATAATCGTCTCATTTTTTGTAAAAGAGAGGAAAGGTGGTCGGTGCGCTGCACCTTAGGGTTTATTTTTAGCTTTAATGATACAAATATAGGCGGTGCGCTGCACCTTGTGCTATTTTTTGCGGTTAATACTATAGTAGCTCTGGAAATAAATAATGCATATTTGGTTGCTGGTTGCCATATAATAACCAGCAACCAGCAACAATAGAAATTACTTGTCATCTGATAACAGAAAAGTTCATTAGAAACTCAAGATTATGCATAAATTCTTTCCAGAGCTATAGCGAAAAACTAATGTTGAGAACCAATGAGTTAGCGATATTCAAAATTTAAAATTAATCATTCAGAATTAAATCTAATGAGCAAGTTATATTTTTTTCGTCACGCCCAAGCTTCTTTTGGAGCGGCTAATTATGATGCACTTTCTGAAAAAGGAATCGAACAGGCGACGCTTTTAGGCAATTACTTAGTGGCTAAGAAATTCAAATTTGATAAGGTATTTGTTGGTCCATTACAAAGACAACAACATACTTATGAGATAGTGAAGACTATTTTTGAACAAAACAATTTGTCAATACCAACACCAATAATGATTGATGGGTTAAAAGAACATGTTGGCCATACTGCCTTAGATAAAATTTTACCTGAACTACAAAAAACAGATACTTATATCAAAGGGATGATTGCTAAAACAAAGGCTAATCCTAAACGAGCAAGGGCAAATAGGCTATTAATTTTTCAGTACTTTATGAATGAATGGGTAGAAGGAAGATTTGAAGTATCAGGACTTGTTGCTTGGAAGGATTTTCGGGAAAATGTAAGAGAAGGATTGGATACTATTTTAAAAAATACAGGCTCTGGAGAAACCAATGCAGCTTTTACCTCTGGCGGGACAATAAGTGCTATTACAGCAGAATCTCTTAAAATTAAAGACGAAAAAATCGTTGCAGGGCTGAATTTCTCTATTCGAAATACTTCTTATTCTAGTTTTTTTTATTCTAAAGGTAAATTTAATTTATTGGCGCTTAATGAAATACCGCATTTACCCGCCGAGATGATAACATTTGTTTGAAAAATAATAAGATATAAGATAGATTGGCATACGCTTTGAACTGATAAACTTCAAAGGCTAAGCCCTCCCCAAACAATTCTCCTCCTAGTATTCTTACATGTATAGACCTCCCTTAACTTCAAAATAAGTTAGCACAGAAGCCTACATATTATTTTCGACTTTTACCAAGTAAAATTAAGAATGATAAAATCGTCTAATACATTCTGGGTAATTTCTTTGCGTTTACAATATAATTCATGCGGTTTCTTTTCGGTTGCTCTCTTGATCTTACTTTTTATAGCACAGGGTGATGTATTGGCTTATACTGCTAACAAATTAGACTTACCTTCTGATACCTTAGAAGTATATGTAAAAAAGCAATTAAAAGAAGCTAATATTGCTAAGAACAAAGATTGGAATAGCGCTATTTCCATAATGGATAACCTTTTGGAAGACACTTTAGTAGCAAACAATGATTCTATTCTTAATCATGTGAAATATAGATATAGTCTTTATTTATTAATGATAGATGACAATATTAGGAGCCGAACGATGATAGATGAAATATTGAGCTATTATAAAGCTAAAAACCGCAAAAGATGGACAAATTTAAAAAGTAGATTAGGCACATTAGCGATTAGAATGGGGAATTATGAGGAGGCGAGGATACATTTAGAAGAAGCATTACCTTATACCAATCAGCTAAAAATGCCTATTACAGAAGGGTTGATTTATTTATCCTTAAGTAATATTTGTCGATTTAAATCTGATTTTGGAGAAGCCTATAGAAAAGCAGATGAAGCCTTAAAAATATTTACTAGAATTGACCGACCTGATTGGATTTTAGAGGCTAAAACAGCCCTTGCTTATATTTGTGTTTTGGCAAAAGACTACGAATGGGCTGGGGTATTTTTCGATGAAATTTTTAATAATGAAGTCGCTATTGCGAATAAGAATTTTTTAGTTAGCCCCAAACTCTATGCTGGCATTATGAATTTTGAAAAGGGGAATATTACATTGGCAAAACAACAGATGGAAGAAGGATTGGCACGCATTAATTCGCTAGGAAGTTTTCCTGATTTAACGATGGTATTTCAATTTATGAGCCAAATATCTAGTATTGAGAAAGATTTTGTGACTGCGGAAGATTATATTCTAAAAGCCCTTTCAAGTGCTAATAAGTCTTATAACGAGCGCCAAAAATTGAGTGCTAAATTGACCTTAATTAAATTAGAAACGATTATTCGGCCTAAAAAGGACAACCTAAAAGATTTGAAAGAGGTCTATCAATGGGCGCTAGAAAATGAAGATAATATATTATTAAAAGAATCCAGTAGTCTCATTTCTTCCTATTATATTGACCGTGAAAATTTTGAAAAAGCCTTGGCTTATAATGAAATTTATATAAGCGCTTCTGAAGAAAAATTTCAAAAGGATCATTTAAATGAAATCGCTTTAATCAAAGAAAAAAGTAAATATGCGCAGGAAGTTCAAGCACGGGAAGTTCAAGCCCAAAAATTACAAACGGAATTAACTTTTAGCGAGGATCGTAGAAATAGGATGTTTTTAAGCATCTTATTCTTAGTGTTTATGTCTGGATTTCTACTATATTTTTATTCCGAAAAACAGCAAGCCTATTCTTCTTTAAAAACTAGTAACCAAGAATTAAAAAAGGCGGAAAATAGAGTAGCACTTAAGAATAAAGAATTAAAAAAATATATTTCCTATAATTTGCAACTAGAGAATTTTGCGTACATCGCTTCTCATGATTTAAAATCTCCACTACAAACTATTTCTAATTTTTCTAAATTATTAAAAAAACAGGCGAATGATCGTTTAAAAGAAAAGGAATTGCAATATCTTTCTTTCATTACCAAGGGAACGGAAGACATGGCTTTATTAGTGGATGATATATTGAATTTTTCAATCTTGCAAAAGAGTAAATTAGTTAAAGAAAAAATTGATGTACCAGAATTTGTGGAATATGTACTACAATTAAATCAATCGTTAATTAAAGAAAAAAATGCAATAGTATCATTAGATTTAAAAACACCTTATATTTCTGGTGATCGCTCTAAATTGTTACAATTACTGCAAAATTTGATTACGAACTCTGTGAAATTTCATAAGCAAGAGGAATCACCAAAGGTCGTCATTTCTGCCTATGCTGACCAAAATGATTGGATTTTTAAAGTTACAGATAATGGTATTGGAATAGAAGCTAATTATTTTAATAAAATCTTTTTGCTTTTTAAACGATTGCATCGGAAAGAAGAATATGAAGGTACAGGAATCGGTTTATCTATGTGCAAAAAAATTGTAGATATGCATGGAGGTAAAATCTGGGTGAATTCTACTTTTGGGGAAGGATCTACTTTTTCTTTTTCTCTGCCTAAGTAGTCTTTCTAGAGAAGTACCTGAGCAGAAATATTCGACACTTTTTGAGGAGGCTAAGTTTATGAGATTAGGAGCTTAGCATCTGGTCTAAAACACTTTGTTTACCTCATTTATCTTTTGAACTCATCAACTCGTTAGCCATTTTCTAAAGTGTTGATTACTCTTGTATAAGCTACTTTTTTATTTCATACCACATTTCAACCATTCCATCTTTATAAGTAGTTACGTCCTTTAAATGTAATTGAGTTTCTTGACTAATAGCATCAAAAAAGGGGAGTCCTTCACCTAATAGAATGGGCATGATAGAAATAATGAGTTCCTCTGCTATTTTCTTTTGGATAAATTCTTTGACGACCGCTACTCCTCCAACCACCCAAATTTCTTGATAGTTTGGTGTTAGAAAGTTATTGATAAGTTGAAGGATACTACCTGAGTAGAAATTGACAGATTCCCGATTGTTTTTTAATTCTTTATGAGTCAATACAATAACAGGAGTTTCTCCATATGGCCATCCCAATTCTAAGGCATTTTCATAGGTTCTAGCACCTATGATGTAACAATCAATTTTTTGGAGAAAGGCGTCAATACTTTCTTGACTTAAAGTGATCCCTTTTTCATAAGTATCTTTCGATTGCATCCAAGACACCTCTCCGTCTTTTTTGGCGATAAAACCATCTAGACTAGATACCATGTGTATCGTTATGTTAGCCATACTTAGCAATTTCTACAGGTTTACTACGTCCTTTAACCATTACTTGATCGAATACTTTAGGCAAATTCATCGCAGCTGGTAACTGCTCTACGACTTCTCTAGAAATAATGAGAGAGCTACCATATTGTTTATTTAATTGTTCGAGGCGAGAAGCTATAATTACGGTATTGCCAGTTACTAAATATTGTTTTCTAGTTTTTGTACCCACATTTCCCGCCACCACATTTCCCGCATGCATACCTATCCCAATTTTAGTTGGTGGAATTTGTCGAGTTCTACTTTTTTCTCGGACCATTTGCATGATTTCTACCGCTGCCTTATATGCTTGCAGACAGTCGTTACCAGCAGATATGGGCGCACCAAAAGTAGCCATAAACCCATCTCCTAATACTGTATTGACAATGCCCCCGTGTTCAATGACTTTTTCCATCATAAAACCTAGTACATTATTTTGATATTCAATAATTTCTTCAGGTGTTTTAGATTCTACAAAAGGGGTGAAATTACGAATATCTAAAAACATCACACAGACAAAACGACGTTCATGTTTGGTCGCACCAGGTTTGTTTTCCGCTAATAGTTCAGCGGCAACTGCCCCAGAAACTTGTTGATCTAATAAGCCTTTTATTTTCTGCTCCGCTACTTTTAATTCTTCTTGTGCCTCGGCCAGTTCATCATAGGCAAGGGCTAATTTTTTATGGTCTTTTTTCTTACCTCTATACATTAGAAAGGTCAAGAAAAATAAAGAACCTAGAGCAGCCATTCCACCATATAATTTAAGTTGGTCTGCTGCTTGTTTATTAATTTCTACTTCTTTTTCTGCTAATAGCAATTTTTTTTCTGTCAAAGCATTTTTGGCGGCACTAACAGCCGCTTTATCCGCTCTACTTTTCTTTTCTAAATCTCGAACCTTTTTATTTAGGGCAGCAATTTTTGTATAATCTTTATTTCTTTCTGCTTCTTCTAATTTTTGTGCAGCCTCGTCCATTTCTTTTTTACGCACTGCAATAGCAGCTTGCTGTCTAGCAAATTCTCGTTCTTGCTGCTTTATCTCCGCAGCAATTTCTGACACTTTAGGAGTAGGTGGAGAAATAATTGGTTTGGTTGCAGGTACTACAGGAGGAACTGGATTGGCGGATGGTTGTGGTAAGATGACTGGAGGCGCCTCTTTAGTAGCTGAAATATTTAAATTTTTTTGTAAATTTCTAATCCTCGTATTAATGCGTTGCATGCCTGCGCCATCTTGTAAATCTCGCATCTTATCTTTGACTAAAGGCAAGATTTCTAAAGCACCATCAAAGTCCCGTAATTGAACCATTAAGTCAGCAATATCTTCTTGAACCTCAATCCATTTTTCCCATTTATTTTGGGCGGCTAAGCCCTTTACTGCCTTCTTGTAATGATGAATAGCTTCCGCATAGTTACTTTTTCTTTTAGCAGCATTCCCTTTTTCTAATAAAACAACAATTTCTGCTGAATTGAGACCTTGATTGACTGTTTTGGCGATGCCCTTTTCGAGCTTATTGAATAGGCTTTTACCCTTGGTTTTCTTTTTTTTCGTAGGCGTATAACTATCCTTATCTACTAAATATGCTTTTAATTGACGATCTAACTTAACCAATAGTTGACGAAATTGGGGGGAATCTTGACGGTCTTCCAAATCTTCTAATTCCTCCACCCAATCTTCTTGGATCTCATAAGGTATGCCTAGCTGACGCAATACTTGTTTAATACTATCCAGCGGCATTTGCTCCAAAGAAGTAGCAGTAGTAAAACTGAAATTACTTATCAAAAATGATATTAAACAAATACAATAAATGGTCTTTTTAATAGTCATTAATACGGGTATCCTATATGGTGTTTAAATTTACAAAGTTATTATATAAACGCATAAGATGGAGGGATGATGCGTGAATTGATTAATTGATGACAAGTATTTTTTCTTGCAAACTGCCTACTTCTTTCGTTTTACCTTTCCATTCTTAACCTCGATGGTTCGACGATTGCTAAAACCACCTTCTGAATGTTGTCGATTCACACCTGTCACATAGTAAGTATAATTTTCTCCTTCTACATAATCTGGATCATAAACCGAAAAATTCTGTTTAGTATCAAAAGGCGTAATAGCTAAAATATTTGCTGGGTTTTCAATATCTCCTAGTTTCTTGCCTTTAAATTTGTAAACCACATAATAATAGGGCTTGTTTCTTTCCGCATATTTTTTTGTTTTCCTTAAAAAACTGAATAAACCCCCTTTTTTCTTTTTGCCATGCCAGCTAATTTTTAATCCAGTATCTGTCAGGCTTACTCTTTTTAAATTGGGCGCTTTGTTGGTAGGAATATTCAAAAATCTCATTTCTGGATGAAGCACTTTTTGCTGGTATAATTGAGTCAAAGAGTCTGCAAGATGTAAAGGATTATTTCTAATCGACTTAGCGCTAAAATATACACTTCCTTGTGTATTAAAGACTTCTCGATTTAATCGAATTTGATTAGGTATTTCCGAAGGGTCTAACCAATCAATCGTTTTGGAGTCGCCCACTTTATAAGCGGCATGTCCTACATACAAATTTCTACCAAAAGCATTTTTTGCCCACCAATCGACCAACGTTTCATGATCAGCTATAGAAAAACCGATGTGCCAATATAATTGAGGGACGATGTAATCTATCCATTCATTCCGCATCCATTTTAAGACATCTGCATACAAATCATCATAACAAGTTTGTCCCGCACGGGTATTACTCCCCAAAATCGGATCAACTGATTTATTTCGCCAAACGCCAAAAGGGCTGATGCCAAATTGAACAAAGGGTTTGATGGTTTTTATTTTTTTAGCTACTTGTTGTATCAACAAATCTACATTCTGCCGTCGCCAATCATCTTTGTCATTCATAGCGCCTTTTGTCAGCTCAAAATCTAGGGAATCAGGATAGGGTAGTCCTTGAATTTTATAAGGGTAAAAATAATCATCAAAATGAATAGCATCCACATCATATTTTTGTACAATTTCCCCGATTACATTGGTAATATGATCTCTTACTTCGTGCCGATGTG
The DNA here is from genome assembly GCA_964644655.1 of uncultured Saprospiraceae bacterium. GTDB lineage: Bacteria > Bacteroidota > Bacteroidia > Chitinophagales > Saprospiraceae > JAFMDF01. The sequence goes on along the minus strand of CAZXYA010000032.1, from coordinate 20,551 downwards.
GTTTGAAATAAAAACGTTTGCCATACTTTACCAACCAATCACGATGTTTGTTAAAAACATGTTTATCAGCTAAACTAGTGGTATCCAAATTGAAAGTAGCTCGGTAGGGATTTAACCAAGCATGGAATTCCATTCCTCTGGCATGCGCTTCTTCAATCATAAATTCCAAGGGGTCGTATCCTTGAGGAGTGGGGGCTATGCCTTGAGTACCCGTTAGATACTCAGACCAAGGTTCGTAAGAAGATTCATAAAATGCATCAGCGGACGGGCGGACTTGGAAAATGACTGCATTAATGCCCATTTTCTTAAAATCTTCCAACATATTAATGTACTCATATTTTTGTACACCCGTATTTTGCTTAGCCTTTGGTGGATAATCAATATTAACTACGGTAGCCACCCAAACCCCTCTAAACTCTCGTTTTAAAGGAGCTTCTTGTGCAAAAGCTGTTTGACTAATTAATATAAAAAGGAGGGAATAAAATAGAAGGCTAGAGATAAAAGAAATAGGATTATATTTTTTTATCTTTCTATCCATTGATTGTTGATGTTGTTTTAGGTTTCTCATAGGTTTACTTACGTTAATCTAATAAACATCAAATGTAATGGGTAAAATTGACATTGTAAAGTTTATGAGGAGAGATTCTATAGAAAACTAATCTAATTTTTTATTGATAGCCTTTTCAAAATCCCCCAAATCCAAAGCATTCAAACACATTTCCTTCGTCAACATCCCTTTCCGTGCAGCCAAAGCACCAAAATGAATATCATGAATGCCTTTGGTACTATGCGCATCTGGATTAATCGAAATTTTTACTCCTTTTTCCAACGCATAAGGAATCCAAGTCCAATCTAAATCTAGGCGGTAAGGATGGGCATTTAATTCGATGTAAACGCCATTAGCAGCACAAGCATCTATCACTTTTGGATGGTCAATTGGATAACCTTCTCTAGACAATAATAAGCGACCCGTTGGATGCCCTAGCATGGTGGTATATGGATTTTCAATGGCTTTGACCAATCTATTTGTAGCCTTTGCCTCCTCCATTTTTAAATTGGAATGCACCGAAGCAATAATAAAATCAAATTGCTTTAAAATGTCTTCGTCGTAATCTAAAGATCCATCATTTAAAATATCAGATTCGATGCCCTTTAGGATTTTAAAATCCTGCCCAAAAGTTTGATTTAATTGGTCAATTTCTGCCCATTGCTGATAGAGTCTATCCGGTTTTAAGCCATTGGCATAGAAAGCAGATTTGGAGTGGTCGGTAATGCCAATATATTGATAGCCCAAAGATTGACTGTATTCCGCCATTTCTTTCACCGTATTCAAGCCATCACTATAAGTGGTGTGACTATGAATAACGCCTTTGATATCGCTTTCTTCTACCAAATTCGGTAAATTACCCGCTTTAGCAATATCCAAAATGGTCGATTCTTCTCTTAATTCAGGGACAATATAGGGTAGGGAAGCGGCCTCAAAAATGGCTATTTCTGTGGCAATGCCTTTAAAAGTTTTGATAGGGGATTGTTCCAAGAAGGCATCAATAAAAGGTTTATTACCCGAAAACCAAAATTGTTTAGACCCAAACTCATTTGCAGCACAATGATAAATAATCACAGGGGTACTATGTTCCGTTTTGGCTTGATAAATACCTTTTTCTTCTCCTTGTAGAACTAATTTTTCTGTATCAAAAATAGCGTTAATGGCAATATCCGATGCTATTAAAATTTCAATATTATTTAAGACAGGACTTAGTCTTCTGATAGCACCAGTTAATTCTATTTGAGCAGTTGGTAATTGTTCTTTTAAAGTAGCCACCAATTCATTCGCTTCAGTTTCCAAAGAAGCAAAATGAAAGGAATCTTTACTTTTTAAGTAATATTCTAATTTTTGTCGTAAATCTTCTTGTGTTTTTTGCCCAAACCCTTTGGCTTCAATCAAACGATTCTCGACACAAGCATATAATAATTCTCCAATGGTTTCAATCTCCATCTCTCTCCAAATAACCTCGACTTTCTTTGGGCCAAACCCCTTTATTTTAAGCATTTCCATAATGCCTGGAGGGGTTTTATCGGCGTACTTTTGATAGGTTGCCATTTGACCACTATCCAATAACTCTCGAATTTTTCCACTAATAGCTTTGCCGACCCCTTTCAATTCATTGATGTCCGCATCAGACATTTCGGTTAGCGGCGTCCCTAATTTTCTAAGCGTAATATAAGCACTCGAATAAGAACGAATTTTAAATTTATTCTCCTTATGAAGTTCCATTATTTTGGCGAGATCTTGGAATGCGTTGGCGATTTCTTTATTGGTCATTATGAAGAGATGCGAGAACAGAGAGCAGAGAATAGAGACTGTCCATATTACAATCTCTATTCTCTGCTCTCTGTTCTCTGTTCTAAAAACGCAAAAGTCGCTTTTTTATCGATATTCTAAAACAAATTTGATGGATTTTTAAACAAGTTATTATCGTATTTTACTACCTTGCTGCCATGAATAGAAGAAAATTTATCAAAAATACGATAGCTGCAAGTGCAGCACTTTCCCTTCCTTATGCTTGCCGCTTATCTAAAAGTGCTACTCAAATAATTGATTGGAGTGCGCTAGATTTATCCAATGCCATTCGGACGAAAGAGGTTAGTTGTGTGGAAGTGATGACCACTTATTTAAAACATATTCATCAATACAATCCTATTTATAATGCGATTATCAGTATGGTTTCGGAGGAAGCATTAATGATTCAAGCCCAGGAGGCGGATGCTGCTTTATCAAAAGGAGAATATTGGGGCTGGATGCATGGTATGCCACATGCGATCAAGGATTTAGCCCCTGTAAAAGGGATGCGCTATACCCAAGGTTCTCTATTGTTTAAAGACCGAATTGCGGAAGCAGATAGTCCTTTGATTGCCAAAATTAGAAACGCTGGCGCTATTTTTATTGGGAAAACCAATACACCTGAATTTGGATTAGGGTCTCAGACCTATAACCCTATTTTTGGTGCTACAGGTAGTGCTTATAACCCTAATTTGACAGCAGGCGGTAGTAGCGGAGGGGCAGCTTGTGGATTGGGTACTCGCATGTTACCCGTTGCAGATGGTGGTGATATGATGGGATCTTTAAGAAATCCAGGCGCCTTTAATAATGTGATTGGATTTAGACCGAGTACAACGGTGGTCATGGAAGAGGGAGATGCCAAGAATCGACTTTTATGGACGAGTGGACCAATGGGACGTACTACACGAGATACGATTCAATTGCTCCAAACTTTAGCGCTACAACCTGATAAATTTAATGACATACAGCCCTTGGATTTAAAAGGGCTTAAAATTGGTTGGATGGGCGATTTGAATAGTTATTTGCCTATGGAAAACGGTATTCTAGATCTATGTGAAGCAAGTCTAAAAACCATCTCCTCTGCTGGCGCAAAAGTGGAAGTTATGCAACCTAACTTTGCCATGTCTGACTTATGGTTTAGCTGGACGAGACTCCGACATCATATTCGCTTACAACAATTGGAGTATTATGAATATCCAGCTAAAAAAGCCTTGCTAAAGCCAGAATTATTATGGGAAATAGAGCAAGGGCTAAGTTTTACCAAAAAAGAAGTCTCACGAGCAACTATCATTCGCAACAATTGGTATCAGGAATTAGAAAGAATGTTTGAGCAAAACGACTTTTTAGTATTACCAACCGCACAAGTTTTCCCGTTTTCTAAAGAAACAAATTGGCCAAAAAATATTAATGGCAAAACAATGGATACCTATCACCGTTGGATGGAAGTCGTTATTTTAGGCAGTCTTGGAGGCATTCCTGTTATTAATGTACCTGTTGGATTTGATGAGCAGGGTAGACCCATGGGGATGCAAATTATGGGGAAGTTTGGAGACGATAGGCGGGTATTGGCATTTGCTTTGGCTTATGAGAAAATTACTGAATTTTTGGGTGTGAAGCCTTCTTTTTTGCAAGAATGAGGTGATTGGGCTTATCCAATCATAAATCTGAAATCATAGTTCATACATCTTACCTGCCTGCCGGCAGGCAGGTAAGATGTATGAACTATGATTTATGATTTATCAGGCCAAACCTTTTAACATACTAAATTGCTACCCCAAAGACATTTTACCCTTCTTGGCCTCCAATTGCACCCTAATCTCATTAGCTTTTTCCTCCGTCAAATCATAATTTCTCATTATCCACATGGCTATTAATGTTCCCATGATAGGAAAGCCTGTATAAAATAGCCGCATCCCTGTAACAGCCCCTTCCGGTTGACTTGCAGCATCTGGTGTAAATCCCACCCATGACATAAATAAGCCACTTAATAAACCTGCGATGGCAAATCCAAATTTGACCATCCACCAATAAATGGCTCCAAAAATGCCCTCTCGTCTTTTGCCAGTATTTAATTCATCTAAATCACAGACATCTGCGGTCATAGACATCATTAAGGTAAATAGACCGCCGATTCCAAAAGAGAAGAACGGTAAGGCGATTAAAAATAAATAAGGTTTTCCAGGAACGAATAAAAACCAAAATAAAATATAGCCAATAATGGAGATACCTTGAGAGATTAAAAAAGTCTGTTTTTTGCCTATTTTTTTGGACATCCAAGTCACTATAGGGATAACAATAAAAGTGGTTGCGATAGCTCCTAAACTTCCGTGTAAAGCAGGCCAAATCCCTGCTGCACCAGCATCTCCATTAAACATATAATAAACAATAATGAAGAAAGAAAAGGCAGCAATCGTATTAAAAGAGTTAAAAATAAAAAAAGTGGCAATACATAATTTTCTAAATGGTGTGTTACTAAATGCTTCTATGAATCCTCTGACAATTTCAGTTACCCCAGTCCTTATATTCTTTAAGTTTAAAGGGATAAAGCTTTCTTCATGCAGCGTGGATTCGCTTTTAATAAAAATTGCTGGAATCATGGCAAAAACCATGCAAATAGCGCCCACCCAAATCGACAATTCTCTACACCCAGCTGCTGCATTTTCAAACCATTCTGGGTCGTATAAAATCACCCAAAACCAAGGGGCGATGACCCATGCCCATTGACCAATCCATTGCGCCACCGCCATAATATTGGTTCGTTCATGGAAATCAGAACTCATTTCATAGCCCATTGCTACATAAGGAACACTAAATATCGTTAATCCTAAATAGAAAAGGATAGACCAAGTCAAAAAGTAAGTAAAATTATAGTCTAGCCCATTTTCAGGATATAATTGCCACATAAAGAAGTAGGAAAATCCCATCATAATTGCCCCAACAAAAACATAATGTCTTCGCCTTCCCCATTTCGACCGAGTATTATCAGAAATAAAACCCATAATAGGGTCGGTCAAGGAATCAAAAATACGAGGCAAGAAAAATAAAATACCCCAAAGAAAAGGAGGGAATCCAAGATCTTGTACTAAAACCACCATAAAAATGGCTAGTGCAGCTGGAAACATTTGATTGGCTAACATACCAAATCCAAAAGCTACCTTTTGCCCAAATGGTACTTCGTTGATTACTTCCGTTTTCTGTTGTGACATTATTTTTCGTTTTGTATGGTTGAATTCATTCAACCTATGTAGATGTATATTAATTAATTGACGGTTCTAGGGTTTGCACCCTAGGCTATAATATGTCGTCCCTTTGGGACTAAAAATTTTTACTATCTATTAAGTCAGGTAAAAAATTGATAGTAAGAAAATATTGAATGTATCATCTAGTTCGTTAAATCCGTAGCTAACTTAATCCGTAGCTAAAAATGTGAGCTACGGATTAAGTTAGCTACGCCTGCGGCAGGCAGAGATTTTATTGTTGGGTGACCAATTTTCCTTTAGTTGGCGGTAAACTAATGGCTTTAAGCAAGACTGCTTTATCCCCATTATAAGTTTTGCCAACGGTATTTCCTCGATTGGTTAAGCCTTCAAAAATACCTTTATCTACTAGATCCCAAAGCGCATATTTCGCTTGTCCTTTCATGTCAAATAACCCAAAATAATTTTCTGAACCACCGGGGTTTTTTTCATCTTTCCAGTTTTCATTAAAAGCTTCAAAATAAAAACAAGCCATTCCTTTTTCATCGGTCCATTCTCGCATTAGTTTATAATAAAGACCCTCCTTGTATTCATCAGTAGCTTTAGTACCATCTTCTCCGTAGAAACCATTAGAGGAACTTGCCCAGCCTGTTTCTCCAATATGAATTGGCTTTTCGATACCCAAACTTTTGATATAATCCATTGTTTTTTGGTATTGCCCAATCCCATAATCTCTGGCACGAGCCATTGCCATATCTATCTTTTCAATATCTGAGTATTGTTCTTCACCTTTAAAGACTCCCCAAAAATCAGGATTATAATGCGTTTCGTGCATTGGATAAATATGCAAGGAGACGTAATCTACGGCTTTTATTAAATTTTCTAAATCTTCTTGATGATATTCTTTACCACCACCGCCCCAAGCAGCGAAATTATCAGAACTGGTAATCCAAATACCTTTGGGTAATTTATCGGTTTGCTTTAAATACTGTAAATGATTCACCCATTTTAAAATGATATTAGGTCGCACAAAATAACTGGCTGCCCAATGAACCATGGCTTCATTGCCTACAGCGATGACTTTTACAATATCGGGATATTGGTTCGCTAATTTTATGATTCTTTCAATTTCTCCAGTATTGCCTGCAACATCTTCTTTTTCGTGATTGGGTGTTTCTGTCCAGGCATTTTCACAATTAATCCAGGCCCCCAACATCACATACATCTCAAAATTTGAATCCTCCTCTTTTAATTGACGAATGGCTTCTAAAATATTACCTGCTTGTGGCAACTGTACATTATAAGTACGCAAGATGCCAATCCCCATTGCAGCTAGAATTTTCATGTCTTCTTTCAATTCTGCTACAGTTGGTTGAATATCTCTTGAGGTGTGACGGTAGCCACCATAAGAAATGGCTAAATATTTTGGATTGCCTAAAATATCTTCAGTTGATAAGGCTACTTTTTCAGGAATTACTTGTTCTTTTTTTGCTGTTGGTTGTTGATTACCACAAGAAAAAAATAATAGAATCATTAATAAAACGCCTAGAAATTTTAGGGATACCAAAATGGAAAATTTTAAATTCATTTCAACACTGTTTCTTTTATGTTCACAATAATTTGACGAATGTCTCCTGTTCTTTCAAAAATTTGTTGACTGATTGCGCTGTCTAAACTAGTCGAAGCTAACTTTGTTACCTTGCCATTTTTATGGACAATCTCCAAATTGCTTTCATCCGAAATTTGATAAACAATCGGTACTTGGCAATAAGTAAAACACAATGAGTTTTTTGCTAATTCCAGTTGTTTAGCAGCCCCTTGGACATCGATATAATTAAATATAGCTGAAACGCTTAAAAACTCTTCTTTTCTTAGTAAGCAAGGATTAAAATGAAATTGACCGCCTTTGATAAACACACCTAATTCCCCAAACCTGCTTAAAATATCCTCTTTTACCTGCCCTGTCATACCGGGTTGCTGTGCGCCTCTTCCTGCTGGGGTATGAGAATAAGGGTCAGTCGGAAAAGCACCATATAATTGTGGTGGTTTATGAACGCCGATACCTGCATTAATTTCATAATAATGTTCCAATAATCGACCAATCATTTCCTCATTTTCGTTGTCTTCAACTGCTTTTAAACAACATTCTTGTACGGCTAATAGCAATTTAGACACCATATGCCAGTAGATAGAACCCAATCCTTCATAGCCAAAGAAAGTACCTGACCGACCTGTAAATGCTTTATGATTAAAGACTTCTTCAAAGATTTGCCCGACTAATGCTTGGTCTTTTTTGATTGCTTTGGCATATTTGGTGGTGCCTAATTCAGCTAAAGCTTTAGTCAAATCATTGGCATTTCTAAAATTACCATTGAAGTGATAATGCCCTTTTACATCTTTTTCTATCACCTGCGTATTGCCGTCTGCTACTAATTTTTGCAGTAAAGTACTTTTGGCAACTTGTGCATCAGAAATCCTGTTTTTTGCTATAAATCCCGGCAAGTTTTTGTTTGGATAAAGTATATAACTATACTGGTCTTCTCTGAATAGTTTACTGTTTTTTAGCCCATCTAAAACGACCAAAGCTTCTTTGGAAGATAAATAGCCTGCACTTAAAACAGCTACCTGACCTTCTAACATTTCGCTCAAATACCCTACTGAAACTGCTCTTTTGCTTTCAACTGTCATTATATTATAAGCATGATATAAGTCGTCGCTTCTCTTATTGGCTTTGATAGAATGATCTACGTATTGCAAACTAATAGCTACAAAATGCTGTAGCTTTTTTAAGCTAATGGTTTTCTTCTTACCAGAAAAAGAATTATTATAGATCTTTTGTCGATAATCACTAGCTGCTTGCCCTAAAGCGTCCAAAACTAGTTTTCGATTTTTATCATTGATTGGTCCATTTAATAAGTGTTGGTGAGTTTCAAATGTAGCGACCATTTGCCTGAAATAAGTAGCTAACTCAGTAGAAACAGGCACTTTTTTAAGGGAAGAATCTTTGAATAAGATATCAAAGAAATTTAAAAAACGTCTAATGTAGTATAGCGTAACCATAGATACCCCATTGCCGACCAATGCATTATTGGCATCATTCCATTCAGGGCGTTGCGTATTCATCCAAATACCACCTTCTGGAATAAGGTTGGACAATTTGGCTAAAATGGCCGCTAATATTTTTTCAATGAAATTAACCTTACAAATGTCTCCTTTTTTAGTTTGTAGTAAAGCCCCATCTGCGCCTAATTTTGTTCTTAGTTGACGGATTTGCTGGTCTAAATTATGGTCAAAATCGATTGTATCCTTCGGGTTTTTTAGAATGGCTTTATGTTCCTTAATTTTATAAGGGACATTGGCATAAACAAAAAGGTCTTTGTCAAAGTAATTTTCTAAACTGCCAGGCTGATGTTTTTCAATGAATTCTAAGAACTTTAGCAAATAGATAATTTGGTGATCTCCCCAATAACCAATATAAGACCAAGGATCGTCTGGTTCAATAGATTCCCAATCAAAACCATCTTTGGTCACCCGATAAGGATTGTAACCATCAAAAGTAGATGCATTCAAAAACTTATGGATCATGCTTTCCATGAAGGCAGGGTAGGAGTGGGCTAAGGCTTCCCAATTCTGGAAAATATCTCGCCAGTTACCTTGATAATCTAATATCTTTGACCCATCTACTTCACTTCTAGTATTAATAGAAAATTTATTCCAAGGCCGACTTGGGTCACCATGTCGTCTACTAAATTTAAGGGGCATATATTCTAAACATAAGCGTTTAAAATTACTATCGTCACTTTTTGAGGCTAATGCCTTTAATTGTGTTAAAGTAAATTGTTTAGAAAGTTTTTTGATGATTTTTTTCTGTGATTTATAGACTTCTTCGTTGGCTTTTGCCAAATATGTCGTAAAATCCCATTTTTCAATTTGGTAATTATTATCGAAGATACCACCTCGCATAATATTAAATAGCGCATTGGCAAAATGCCGGGTATCTCTAAATTTATCGGCGGTTAGCTGAATGCCGTCAGAAGCAGCATTTAGTTCGATTAACTGTTGGGTACCGTTTTCTATATCTGCTTTAACAAGTTCAGCTAAATTCTTTTCCGTACGAAGGGTTTCAGAAATTTGGGCAACGCCAGCGTGATTTTGATTGACATTGGCGACAATCATCCATTCTTTTTGCGCTTTAGCAGGAAGGAGTATTTCCACATTAATAAAATAAGCGCCTTTTTCTGCCTTTACATCTACTTCTTCTTGAATAACTTGTCTTTTTCTAAACTGTTTTAACTGCAAAGAAGAGACTAAATATTTTGGGTTTTCAAATCCTAAAGACCAAGCAATATTGGCTTTTAGGGCTTCACTAGGTTCTGCTTTATCTACAATAATGGCACTTAAAGCAAAAATACCTAAGCCTGTTTCTTTTTCTAATTCACTTCTTTTATAAGCATCCACTAAATTACTAATGGCATTTTGCTGACCACTTTCCACCCCAGAAGGAATGATATTTTGAATACCATCAACTAATGTAATTTTTACTTCCTCCGTGGCATTATTGAATAGGGTTGATTGTCGAACAAAGCCATATTGATTACTTGAACACCATTGATATTGAAAACTTAATTCAAGGTCATGATTAATTTCTTCAAAAATTACTTTGTTCCCATAAATATTTTTGTACAAATTTCTGGTGATACGGTGCATACCATCGTATCTATCAGAGAACGGTTCCCAGATTTGATTTTTACCCGCTTTGTCTACCAAAAAAATACTTTTGCTTCCTGTTAATTCTGAAGACTCTGTTATTTTATCAGAAGTATAATAAGGAAAGAGTGCATATTCCGAATTTTTTCTACCAGCCGTCAACCCTCCATTACTAGCAATAAACATCCAATGATTAGAGTCACTCACGATGCTCATAAAAAATGGGGACATCCCATCGACATTTGAAATCTTAAAATAAGACTCGTTGTCAATTTGTAGTTGACTTATTTCAATTGGTAAGTCTGTTTTTACTGTTTGTTTCGATTCTAAGACATTTGTCATTTGTGGTCGCTTAAATTTAATTCAAGGTGAAATGGATGCTTTTAAGTAGTATTAGATAGGTTTAATCTTTCGCCTGTCTAACGGGTGCTATTATATCAGCAAATGTAGGGGAATTTATGTAATATCAATTAAAATGTACTACATCTATACTACTTCATTTGAGAAAAAATACTACTTCTTAGTTTTTTTAATTTAGGAAGGGAATTATTGAAAAATAATTATTTAAATAGATTAAATAAAGGTATGATGTATTTTTTTGTATTTTAAAACATTGATTTTAAGTGATTTACTGATTATGTTGTAGTAATATAGTAGTCTTTATTTATTCGTGAAAAAAGAAAATTATGCAGCTTTAAAGAAGATAAACTTTATTAATTCTCATTTCTCTATCATACACTTTTTACTGAGTCACGGGCATCCCATCCCTTTGGGTTCGGAAACCCCATATTTTAGCCGCCGAAGGCGGCGTTTTTAAAAAGTGTACGGTAGAGAAATTTTCATTACATTCTAAGAGAAGGTTAATGAATTGTTTCTTTTTGTGGATTAGTGGACGAATGCCTACTCAAACTAATGTAAATGGAAATATTAGGAAGCCCTATAGATAGAATGGGCTAAAATTTATTCATCGGCTAAATGATGCTCTTTATCTATCAAAAACTGACTTATATCTTTTTTTTGAAAATTTTTAATAAAATGGGAACTAAAACCTTTCGTTTTTGCGTTATATAGTCAAACAATCAATTAAAAATTAAAACCAATATATGAAAGCGACTATTTTAAATGACACTATCTCTTAGTGTAACAACCAAATAAGAACTAGATTTATTCCTTCCAGAATTTTTTCCAGTTTTCATTTTTTCGACATTTCTAAACAATTTGATACTTGACTTTTGTTTGGGTAAAATAGATTAATCACTAATTTATTTTCAGCAACAAATCAGTAAATGGCAACTTTTTCCTTAAGCTTATGAGCGCTTGGTATAGCATCTTTTGCTAATGATTTACTGAACTTTATCTTGCGCCCTTACTGTATTTTAGGAAATAAACCAAGTTAAGGTCATTGCTCTCTGCGCTATTATTATTTCTATAAATTTAAAAATAACATTCTGTTTAGGTGTTTCTTGCACCTCAAATTAAGGAAACTCCTTTGTCTTAACTATCCTTTTGATGGTAGTTAACCTAGGATAACTATGCCCAAAATGACCAAATACCAGAGAATTAACTTTATTTTTTAACAGAAGCCTTTAATGAAAACAGGCTTATTAAACCATTTGACATGAATACGACAATGAAAGCAGTCAATCTATCAATTTCTAATGGGAATAAAATTGTGGGAATAGATAGCATTGAAATTTAAAAAAGTTGCTCCCAGAATTAAATTTCTGGGAGCCTTTAGTTTATAGGTGCAATTTTTTAAGTTCTTCTAAAAGCCAACTTTTGTAATTTAGTAACTTTGTTTGCTTTAATTCAAGAGTAATTGATGATTTTGTTCTTGAACCCCACTTATTTTCATAAATTGCCTTACTGATTTTTCTTGTAATTTTGGAGAAATTTAAATTAGCTTTCTTTTTTTGAATATTTACTTCCTTATCTCTATTTACATACTTTTCAAAGGATAAACAATTACTTTGTAAACTACTGTAATAAGTTTTATCTGTTAAAAATAATTTAAAGTAGGCCCGTAGTAATAATATTCTTAGACTTTGATGGTTTAGAACATTTTCAAGTTTTTCTTCCTTTAAAGAATTTATTACTTTAAAATATTCTCCCTTGAAAAAGAGGAGATATGCTTTTCCCAATTTTATGGTTAATCCATTTTGTTTCTCTGAAATTGTATCCTTATACAGATTAATAATTTGATCTACCCAATCATAGTTTCCTACCTTTAAACCAACTTTAATAATATTTATAAATAATACATCATTTATTTTACCATTATTAAATATAATTTTTTCTTTTAAACCAAATTCATACAGTTCGATTATATATTTAAAATATTTTTTTTCTTCTACTCTAATCTGTTGAGTTGCAAAATTTTGAAGTAGAGAAAAAAACAATAATTGATTTTTATTAGATAAATTATCAGTTTCGTTGAAAAAGAGTTGGGTAAGTTTGAGGTAGGTAGCACTATCCCTATTTCTCATAAGTAAAAAAGCTAACCTAAATAGTTCAAAAGTCTGGTTATCTTTAGGAATTATATCTGAAAAATCATCAATGTTAAATTCATAATTTTTTTGATATATTTTTCCCATGTTTGTTAAATCGACTCCTAGTTTTGTTCTTTCCAATACAAAAAATGATTCGAGATCATTTAATCCTTCAACCAAAGATTCCATTTCTGTTCTATTTTCTGTTTTGGGATGAAAATAGAAATCACTTTTTAATTCATAATTTTTTTTAAAGTAGTTTGCATCCTGATAGGTTAAAGCTTCTAACTGATTTAATAATTTATGTGTCCCTTTTTTAAACTCCTCATAAACATTCCTTTTTCCATAAATACCCACCAACCGCATATCCTTTTCAAACCTATCCAATTCATTTTCTAGGTATAATAAATAATGCTCCACTATTTTAACAAAATCAGATTGTAGTTTGCGGAACTTTTTGTCAACATATGGTTGTTTACCATAAACGGCTTTAAATAATTCTTCTTTTGTTAGGCTTGTTATGTCTTGAAATGGATAGAATCTTTTTAAAATTTTGTAGAAGGAGGGTATATCTGTCCGTCGTTTAATGAAAAACGGACTTTTAGCATATTCTTCTAAATCTCTGAATTCATTAGGGGATAAAGACTGCAGTAAATTAAAGAGTTTATTTTGTTTCAACGTATGAACAGTTTGGGGACAAATAATAAGAATATTTGTCTTTTAAATAATTGATAATCAGTAAAATATATTTTTTAGGCTTTATATGGAAGGGAATACTTTGTGGGCAAAATAGGAAAAATGTCTAAGAAATAATAATAATAAATAAGTAATTTTGTTATACGAATTAAAAATGAGCCAACTTGTCAACAATATAACTAAAGGGGTGCTAATCAATCAGTCCCTCCAAAATACATAAATGGACAAAAAGATTTATTCTATTGATGGGATAAATCTGATTAATGACTCCAAAAATACTTACGCGTTCTCTAGCGAGTACTTCTAATAGTTTGGTCAAAGAAGTACTCGTTTTTTTATGCCTACACTAGCTTGCCTCTTAAAATAATAGCAAAGAACTGACATTGAAATAGCTAAAATTAGCTCACCTTATGATAGTGCTACTTTTTTCCCTGCTTTTTATTTAAATTTGCATTCCTATACAACACTTTTTTAGGGGTGCCAAGTAACAATTTATCTTACTGTTGCCCACCAAACAAAGTAATTATTACTATGAAAAAGCAAATTCAATTTTTTTTATTTAGCTACTTATTATTTAGCGGCGTTGCTTTTGGGCAGAATGTCCAATTGGAAGGCTATATTTTTGAAGATAATAATCGAGGTTTTTTAAACGAGGTACTGGTAGACATTTACGATGCGAGTACAGAGGAATTTATTACAAAATCTTTTACTAATATTGATGGCTTATTTACGGCAACCCTGCCTATAGGGAAGGACTACCTTTTAAAAACTAGTAAAGATTTATTTTTCCCAAAAGAAGAAATCGTTTCAACAAAAGGAAAAACAGCAGGAGATAAAGTATACACAAAGATTAAATTAGAACGTAAACCAGGTTATATTTTTGATGTTACTTTAGCAGAAAAAGGGGCACCCAAGGCTACGGTAAATGCGATTACAGGGGCTCAAATTGAAGTGTTTAATAATACAATAATGGAAGAGGTTTTGGTGGTTGATTCTTTGGCAGGCATTAATTTTGATGTTACTTTTGAAAGGGGCAATCATTATACCGTACTTATAAGGAAAGAGGGGTATTTTAATAAACGGCTTGAAGCGTATGTAGACGTAGAAGGATGTATTTTATGTTTTGAAGGAGTAGGGACCGTAACACCAGGTGTTTCAGACGTAATGTCAGAAGGTTTTCAGATGGGCTCTGTTTTAGCCAATATAGAATTAGAACCTGCACGCTTAAATCGTACGATGGAAATAGAAAATATTTATTACGATTTGGATAAATATTATATTCGGGACGATGCGGCTATTGAATTAGATAAAGTCGTTAAATTGTTAAATGATAACCCTGCTATTATTATTGAACTAGGTTCTCATACAGATTCTAGAGGAGGAACGAGGCATAATATGCAATTATCTTCAAATCGGGCAAAAGCAGCTGTAGCCTATATTTTAGAAAATGGAGGATTTCGTGAAAATAGAATTTCTGCGAAAGGATATGGAGAAACAACATTGGTCAATGATTGTACGGACGGAGTGAAGTGTTCAGAGGCGGAACACCAGAAAAACCGTAGAACTGAATTGAAAATTATTGGCTTTGAAGAGGTAGACCCCTTAGAAAATCGTAGCTTGGCTGATATGTTGATTGAAGAAAAATTATTGAGAGAAGTATTTTCTGCCGAACAAATTCAAGTAAAACCTGGGGAAGTGCCAGATTTCGATAAGCTAGATTCGGAGACTAAAACACATAATTCGACTATTTCAAAATCTACTACTCAAGCAAAGGGACAGGCTGAAACAACTGTTTCAAAATCTTCGACTAAGACAAGTGAGCAAGCTACTCTCAAAACGAATTCGACTACAAAAATACAAGAAAAAGAAGGGGCTATTATCTCTATTCAATCTGCTGAAAAAGTAATAAATTCTAGTAATACGGTCACTAAGGAAAATAAAGTTGTTGAAAATGCATCCAAAGCGGTAGAAACACCACTTAGAAATTTCTTAAAATTTGATGCGGATAAAGTAATGGTCGTCCAAAATGGAACGGTAGAATTGGTTACTAAGATGATTGGAGATCAATTGAATACGAGGTTGATAGATTTATTAACTGCACAAAAAATTAGTTTAGTAAAAGGGGAGGAGAAAATGACTTATAAATTTGCATCACTTGACCAAATTCCAATAGATATTTTAAGAGCATTTGAACAAAAAGTAGCTATGGTGAATCAGCAGCAGGATGGATGGCATTTGTATTCTTTTAAGGAAGAAGAGGTATTGCCAAAAGGAGTACTAGAAGCTTTGAAATAAAATGGCTAGTAGTTCTGGAATTAATTCCTACCAGTTTAAAACGGTTATCGGTTGTCAGTTGTCGGTTATCAGTTAGATTCGCAACAAGACAACTGACAACCGATAACTAACAACTCTTCAATTAAACTGGTTTTTATTTCACTTTTAAACCACTAACTTTGCTGAATACCTGTTCAACCAGCAACTAGCAACCAATATCTAATCACAATCACAACCTTTAGCATTGAAAGTAAATATTCCGGAGTCCAATCAAAAGAGAGTTGTTATCATTGGTGGCGGTTTTGCAGGCATGAACTTGGCTAGAAAATTAGCAAAATCTGATTATCAAGTAGTTTTGGTAGATAAAAATAATTATCACCAATTTCAACCATTGTTTTATCAAGTAGCAATGGCTGGCTTAGAACCAAGTTCCATTGCCTTTCCATTGCGGAAGATTTTTCAGAAGCACAAGAATATCTATATTAGAGTTACCGAAGTCTTGGAAGCAGATTTGCCAAATAAATGCTTAAAAACCACCTTAGGCATTATGAATTTTGACTACTTGGTTTTAGCGGTAGGAGCAGGTACTAATTTCTTTGGTAATGAAAACTTAGCCAAATACTGTATTCCCATGAAGTCAGTAGGGGAGGCTTTGTATCTTCGGAATGCTATTTTTAACGATTATGAAATTGCACTTTCTACGGATGAATACGAAGAAAGACAAGGTTATATTGATGTAGTAATTGTAGGAGGAGGTCCAACAGGAGTAGAAGTGGCGGGGGCTTTGGCAGAGATGAAAAAATATATTTTACCCAAAGATTATCCCGAATTAGACAATAAGGAGGTAGATATTTATTTAATCCAAAGTGGAAATAGATTGTTGAAGGGAATGTCAGACGAGGCAGCGGAAAAAGCCCTAGTTTATCTAAAGGAATTGGGGGTTAAGATTATGCTAAATAATAGAGTAACAAATGTAGATGAAGAGTTTACTTACCTAAAAGATGGAACGACCATTCGCTCTCGAAAAGTAATTTGGGCAGCAGGGATTACAGGGAATATTATAAAGGGATTACCAACTGATTGCATCGTTCGTGGTAATCGACTTAAAGTAAATAGCTTTAATCAAGTAGAGTGTTTTGATAATGTATTTGCTATTGGTGATATTGCTTATATGGAGCAAGGAGAAGCTTACCCAAAAGGACATCCGCAAGTGGCACAAGTCGCTATTCAGCAAGGAAAACACTTAGCAGAGAATTTGAAAAAAATGGCTAAAGGAAAAGAATTAACCCCTTTTAAATACAAGGATTTAGGGTCTATGGCAACGATTGGGAGAAATTTGGCAGTAGTAGATTTACCAAGATTTAAAACACAAGGATCTTTTGCTTGGTTTGTCTGGTTGTTTGTCCATTTATTTTCCTTAATTGGTATGCGGAATAAAATAATTGTTTTTACTAATTGGGTTTGGAACTATTTTACTTACGACCAATCTCTACGTTTAATTATTAAAGTGAAAGAGCGGAATGGGAAGAAGGTTTGATGCTGGTTGCTGATTACTAGTTTAGAGCGTCAGATTAAAAATTGATATTATTTATTTTAGTAACACTTCTGAAATCCGTTGGGGAAACTAATCCGTTGGGAAAAAAACACGCCCAACGGATTAGTTTTCCAACGGATAATTATCAATTTTCTTTCTGACTATCTATTATTTAAACTAGTAACTAGCAACCAGTTAATTACACATTAAACAAAAAGTGCATCACATCTCCATCCTTTACAATATATTCTTTACCTTCTACATTCATTTTTCCTGCTGCTTTGACTGCTTGTTCGGAACCTAAAGTGACATAATCATCAAAGTTGATGACTTCTGCCCTAATAAACCCTTTTTCAAAATCTGTATGAATAACGCCAGCGGCTTGTGGTGCCTTCCACCCGTCCATAATGGTCCAGGCTCTTACTTCCTTGACGCCTGCGGTGAAATAAGTAATTAAATTTAATAATTTATAACTCGCTTGAATTACCTTATTGACCCCAGGTTCTGATAAGCCCATGTCATTTAAGAATTCTAGCCGTTCTTCAATGGAATCTAGTTCAACAATATCTGCTTCAATACCTGCACTAATTAAAATGACTTCTGCATTTTCTGCTTTTACAGATTCTTTAAATGCCTTTGTATGATTATTGCCATCATGTACTGAGTCTTCATCTACATTACAAACGTAGAGAATGGGTTTGGCAGTTAACAAATACATGTTTTTAATTAAAGCCATAGCATCTTCTTCTAGATCAATTGCTCTGGCAGGAATACCTGCTTCTAATTTTTCAACAATAGCCAATGCTATCTCTAGGTTTCTTTTGTCTTCTTTTTTTTGCGTTTTGGCTTGTTTTTTAAATTTTTCAACTTGTTTTTCAACGGTTTCTAAATCTTTTAGAATCAATTCTGTATCGATAATGTCCTTATCTCTAACGGGGTCAACACTTCCATCTACATGTACCACATTGTCATTCTCAAAACAACGGACAACATGGAGAATAGCATCTACCTCTCTAATGTTTCCTAGGAATTGATTCCCCAATCCTTCACCTTGGCTTGCGCCTTTTATAAGCCCTGCAATATCTACAATTTCTACTGTGGTAGGCAGAATTTTTTGCGGGTTGACAATATCAGCCAGTTGTTCTAATCGTTTATCAGGAACGGTTATAATACCTACATTAGGTTCTTTGGTTGCAAAAGGATAATTCGCAGCCAAAGCACCTGCTTCAGTTAACGCGTTAAATAAAGTAGATTTTCCAACATTTGGGAGACCAACAATTCCACATTTAAGAGCCATGAACGATTTTTTTTTTTGAATTTAAAAAGCGGCGCAAAGTTCGTTTTTTCCTGTTCAAAAGACAAGGGTAATTTTTTATAAGAAATAAATTATAATATTAATTATTTAATGATTTAAATTACTGATAAACAATAATGTTTGAAATTTTATTATAACAATATATTTGGAAATTGTATTGTTGACAAATTTATGGCGTTTTGTAGAGGCCATAAATGACAAAATATATTATTATTTATTAGAATATGATTAAAATATTTATTTTTGAAAACATAGATAAAGTTTTGTAAATCAGTATATTTACCCCGTCTTTGTTAAAAATTGGAGGGTTTTTAATAGAAGATTACTTAAATTATTCCTTAAATTTTGTAAGTGTTGCTAAAATTTATAAAACATTTACAACTCTTTCAATCATTGCATTTTATTGGATACTTAAATGTGAACTTACCAATTTGGTAAGGTTATTTTTTATTCAATAAAGGTTCGTTTCATTACAACCCTTTCAATCATTGCATTTTATTGGATACTTAAACGTGAACTTACCAATTTGGTAAGGTTATTTTTTATTCAATAAAGGCTCGTTTTATTACAACCCTTTTTTAAAACTAAAACTTAACACATCATGAAGATTAAATCCCTCATTCCAGCACTATGGGCGTTTTGCTCATTTGTCATGCTATCTTTTCCAGCATGGAGTGCTAATGAGACCACTAACAAATCAACTAATGAGATCACTAATTGTACCATTAGTTTAACAGCTACACCGAATGGTGTTTATTGTGGAGAAGCTACTGGTTCTATTGACGTAACAATTACAGGAGGTACTGCACCCTATAAGATAGAATGGGACAATAATGATAGTTCTATCTGGGCAGAAACTAGTACAAATAATAATACTTATACCATTCCGGATTTACCAAGGGGAAAGTATATAATAAAAATTAGAGATAAAAATGGCTGTAGAGATGAGGTAGAGGTAACGATGGATGATAATGCTAGCAATCTGACTTATACCATCGAACCAAATGATCCTTGTGCTGCTTCTGGTTCCGTGGTTGTTAGAGTTGCTGGGTCTAGTCCACCTTATTGGGTTATTTTACACGGCCCTACTTCTGGTGGAGTTATTGCCAATTCTAATGCGTTTAGAATTGATAATTTATTACCTGGAGACTATAAAGTAACCGTAGACAAGGACGGTTGTGGTCATAGTCAAACGACAAATATAATTACGACCCCAACTGCTCTAGAGATTGACATTGTCCAAATGGATAATAATGTTTGTGATGAATTTGGAGACGTTAAAGTGAATATTACTGGAGGGACTTCAGAATACCTTATTTCTTGGTACGGAGCATCTAGTGGAAGTACTAGAGCAACTGAATCTAAAATTGTTCAAAATTTAGTACCTGGAGATTATACTTTTACTATTAGAGATGCTAATTTTTGTACTTCTTCTGCTACTATTACCGTTACCTCCACAGGAACCGACCTAGCATGCGTACTCACTCAAACGCCTGTATTATGTGATAATATGGGACAAATCGGAGTCGCTATTAATGGAGGGGAACCGACGTATAGAATAGATTATAGTGGTCCTGTAACAGGAGCAGTCATAGCTACGACAACGGGAGATAGAACAGGAACTGGCAGTATTTTAGATTTACCCCCAGGCTATTATTCAATAGTGGTTACGGATAGTCGAGGTTGTTCTGCTACAGAATCCATAACCGTAGGTGGTTCAGTAAGCGATCTAGCGTGTATAGTCACTCAGACCCCTGTGTTATGTGATAATATGGGGCAGATTGGAGTGGCGATTAATGGAGGAGAGCCAACGTATAGAATAGATTATAGCGGTCCAAGAACAGGTTCTGTAATAGCGACTACAACAGGTGCAAAAGCAGGAACTGGCAGCATTTTAGATTTACCAGCAGGGTATTATACAATAGTGGTTACAGATAGTCGAGGTTGTTCTGCTACAGAATCCATTACAGTAGGTGGTTCAGTAAGCGATCTAGCGTG
>CAZXYA010000031.1:0-31266 GCA_964644655.1 uncultured Saprospiraceae bacterium | reverse complement strand
AATTTTAAACCGTGTCCTTCCGTGTCAAAAAACAATATTAGATGGATACCCCACAGGGTAACGGGAAGTTACCCCGTGAAATCGCTCCGAATTAGTAATCGAAATATTGGAAACATAGCAATAGTATTTACCTCAATAAAAAAGCATCGCTATACAATTGCTGCCCCACTCTAATCCGATAAAAATACTGCCCTTTAGCCAAGCCTTTTCTAGGGCTGATAAAAGGTAAAGTGTAAGCACCAGCAGATTGATAAGCATTAGTCAAAGTAGCTACGGGTTGTCCTAGTAAATTAAAAACTTGTACGTTCACTTGACTGCCTTCTGGCAATTGATAATAAATAGAGATATTGCCGTTTGTACTATATCTTGCTTGGTGGACAATTTCTTTTCTGAAGACTTCAGCAGTTGAGGTGGTTTGCGCATTACAGGTCAATCCTAATTCGGCCATTCTAGTAAAAGATTGCCCCATCACTTCATCGACTACATTGCTATCTACACATAGCCAATCCTCTAATAAGGTCGCATAAACAGATCGAAAATCAGTATCGTATTTTAGATTCCCTACTTCATCTACATCGTTTAAATCTGGTTGATTGCCTACAAAACCATTTCCATTTACACCTGCACCAAAAATCATCATGGGCGCAGCTGCTCCGTGATCTGTTCCTGTCGAACCATTTTCTTCAATGCGGCGACCAAATTCCGAAATCGTAACAGCTAATACATCTTCATCCCGTCCACCTTTATTTAAATCTGTATAAAAATCAGCAATCGCTGTTGATAACTCGGACATTAGGGCAGGATGGTTATTTAATTGATTCGCATGAGTATCAAAACCATTAATAGACACCATGTATAATTTTGTCCCTAAATTTCCTTTAATCAAGCGGGCGACGGTTGCTAATTGTTCCCCTAAATCACCCGAATATTCCACTTCATTTCTGGATGCTTTATAGGTTTCTGAAAGGATACCTGCATAAAAGAAGGTATTATTCGCCACGGATCTTACAAAGCCAACTTGTTCGCCATAATAGCATTCTGGTAAATTAGTGGTGCTAAATAACTGTCCTGTTTCCGCAATCTCTGCTATCTCTTCTGGGTTTTGGACAGAGATCGCTAAATTCGTCATCTCCTTATTATTAAAAGCAACATTGGCAGAACCACCAATTTGAATGGCTGGTGGAATCGTCGGTGGATTTTCTAAAAAATCTGGAAATTGATGGTCTATCAATCGACCATACCAACCAGACCCGTCAAAAGTTTGTTCATCTTGGGCAGATGCCCATAAATCACCCGAGCGAAAATGCGATAAATTCTGATCAGGATAACCTACACTATGTATGACCTTCATAGCCCCTTCTTGCCAAAAAGGCGTTAAGGGATTTAGGGTTTTAGGTACACCAATAGCATCATTTATGTTAGTGATTTCATTTTCTTTTAAAGCAATGTTCGGTCGAAGGTTTCTATAAGTACTATAATCGTATAGAGGCACGATGGTATTCAGTCCATCATTTCCTCCTTTTAAGCGAATAAGCACCAACACTCTATCTGTTTCTGAATTATTTAATGCCTGACTTAATGGAGAAGCTGCGGTGGCTGCGATTGGTAAATTTCCTAACAACATAGACATACCGCCTGTTATACCTATATTTCTAAGAAAACTTCTTCTACTCCAACGATTATGATCTAGTTTATGTGCTTTCCCATCGGCTAGAGTGCTTCCGTGGCGCATTTTATTAGGACTATTTTTTTTGTTATGGTTATTATGCATGGTGGTGTTTTTATTGTTGGAGCAGATAGATGCTCCATTACCAAATATGGTTTTACTCGGAGTTGTATTATTGACTGCGGGGTATCTCTGAATCCTTACTAGTGGACATTTTCTAAGACACAGAGTCCGCAGAGAAGACACAAAGCGCACAGAGATTAATAATTCAATGATTTAAAACTCTGTGGTCTCTGTGTCTTCTTCGTGTACTCTATGTCCAAAAGCATTTTGTCCACTAGTAAGTTCCGAATCTATGTTCAGAGAACTTTCGTATCGTTCTTCAGTCTACAACAACTGAAACTCAGGAATCTTAATCAAATATTGCAACAGCGAAGTCATCTGCCAAGGAATGGTCCCCCAATTCAAATTCCAACTACCGTCCTCAAAATAATTGCTAGGAATATCTACTTTAAAAACTTCAGTCGCACGTTCATATATTTCTGGAGTATGTAGCTCATTCGGTAAAAAATAATTGACTACTTTTTGGGTGACCAAGGCAGGATCATTCGTACTAGCATTGCCCGTTAGAGCAATGGCTAAGTTAGTGAGTCTTTCTGGCTGCCTATCCATTACCCCATAAACGGTCCAGCCTAAAGTACGCCATCGTCCAGTCAATCTAGCAGTATCTAACCAAGTCCGATTGCCTTGCCAACCTGCTACATCTATTGGGTTCGCCAATTCCTGTCCTAACATACCTGTGAAATAATTTAATCCTTCTAGCACTTCGTCATCTATTAAATCAAAATCGACTTCTTTATAAAAATTTAAGAATAATTCATAAGGACTTTTGACTTGTATGCCAATATTCTTGGTATCAAAAAAATGTTCGCTTTTGAATAACTGTTTTAAAACGGGTGCAATTTCCCAATCATTGGATTTAAACGTTTCGGCTAATTGAGTAATGATAAACTCATTGGGTTGTGGATTGACAAAGGCTACATATATTTTTTGACAAATAAATTGAGCAATTTGGTCTTTTCTTTCCCTAAATAAAATGTTAGTCACATCATCATAGCCCCAATTACCCGTTTGTCCAAAAATGGTTTTTTCTCCTTTATCCGCATATTCTTCTACAAATGTTATGGGTTCCCCCCAGATATCAATACCATTCCAACCAGTTAAGGCCCTTGCGGTCTCTTCTATATCATTTTGGGTATATCCATTATCTCGTCCTAAAGCGAATAACTCATATAATTCTCTAGCATAGTTTTCATTCGGTTCATATTTGGTACTTTCTACTCCGTTTAAGAATAAAAGCATTGCGGTGTTTTTTCCCATTTCATGTAGGAAGTCTTTGAAATTGCCAAAAACCATCGTCTGTAGTAATTGATGATTTTCATACAAATAACGGGGAAAAAAGTAGCTGTCTAATTGGGTGACAAAATGATTATGCCAGAAGAGTAGGAACTTACCTCTTGTATCATACTGTCGCATATCTTGTATCCAAGTTCTCATCCAGTCAAAAATGGCTTGATTGACTAAATCATCTCGTTCTTCATCAGTTGCCGCCTGTGCTTCAAAATCTCGATAATTCCAGGTAGCCCATGTTGGTTTAGCTGGAAAAGGAGCAGTCATTGCCCCATCAATTAGTTCATCCACCAATTGTTCGGGTGTTTTGTTTTTAGCGGTAGTTATATCTGATAGGGCAGCGCCATAACTTAATCTCCGATAAAGATGTTTGATGCGTTGTTCATTCCAAGGTTCCTGCATCGAGGGAACATACTTGTCTAATGACTCAACCGCACAGGTAGGATTATTCATGTAGTAGGGTTTTAATAAAAAAATATAGGAAGGTAGTCTTTATAATACTGCAAAAATGGTGCTTATTTTCTAGTTGATTGAACGATAAGAATACCGTTTCTATTGGCATCAATTGCGATTCAATTAAAAAATGACAGCTAAGTGCCAGTTTATTAACCGCAAAAAGGTAGCTTCGGCACCGACTAAAACCAATTGAAATCTTTTTGCAGTCAATACGCCAATCAATTTTTCCTTTCTTAAGAAATTTGAACTAGTTTCCTCCTCTGCTGTTCTTGATATAGTATTTTTATACTAATTTTAAGTTTTAAAATTTATTCATCTTTTCCAATAAAAACACATGCAATTAACCAATCAATTACATCCAACCCCTGAGCAATTTAAAGCTTTAGTCGCTAATTATCCAAAGGATAAACCTGTGGTGATGATTAATATTCTGCGTTATAAGGACAAAACAGGAAATGGTGACGAAACCGGTGAAATGGCTTATGCAAGATATGGGCAAAATACCTTTCCCTTTTTAAAGAAGGCGGGAGGTCGATTATTATGGCGAGGCGATATTGCTAATACGGTCATTGGTGATTCAGTAGGACAACCGCAAGTTGTTTTCTTAGTGGAATATCCTACGGTTCAAAATTTTTTAGATATGGTTACTAATCCAGCATATATTGAAATTGCTAAAGACCGTATTTTAGGGTTAGAATATGGTGGCCTGTTGGCTTCTACTACGGTTTATAATGGGTTGACATAAGATAATGAGTTTATGAGGTAATAAGTTAATGAGATTTATACTCCAAACGGGATAAAAAAGTGATTTTGGCTACCTATTTGTAACCGCCAAATTTATTTGGCAGGTTCAGCGTTTTCAAGGAATCAGCCAAATAAATTTGGCGATTACGTAATCACTTTTTTACCCCATGCAAAGTATAGCTCATTAACTTATTACCTCATCAACTTATTCACAGTTTAATTTTTTCTTAACAAAACGACAAAACCAACAATTATGAAAGTATTCGTATTAATTACAGCAGTTATTGAATTATTAGCAGGGCTGGTCTTCTTTTTTGCCCCTCATTTATTTCCAGATTTAGCTAATGCCAACCCCTTGTCTACCACCCTTGCTAAAATGTATGGTGGTGCAGCTATTGGATTAGGGTTATTTGCCTTACAGGTTTGGCGGCACATGCGGAGTCAAGTGATGCAACAAGCTTTTTTACAATCTTTTGTCCTATTCCATTTTGGTGTTGCAGCGGCGGGTTATTTTGGCTACAGTAATGGTGCTTTTAAAGATCCTTCGACTTGCATCCTTCATCTCATTTTAGGTTTAATAACCGCCTATTTTTTGATTACAAAGCGAAAAGCTGTGGAGAATGGGTAAGACGATGTTAAGGAAATCCTAGCGGTAAAATGAGGTTAAATGATGGGTGATATTTTTAAAGTCTATACTCCCCCTACGAAAATTATTTTGCAGATTTCGCCGCGGCGCGGCGAAATCTGAGGAAGTTTCGAGGGTGAAGCGGATTTTTTCGAGAAAGCTCGAAAAAATCCGCTTCACCATCAAGCTCTCTCTCCCGTCCGAGCTGCGAAGCAGCGAAGGACGGTAATAATCATTTCTTGTATGGGTGTGTATACAAATGTTATCGGTACTAGGTCTCTTTTTGACCTAAAACAAACTTGTGGGGTATCGTTTAATTTGGACAAGTACTTATAACTCCCTAATCTGAATATTTCTCCATTTCACTTTAATCCCACCACCATCGTGAATTTGCAAAGCAATCTGCCCCGTAGCAGCACCAATTTTAGCATCTTTTAGCGTAATCATTTCCTGCCCATTTACCCAAGTAGTGACCACATCATCCATTGCTTTAATCCGCATGGTATTCCATTCTCCCATTTTCAAGGCTTTATCTTTTTCAGGTTTAGGCTTAATCAACCAACCTCTACCATAGGACTCATAGATACCTCCTGTACTGTGATTCGGTGGTGCGACTTCTGCTTGCCAACCTGTTATTTTAGTACCTTCAATAGACGATCGGAAAAAGACGCCACTATTACCATTCGCCTCTTGTTGAAATTCTAAAGTCAAATCAAAATTCTTAAAGGTCTTCTCTGTTGCTAAATATCCATACGCTTTATCAGGTCCACTTTCGCAAATTAAATGTCCATCTGCTACATACCATTTTTCTGTCCCATAAATTTCCCAACCTGTTAAATCTTTACCATTGAATAAAGAAGAAACACTAGCTTTACTAACTTTGTCTTCTTTTCCAATTGTCAAATTTATAAAAGAGCGATCTTTGCCATCTGCTCCATTTTTACCATCTGCTCCATCTTTGCCATTTTTTGCAACTTTCCCAGCTTCTCCATCTTGACCGTCTACGCTGATCAAATTTGTATTACAGCTAAATAAACAAATAACAAAAAGTGATAGGGTTAATAATCTTAACAACATAATTGATAGTTTTTTTGTAGATACTACAGTGTAACATTAATTTCTTTATATTTTGCTCGGCTGCTTCGCAGCCGAGCAAAAGGGGTATTAAGGGAGAACAAAGTTTGATTTTCCGTTGGAAAATCAAACTTTGTTCTCCCTTAAAAATCCCCGTCGAGGCGACGAAAGCGACGAGGCGAAATGTAAAATAACTTTTATTATACTGTAGTATTACAGTATAATAAAAGTTATTTTATTAAATCTCCAGTCAACCGCATTAACTCTACTTCTGTATTTTTTAAATTAAAAATAGCGTTCAATCTTGCTTGGGAAGCATTGACAAAAGATAATTGAATATTTCTATAATCAAAAGAAGTAATCAAGCCGCCTTTAAATCTTTCTTCGCCAATCGTTAAATTTTGTTGGGCATTCTCAATTAAATTTTCTGTTAGTTTTACTAATCTTAGTTGATTGTTGTAATTAGCTAAAGCGTTTTGTAATTGATTCGATAAAGTTCTTTTTAATTCGTTGATATTTAATTGTGCCACCAATTCATCCACTTTAGCATTTTCGATGTTTCGCTTTTTATTACCCCCATCAAAAAGGTTATAATTGGCTTGGATATTAAAATAAAAAGTAAAGGTTTTATTTGTTCCATTATTATCTGTTTCAAAAGGTGGTTGGTCTCCAATACCCAATAATTGTGTACCATTTGTACCCGTTAAATCATAGATTAAGCCACTTCCTAAACTAATGGTTGGTTTGTTAAAACTTTCTTGAAATTGGGTATTGATATTGGCCAATTCTCGACTAACCATCAAGCTTTGTAAATTTCGATTATTCGCAAAAAGAGATTGCTCTAAATCGGCTAATTGATACGTTTTTGGGTCATAATTTAAGCCATCACTTAAGACATACACTTTATTCAAATCGTCTTGCCCTATTGCTAAATTTAAATCTCGATAAGCCGTTGCTACATTATTTTCTTGAATCAATATATTCGTCGAATCATTTAGATAAGCATCTTGCGTCTGTAGTAAATCAAATTTCCCTGCTTGCCCAAATTCCTTTCGGATATTTTGGTAGTCAATTCTATCTCTTGATAAGGTCAATACTTCTCTTAAGGTGGTTAATTGTTCTTCCTGTATCAAGGCTCGATTATAAGCCAAAATAATCGCCTGAATCGTATTTTCAGTCGCCATCGAAATGCCTAAATTGGTTTGGTTTTCTATCTCTTCTAATTGCCGTTTGGTAATTTTTACTTTCTTCCCATCATAAATCGTCCAAGCAGCATCTATTGAAGGGGTTACCCCTCCACTCAAAGCGGATTGCTCCAGTAGAAATCCAGGACTTCTAGCATTCCGATATCCATTATTAGAATTAAGATTCAAGTCTATTCTAGGAGAGCGGCCTGCTGTCCCCCAATCATTATTATTGGTGGCGACTTGCAAATTTTGTCTCGCAATTTCAACTTGGTAATTGTTTTGAATGCCAATTTCTATGGCTTGAGCTAAGCTCAGTTTTTCCTGAGCCAATAGCGCTAAACTGATAAAAATTGATATGCTTAATAGGATGAATTTCTTCATTTTATTTCTTTTCTTTAAAAATTGATTGGAATCATCAAATATAGATTCGATGGTCTCAAAACAAAGAGAGGGCTTCTAGCTTATGTTTA
Organism: uncultured Saprospiraceae bacterium; assembly: GCA_964644655.1. Lineage (GTDB taxonomy): Bacteria > Bacteroidota > Bacteroidia > Chitinophagales > Saprospiraceae > JAFMDF01. Next base: position 23,634 of record CAZXYA010000031.1, on the reverse strand, counting down.
GTTCTTTTTCAAAAAAGGCTTTGATTTCTTGCCAGTTTTTGACTCTTGTAAATTCGGTATTATCTAGATTGTGCGGTGCATGATATAAAATGCCTTTGCCTGTAAAATTGGTTAAATTTTTCACATGGTCATCGATCAAATAATCGGCAATAATCATATCTTTTCGACCACAAAACACAAAATTTTTCCACGGTAAAAAAGGAAAATATTTTTGTAACCAGTCGTATTTATCTTCCATAGAATTGCGGAATTCCATAGCGGAGGTCACTATGAAAATTTCGTAATGCTCGGACAACCATTTAACGACTTCCTGACTATCCGCCATCAAGGGTAACTCTTTGAAAAAGCCTTTGATATGCAATTGGTTTCTTAATTCAGGATACCCCACATAGTGATATATTTTCTGCCCTTTTTCAAACAGTTGTGCTTCTGTAATTTTTATGCCTGTATATCGTTCATACCATTCGCTGAATCGAGCATTGGTATTCGCCAATACTTCATCCATATCAATTGCTATTCTTTTCATATAGTATATAAATTCTTGAATATAGATTCGAGGTTATCAAAGTAATTTGTATTTCGCAATTTCAACTTGGTAAAATGTATCCAACAATCAAAGATTGCCTATGCCAAAACCTTCTGATTCTTAATCGCCCTTTCTACCGATTCCAAAGAAGGCTTTTTACCTTCCCATAACCATTTAGCATAGACCTTAACTCGATTCGTTGCAATAATAAATATAGGCAATAGGAGCAGAATAATCACCGTAATAAACATCAAGCCAAAGGCAACAGAAATTGCCATTGGAATAATGAATTGTGCGCCCAAACTAGGATCTAATAAAAGCGGTGCTAAACCAGCAACTGTTGTAACGGATGTTAATACAATAGGTCTAAAACGAGACAAGCCTGCTTGATAGAGCGCATCCATCTGCAACATGTCTTTCTTTAGATTTTGATTATAAGTAGAAATGAAAACGAGCGCATCGTTGACCAAAATCCCAATCAACGCCAACACCCCTTGATTAGATAAAATGGTAATAGGTTTATCCATAAACCAATGTCCCCAACCCACACCAATATAGCAGAATGGAATCAACATAAATACCACCAAAGTCTGACTAATAGATTTAAAGGTTAGGGCAATTACAAAGAACATTAAAATTAAAACGATAGGACCAATTAAACCAAAAGAGGCAGCAGTTTTAGCATTTTCTCGTTCTTGTCCTTCTAAAATAGCGGTCACACTTGGATATTTAGCTTCTACTTTAGGCGCAATATTTTCTTTGATATTTGTATTTTGGTCAGCAGCAGATACATCATTATTGGCAATATCTGATTCTATTGTTATTTGCCTTTTGCCTTCTAATCGGTCAATGGCTAAAATACCAACTTCTTCTTTTAAGGTCGCAATTTCTTTTAATGGAAAGATTCTGCCATCTGCTAGTCTTATGCGCATTTCTTCTAATTGAGCCAAATTTTTCCGGTCTGCTTCGGCATAACGAACCCAAACCCTCACTTCATCTTTTCCTCGTTGTAATCTTTGGACTTCACTACCAAAATAGCCTTGTCGAACTTGTCCTGCTATTGTTTGTAAGTTTAAGCCTAGATATTTAGCTTTTTCATTTAAATTTATTTTTATTTCTTTTAATCCATCTTTATTGGTGTCCGTAATATCTCGCAATTCTGCCAAAGTATTTAATTCCGCTTTTACCATCTCCGTTGCTAGTTTAAGCTCTTCGCTATTATTACCAACTAAAGACAGCGAAACTGGTTTGCCAAAGTTTAATTGTGCACCATAAGTCAATTGCTCTGCACCTGCAATTTCTCCTGCTTTGGTACGTATGGCCTCAGAGATTAAACGTCCTGTAACGGCTCTTCTTTCTTCAACATCGATAAACAATAAATTAAGTCCCCCTTTATTACTAGTAGGGCCGACCGTTTTTTGAATATTTTCAATAATGGATTCTCCATTTGACATATATTCTTGAGATAATTCTTCATTAACTTCCCATGCTGCTTGCTCAATATGTGCTAACCATTTTTCCGTAATCTCAGAAGAAGTACCAGAAGGCATTTGTAAATCTACATTCAAGTTATTTAATTCTACATTAGGAAAAAAAGTTTGTCTGATAATTCCTCCTTGGATAGCAGAAATAGTAAGAATCAAGCCACTTAAAATAGAAGCGAATACCAGAAATTTATTATGCATAGAAAAGCGCAAGACAGGTGCATATACACTATCTCTTAACCAACGCATAAATCCATCAAATTTTTGGACTAACCACTTTGTTTTTTTCTCAGGGTCTAAAGCATGAGAATGGGCAACATGGGACGGTAATATCAATGCGCCTTCAATGAGGGAGAAAGCTAAAGCAAATAAGACAAAAACGGCTAAAGAAGAGAAATACTCTCCGATTTGGCCATCTACAAAAAAGAAACTGCTAAAGGCAAGCATTGTCGTTATGATTGCGCCTGTTACTGCCGGTAATACTTCTAGTGTCCCCTCAATGGCTGCCTCTCTGCGAGTCAGTTTTCCTTCTTCATATTTGCTATAGATACTTTCACAGATAACAATCCCATCATCTACCAGAATCCCCAATACCATAATCATCCCAAAAGAAGAAACTACATTGATACTTTCTCCAAAAAGAGGGACAAAAATAAACATACCTGCAAAAGAGATAGGAATGGCTAAAGCTACCCAAAATGCCAATCTCCAATTCAGGAACATTGCGAGCAATATAATCACTAACAGAAAACCGACTAAGCCATTTTCTATTAATAAATCAATTCGGTTGGCAATCATTTCAGATTCATCACTCAAAAGAGTTGTTTTTATGCCTGGATTCTTTTTGACAAAATCTGCCATATAAGCTTTTGTACCATCTGCAACGGTTACGACATCTTCATTTTTGGTATAGTTAGCGGTAATCCGAATAGCCGTTTCGCCATTGATATAAGCTCTATCTGGATTATCTACCCATTTATCCTTAATGTCTGCAATTTGATGTAGTTTAACGATGCTACCATTAGATGAAGTTTTTACGACAATATCTCTAAATTCATTAGCCGTATATCCTTTATTTTTAGCTCGAAGTAATAAGTCTTCTTTTTCTCCTTTAATCGTACCACTTGTTACATTCAAGTTAGCGCCTTGTACGGCTCTTGTTGCTTGCGCAAAGGACAGTTGATAAGTTCTTAAATCAGCTTCTCTAAAAGCAATCTCAATTTCTTCGTCAGGAATACCTTGCAAAGTAACCTTAGAAATACCATCCATCGCTAATAAATCTTCTTCTATCTGCCTAGCATATTGTTTTAAAGTCCTTAAATCGACCGCTCCACTAATGGCGTAAAATACCGCAGGAAGGATTATTTCTTGTTTGAATACTTGAATGGATTCTACATTGACTGGAAAAGAAGAAATGGCATCTACCGCATTCTTGACGTCTGTAAGTACCACATCCACATCTGTTCTTTCTACTGTTTCTATAGTAACTGTGCCTACATTTTCGATGGAGGTAGAAGTAATCCGATCTATATTAGACACTCCTTTAATGGCTTCTTCTATTTTAGAAACAACCCCTTCTTCTACTTCCTCTGGAGATGCCCCTAAATAGGCTGCTTGAATAATGATAAATTTTTCCCTTATTTCAGGAAAAAAGGATTTCCTAGTATTTTTCATACCAAAAAAACCTATAATTAAGATAGCCACCATCAGCAAATTGGCAGCAAGGGTATTGTCTATGAAATATTTTATGATTGACCTCATATTTATAATTATTAGTTGTCGGTTGTCAGTTGTCGGTTGTTCTTTATAGAGAACTGATAACCGATAACGGACAACTGGTTATTTCACACTAGCAGTTAACTCAATCGGATTAACTGTTAATCCTTCATAAGCCCCAATAAGTTTTTCTTGTAAAATTAACGTTCCATCTGTTAATCCTTTAACGACTGCATTGTCAGCATTTGTCGTGATTACTTCTACTGTTTGTAAAGCTAATTGCCCATCTTTTATGACATAAACTTGGGTTTGGTTGGTCAATAAATCAATAGGTATTTGCAGGGCTGATTGAATCGTTTGTGCCTTTAAATTCCCTCTCAAATACATGCCTTCTCTTAATCCCTTGCCACTTACGCCGACATACGCAATAACAGATTGTGTATTTGGGTCAATTTGGTCGCTAATTCTTTTAACGGTGCCTGCCCAATTACCTGCAATTGCATCAGAATATAAATTCACTTTACTGCCCGTTTTAATAAATTGTAAATCTTCTAAATTAAGGGTTGCCTTCATTTCATAAGCGCCTGTCCCCATCAATTCTCCCATCATCTGACCTGCTCTCACTAAAGACCCTGGTTGAATACTCGATTGGGTAATCACGCCAGAAAATGGCGCATAAACCGTATATTTTTGTAGGCGATTTTCGGCACTTTTGATAGTATAATACTGACTTAATAAGTTCTTAGAAGCGATAAAATATTTTTCTTGATCGTTCAATGCTTTTGGAAAAACCTTAATGGGATGTTCGACATTAAAATGATCAATATAATCCTTCCATTGTTGAAAACTTGCTGGATAATCAATTTTTAAATCAGGCATCAAAGTCGTAATCCCATTTAACAAACTACTCTTTTGAGCCAAAATATTTAGTTTAGATTCTTCTCTATCAATATCTAAAAGTATGGCTCCTTTTTTGAAGTAATTACCAACTTTAACGGCTCTATTAGCATTCGATAAAGTGCCTGTTACCTCTGCAAAAATTCCTACTTTATTAAAAGCTTCTAAACTCCCTTGTATTGCTAATTTAGAATTGACAGCTCCATTTTTTACCCTCATTACCTTCACTTCTCTAGTATTGACAATCGTTGCTTCTTCCTTTTTTGGAGGTGCTTCTTTCTGGGATAGTTTAGGGGCTAGTATAAAGACAGAGCCGAATAAAATTAAGGCACCCAAAACGATGCTAATTTTTCGAAATGTGGAATTCATATTAATTAATATTAAAATTGAATGTAAAACAGTCAGATAGTTGCGTCTACAACTTATTTTTTAAATTATTATATATTTTTTCTAACGTAATAAGACATTGGTCCATTTCTTCTTTAGCAATTCCTTTTTTAGCTGCTTTGACTACGGCATCTCCATGGAACAGTACTTGATTTTGCAATTGATTGCCTTTATAAGTTAAAAATATCTTTTTATTGCGCTTATCCTTTTCATCTTTAATTCTAACAATAATATTTTTCTTTTCCATTAACTCTAAAGCTCTGGCAATCGTTGCTTTATCCTTGACTATAGAAATCGCTAAATCTTGTTGAATGATACCATCTTGTTCCCATAAATCTGCTAAAATGCCAATACAATGACTTGGCATATCAAATTCATCCTTACCGAGTTGGTTTTTTAAAAGATTTGCTATTAGCCTCCCTATCCGATTCGTAAGGAAACCTAAGTTCATTGCTGTATTTGTCGTTATTTTTGTATTTTTCAGCATTTAGTGATAGTTGTGTTTGCAACGAAACACAAAAATAAATAAGATGTTTTAAGGATACCGTAAATTTTATATAAATTATTTTGAATTGTAAAATAGAACAAATGAATTGTATTCATTCATAGATTAAGCGGTATGATTTTCGGTTATACTTCATTAAGGTAAGGTTAGACTTGTTATCTTTTGAAAATTTAAAAAATAAAACCATGAGTCCAGCAGAAAGAAAATTATTAAAAACAAAAATCATTGAAAAAATTACAGAGACCAAAAGAAAGATCCTTTTATTAGAAGAAGCTTCCAAACCTATTACACCAGAAAATTCAATAGGTCGGGTTAGTAGAATGGATGCCATTAATAATAAAGGAGTATCAGATGCTGCTCTAAGAAATGCAAAAAGACAACTGAATGCCTTAGAACTAGCAGCAACCAAAGTAGATGACGCCACTTTTGGAAATTGCTCTAATTGCAAAAAAACAATTCAAGCTGCTCGATTGATGTTTATGCCTCAGAGTACCTTATGTGTGAGATGTGCAAGGTAAAAAGAAGAGAGTAAGCTATAAAAAAACAGGGCACAAGCATATGAGATGCTGTACCCTGTATAACCCCAAAAAACCAAATGAAAACAATTCTTATATATCTTTAAAGCCGAAGCTTTTTTTATCACTTATTAGTCATTAACTTTAGATTTTCTTTATTAGCTGTAAATTAATGGTTGACTTCAATTTCTAAAAAAAATTAATCTTAATCAATTATTATTTGTTAAAAAGCACAATATAGTACTGATTTAACGAATTTAATTTTGTTTTGTTAAATTTTCTCGATGGAAATAGTGTTAATTTTTGAAGGTCTGTCCTTTAAATGACAGGACAAATAATTGGTGTGTCGGATGATTTATAGTTGCGGGTGCAAAATAAAGAAATTATTTTTAAATATTGTTTAAAATTGTAATAAAAGTTGTGGCTAAACTAAAAAAAAGTTTTTCATGTAGCGATTGTGGCGCAATGTCACCAAAATGGATCGGCAAATGTCCGACTTGTGGGAATTGGAATACCTATCAAGAGGAAATTATCAGTAAATTAACCAAGCAAGAAGAAAAGAAAAAAGCTTGGACACAGCCTGACCGCAATGCACCTAAACCAATTCCATTAAAAGAAATCATTCCGACGAGCAAAGATCGGTTGGTGACGCCTGATGGTGAATTAAATCGAGTTTTGGGTGGTGGAATAGTAGGAGGGTCTATTGTACTAATTGGTGGACAACCCGGTATAGGGAAATCCACTTTATTATTACAGGTAGCCACGTCTATTGAAGCTAAGATATTGTATGTTTCTGGAGAAGAAAGTGAAGAACAGATCAAAATGCGGGCCAATAGAATTGGTAAAAATCATGACAACTGTTACATCTTAACAGAAACCAATTCTAGTAAGATATTAAATCATGCGCAGCAATTACAGCCTGACCTTTTAGTTATAGATTCTATCCAGACGCTTTCTTCACCTCATGTAGAATCCACCCCAGGTAGCATTTCTCAAGTTCGAGAATGTGCAGGCGAATTACAACGATTTGCCAAAGAAACCAATATCCCTGTTTTTATCATTGGCCACATCACAAAGGATGGTGCTATTGCAGGCCCTAAATTATTAGAACATATTGTAGATGCCGTCCTACAGTTTGAAGGTGATCAGCATTATACCTATCGAATTCTCCGAACAACTAAAAATCGTTTCGGCTCGACCGACGAAATGGGTATTTATGAAATGTTAGCCAATGGTTTAAGAGAAGTGTCCAATCCTTCTGAACTTTTATTATCTCAAAAGGATGAAGAATTAAGCGGTAGTGCAGTTGCTGCTACTATCGAAGGAATGCGCCCGATGCTGATTGAAACACAAGCTTTAGTGAGTACTGCTGTTTATGGAACGCCTCAACGCACCGCAACAGGTTTTGATTTGCGTAGATTGAGTATGCTCTTAGCCGTATTAGAAAAGCGTTGTGGTTTTTTGTATGGTCAACAAGATGTCTTTCTAAACATGGCAGGTGGGTTAAAAGTAGTGGATCCTGCCATTGATTTATCTATCGTTAGTGCTTTGATTTCTTCTTTAGAAGATATTGCTATTCCAAGTAGTATTTGCTTTGCAGGAGAGGTTGGATTATCCGGAGAGATTCGAGCAGTTAGTAGAATTGAGCAACGAATTCAAGAAGCTGATAAATTAGGCTTCAAACAAATCTTTATTTCTAAATATAATTTGAAAGGCTTAAATCGAAAGAAGTTTGATATCGAGATTGTGGATATTGGAAAGATTGAAGAGCTTTATCGAAAATTGTTCGAACCATAGTTGAAAGTAGGCAGTTGGCAGTATTACAGTAGGCAGTTTGTAGAAATACGCTGCAAACTGCCTACTGTAATACTGCCAACTGCTGCTGCTTACTTTCCTAACAATTGCTTATACTTAGCCGGAGTATTAATTAATCCAATTGCCTCCTGCACTTCAGAATCATTTCTTAAACCAATCTGAATCTTACCGCTTTCAAAATAATACCTAGCAGCAATTTCCTTTTCAATTTGATCAACAATCGCTGTTTTAAATTCGTATAAATCGTCTTTTTTAGCTTGCCTAATCTTTTGTTCAATAGTAGAAAAATCTGTTTGCAATAATGTGCTATATTTTTCAGCAATTGCTTTATCTTTTAATTGAGTTAATAATTTCTCACTCTCGGTATCATAGGCAAATTCTTTCTTTTCTAAAAAAGCAATAAAATCATCAAAATCATCAAAATGAAAATCCTTTACGTCTGCTATCGTTTCGTGCTTTAAACAATATTGGGTAACATAATCAAAGATTAAATGCTTCTTATTAAGGCTACCTAAGATCCTTTCACTTTCTGTTTTGTCTAAGTATAAATCTGGTTTTACGCCTCCGCCATCTAATACTTTTCGACCACTTCTAGTCTTAAAAGGTGTTCTTAAAGAATCGGGAATATTAATAGGTGTTCCGTCTGCATATTCCACTCCTTGAATACACCGTCCACTAGGAATGTAATACTTGGCAATCGTAATTTTCACTTTGGAGTTATAGCCTACATCCTGTGTATTTTGCACTAAGCCTTTACCATAAGAACGTTGCCCAACCAATACTCCTCTATCTAAATCTTGGATGACCCCAGAAACAATTTCAGAAGCAGAAGCCGACCCTTTATCAACCAAAACTACTAATGGAATATCCGTATCAACTGGTCTATTCAAAGTCTTATAACTCCTATCCCAATCAATTACTTTTCCTTTAGTCGTTACAATTAATTCTCCTTTGTTTACAAAAACATTAGATACATTAACAGCTTCTGCTAATAAGCCACCTCCGTTTCCTCTAAGGTCAAAAACAACCCCTTTCAATTTAGGATTATTTTCTTTCAACTTTTTGACAGCACTTGCTACATTTCTACCTGCATTTCTAGTAAAAGTCGTCAACGCCAAATAGCCTACTTCTTCATTCAACATACCAGAATAAGGAACATTTTCTACTTTAACTTCATCTCGAGTCAAGGATAATTTTTGTTGTCCTTTAGTACCAGGTCGTTCAATTGTTAATTCAACTTCTGTCCCAGGGAAGCCTTTTAAAAATCGACTGACGTCAGAAGAACGTTTTCCTGCTACTTCTTTTCCGTCAACTGCAATTAATACATCTCCAGCTTTTAGGCCAGCTTTACTAGCGGGGCTATTTTCCAAAGGCGCAGAAACAGTTACGGCATCTCCAATTTTAATAAAATCGGCGCCTATCCCCTTATATTTTCCTTCGGTAATGTAGCGATAGCCTTCTATCTCAGATTCAGAAATATAATTGGTATAAGGATCTAATGCCTCTAACATGGCATCAATCCCAATACGCATCATCTTAGATGGGTTTAAATCATCGACATAATGCGTATTAATTTCTTGGTATAAATTGGTGAAAATTTCTATGTTCTTAGAAATTTCAAATAATTTATCATGGTCTTTAGTTACCGCAGCAACACTAAAAAATCCCACAAGGGCAACTAAGCTAATTTTGGACAATCTTTTCCAGTTCATTTTCTACTATTTATATATAAGAGTCATTAGTCTGAATTAATAATAACATTTAATAACTATACTATATCAAACGGAATACCATCTATTTATTGTTCACCTAATTTAAGAATAATTATCTTTTCTTGCTATTACGGACAAAATATACATCTTGGTTCATCAACTGCGTGCGACTATCCTAATCTCCACTCGACGATTTTGAGCTTGTTCCTTTTCATTTCTAGCTTTCGGAAAACGCATCTCAAAGTTTCCATATCCCTGATAGCTAATTCTATCTGCGGAGATGTCATTGCTTAATAAATAATCATAAACCAATTTAGCTCTTTTAACCGATAGTTTATATTCCCAAGATAATTTATCTACTCGTGGCCGATTAGGCATATTAATATGTCCAGCTATTTCAATTTTTATAGAATCATTTAGTTCCATAAATTTTAATAATTTGGGCATTTCAGGGAGGGATCGCTTTAATAAAGTCGCCTTATTGCCAACAAAAAAGAGATTCTTGATATCTACTTTCTCCCCAATGGCTACCTTTTTTAAACTAACTGAAAAATCTTTTTTCAAGTTAGGGGTTACCTTGAACATCTTCGTCTCAAAAAAATAATCTTTTGCATACACATCTATACCCGCCACTTCACCTAAAGGTAATAAAGTTTCAAAATGACCAGCACTATCTGTTTGTAAAGAATCTCTATTTGTTTTGGTGCGAATTACCACTTTAGCGGGAATAGCCTCTCCTGTTTGAGTATCTTTAATTTGACCTTTGAAGGGTAATAGTTTTATGTGTTGAAAAACGTCAATCGTCGCCCGCCGATTTAATTGTCTACCATCATCTGTATCATTATTTGACTCAGGCTTTTTTTCTCCAAAAACTTGAACATCGATATGCTCCGCTAGAATTCCCCGTTCGATTAATAAATCTTTAACTGCATTCGCTCTATTTTCGGAAAGAATTTCATTATCTCGGATAGAACCAATTGCATCCGTATGTGCTGTAATTTGAATAGTATATTCTTTGATTGGTTTTAACTGGTTAATAATAGTAGAAATGGTAGAATCGGCAGTTTCCGTCAACTCATATTGACCAAAATCAAATAAAACCTTATCGGAAAGCACTAGTTTCGCCGAATCAACAATTTGTCCAAAAAGGGAATGGAAAGAAAGAGAAAAGAGGAGTAGAACCAGGTATTTTTTTAATTGCATCGCTGATAATTTTATCTACTCAAATAATACAAAAAGGAGAGAAAGTAACGGAATCGGTTGTCGATTATCAGTTGTCGGTTTGTCGAAACTGACAACCGACAACTGATAATCGACCCACTAATTATCTTGCTGCGCAAAAACTTTTTGTAATAATGGGCTTGGTCTAGCACCGACATCTTCGCGAATATTTTCTTCCTTTTTTTCTACCAAACCAAACATTCCAACCAATGCTTGTTTCGCTACATAATCGTCTAATTCTGGATTTGCTTTTTTTACAAAAGGCAATTTATTATGCGCAGTAACGGCACTTTTCCATGTCTCTCTAGCCTTGAACTTATCCAAAGAAGCAATGATGACTGGTTTAAATTCATTGTATAGTTGATCATAGGTAGACTTTTCTAAATAACGAGTAGCGGCATCTGTTTCGCCCGTCAAAATATTCAGGGCATCTTTAAACGTCATTTGTTTGATGACACTTACAAAAATAGGTTTTGCTTTGGTGGCTGCATCTTCTGCTGCTCGATTGATTTTTTCTAAGATATCGTCTTCTATATTAGAAAAACCGGGTACAACTCTTAGTTTTCCCATTACTTTTTCTGCTTCTTTCGGCATCAAAATTTTATAAGCACTTTTATAATAACCATCTTCTACTGATAAAAAATCAACTGCTTCTCCAACCCCAATGTTTAAGGCTTCTTTCAAGCCATTCCCTATTTCATCATTAGAAAGACCACCTTCACCAGTAACCACCTCTTTAGCTTTGTTTAATAAGCCCTTTAATTTTTGTGCCTCTACGTTTGTAGAAAAAAATAAAGCACCGAGTATCAATAAAAATGTCCAACGTTTAATCATCTTATATTTTTTAGTTTAGGAATATTAATGTAGGAATAAAATCAGCAGTAATTATTACTTTTTTATTCCAATATTTACAGGGCAAATAGAATGCCTGTTAATCATAACAACGACCTTGAGACGATATTAGTTATAACAAAGCATATTAAAGGAAAGTTAAAATAGACGTTTAGTTAAATATACGCTACTACTTGGCGAAGGGCAGTGGGAGTAAACTTATAAAAACAACCCTAATCTTAGAGCTTGTTGGGAATTTATCCTCTCGAAAGATTGGGGCATATTATAGGCTAAAAACCATAATTTGAAACCGCCCTAAAATTTAAATATCTAGTATTTGGTAGGCTTATTTTACGGCTAGGATTTCCTTAACAAATAGCAAGCATTTTTTAGGGTGGTTTTAAAAAATCATAAAACAAAAAAGGTAGTTTCCAAATCATTTGAAAACTACCTTTTTATTTATTGGTGTACTAGTATTCAGTAATTCCTAAACCTATCTAGCATCTAGCAACATTTAAGCGACCGCTTCTACCGATTTAAAAATCAATTGCTTTCGCTCAGGACCAGTAGAAATCATTGTGATTGGCGTTTCTAATAAATCTTCTAGTCTATCAATATAAGTTTTGGCATTAAGGGGTAAAGTATCAAATTCTTTAGCCTCTGTTAAGTTAGTCTGCCAACCTGAATGTGATTGGTAAATAGGTTTGATTTCATAACTACATAAATCATATGGTAAATCTTCTGATTCTTGTCCATCAAGATTATAGGCAGTACACAAATCTAAGGTCTCTAATTTATCAAGTATATCAATTTTAGTCAAGGCAATCTGTGTTACTCCATTTAACATGATGGTATAGCGCAATTGGGGTAAATCAATCCAACCACAACGTCTTGGTCTTCCAGTTGTCGCTCCAAATTCTTGTCCTTCTTTTCGTAAAAATGCACCTGTTTCATCAAATAGTTCAGTAGGAAATGGACCAGCACCAACTCTAGTACAATAAGCTTTAGTAATCCCAATCACTTCACCAATTTGACTTGGCGCAATTCCTAAACCAGTACAAACGCCGGCAGTAATAGTATTAGAAGAAGTAACAAAAGGATAAGTTCCAAAATCTACATCTAACATAGATCCTTGTGCGCCTTCGGCTAGGATTTTTTTACCTGTTTTGATAGCTTTATTAATATAATATTCTCCGTCTATAAAATCTAAAGACTTTAAAACTTCTAAACTCTCAAACCATTTAGCTTCTTCCGCTTTTAAATCAAAATCAATAGCTGGATACTGTGCTAACAGACCGATATGTTTTTCTTTAAGGGCGGTATATCTAGTCATAAAATCAGGTCGCTCAATATCTCCTACTCTCAAGCCATTTCTACCTGTTTTATCCATATAAGTTGGTCCAATTCCTTTTAAGGTAGAGCCAATTTTTTTATCTCCTTTACTTGCTTCTTTAGCAGCATCTAAATACCGATGTGTTGGTAAAATTAAATGCGCCTTTCTAGCTACTAGCAATCTGCCTTTATAATTAACTTCGGCAGCAATTAAATTATTAATTTCTCTTTCTAAAGTAATTGGATCGATAACGACCCCGTTACCAATTACATTAATCAATTGTTGGCGAAATATGCCAGAAGGAACAGTATGTAACACAAATTTTTTGCCATCAAATTTTAAGGTATGGCCCGCATTAGGGCCGCCTTGAAATCGAGCAACAATATCATAGTCTGTAGCTAGGACATCTACAATTTTTCCTTTTCCTTCATCTCCCCATTGCAGGCCGAGAATTACATCAACTGCCATTTAAATTTATTTTTGATTAATAAAGTAATTTAGAGCTAACAAATAAATGCTCAAAGAACAGCATTTTTATTAGTTAATTAATATCGTCTTTTAGAAACAAAAAAGACAGGTAAAATTACAATAAACATCGGGTTAATTGAAATAAAAAAACCTAATCACTAGAAATAGTTATTGTTAAAAATAAGAATTACAAGGTAATCCATTATTTTTTGGTTCTATTTCTAATAATTAGGTTTGTAAAGTTATTTGAAATTATTGCGAAATTCAAAACGTTTTACCTTTTTATTCTTCGAATTTCAACAATAATGATAAACTTATTCTTTGCCTGTTACAGTATGAGGGGGAAAGTTGATTCAATTATGCTGCCGTTTCCAAAGAGAATCTATTTAGGGCATTTTCCACCGAAGGACTGATCGTAAAAACAGTCGATAGTTTAGTGGTTTCTAAAATTCGTTCAACGTGTTTTGACACATTGGCTAAGACAAGCGCACCACCTTTCTTTTTGGTTTTAGAAAATAAAGACAATAGAAAATTCAAGCCAATGCTATTGACTAGTTTTAAAGGCGCTAAATCTACAATAAATTCATGTGCACCCTGATCTATTTTACGTTGAAGTTCTTTTAAAATTTGGCGATTTTGCCATTCATCTAGAAGAGAATTGATGGAAAGTACTTGCACAGCATTACGCTCTGTGATGGAATAATTCACATTCATGGGATAATCGGTTTTAGTCTGAAAACTCATCCATTTAGATTGGATAAGTAATTTTTTGGATATAATTAGATTGTTCACTACAAATTAAAGGCGATATTCTTATATATCAAAATTTTTGAGGAAGAAATGTAAGTTATTTTCCTTATTTATTTTTAATCAATTTATAAATACTTGAATAACAGGTAAGAAAATAAAAAGAGAAGTAATTAATTTTAGTTAATTCAAAACAATTATTTATATTAATTTTTTAAACATACTCTAATTAGAAGAAGCACCTGTTTTAGGACAAGCCCCATCACATTGTCCGTAGAGATTAAGTGAATGGTGGGTGACTTTAAATTTCAATAATTCGCCCATCATATTTTTAATCTGTTGAATTCTAGGGTCACAAAATTCCAATACCTTTCCACAATCCACACAAATCAAATGATCATGCTGTTTATAGCCATAAGATTTTTCGTATTGTGCCAAGTTTTTACCAAACTGATGTTTTTTCACTAAATCACAAGTCACTAACAATTCCAAGGTATTATAAACGGTCGCTCGACTAACCCGATAGTTTTGGTTCTTCATGTGAATGTATAATGCCTCTGCATCAAAATGGTCATCTCGACTATAAATTTCTTCCAAAATGGCAAATCGTTCTGGGGTCTTCCGCAAATTATTTGTTTCTAAATGGGAAGAAAAGATATTTAGTACCTCCTTGACAATTCTCTCCTTATTTGTATATTCTGGCATAGTCCATTATTGTGTTGAGTCAATATTCACTAAATGTAAAATAGCGTATTGAAAATATTTACAAAATTTTCTATCAATTTTTTAACAAATATACACAACTAGTGGTTCAAGTTAGGAGAATTTAGCAATATTAATCCGTTGCTAAAAAAAATTTAGCAATAGATTTTCATCAATTACTGAGACCTTTTGGAGGACTAATATAGCATTTATTAACCCAAGAATTGTGATTTTTTTCAACGTCTCTAATAAAAAAATCCGTTAGGCTTATTTGTAAAGCCCAACGGATTTTATTTCCCAACGGATTAGAATTGGTATAATTTCAACAATTCAAATTAATTTTTCTTCTTCTTGATAGTTCCAATCTTCTTCTTTCCAGTAGTCGATGGACTAGTTGGCGTAGCAGGAGTAGTAGTCTTCGTAGTAGTGGAAGGAGTTCTAGTAGGTATTTTACTAGTCGAAGGAGAATTAGTCGTTGATGGGGTGGTTCTAGTCGTTGATGGTATCTTATTAGTAGAAGGCGTGGAAGGCGTAGTGCTTCTATCTGTATTTGGCGTCGTTGAAGGTATTGTATTTGTTGATTGCCCCGCTTGATATTGCCCATTATTCACCACCGTTTTAATCAGGGTGCCAGTTGGAATTTGGTCGGTCAACTTCATACTATTCACTAAGGCAATTTCCTCCAACCGATTAGCAGGCATATTATAATACCGCAATACTTGATCTAAAGTACCAGCTCGACGCACCTCTTCGATTTTAATTTCGTCAGCTACCCGATTAATTTTAGCAGGGTCTCTTAATTCATCGAAACGAGTCATGGTATATTCAAATGTTCGTTGATAATTAGGATAATCCGCAGAAGCAGCAACTCCATGAATCAAAAAAACACTATTACCAAATTGGATAGCGTAAGATAAAACTCGTAGGTCCTGTGTTTGCTGTTGTTGCCCTTGCTGTGCTTGTTGAGGAGCTGGTTGTGCTTCTTGTCGTACTGCATTATAACCATTAACTCGTACATTTTGGGTACTCGTAGCCTGTAATTGAGCTTGCTCGTTAAAAGCAGTAAGGGATGCTTGTGGGCTATCTTTTCCAAGTCTTAAAACCATCATTGCCTTCCCGTCCTTATCCCCCATTTGGAATTGCTGTGGCGAATTAGCTGTTCTCCATTCTCTTGGAACTGGAAACTTAAATTTCATACCGGGGTGGTAGAAAAAATCATCTTCCACATAGCCTTGTTGCGGATCTTCTCCATACATTAAGCCATCAATCAATCTAAGATAAGCATTTCTATTAACGGCTAAATTTGTAACGCCTAATTCTCTTTCCTTTTCATCTGCCATTCTATTGACATTCTCATATCTATTTAGCGGGTCAGGGTGGGTAGATTGGAAAGTAGGAATGGACTGACCACTTTGTTCCCTCATTCTATTCAAAGTAAAAAAGAAATTCGCCATTTTATGTGCATCGTAACCAACTTGAGTAGAATATTCTACCCCTAATTTATCGGATTCTGATTCATGTGCTCGGCTATTTTTTAAAGTTAATAAACCCAAAGCTTGGCTTATTTCTTGCATCCCTTGGCCTTTGGTCAGAATAGCTCCACCAATTAATCCAATCTGAGAGAAAATTTGACTTGTTTGTTGACGAACCCCATGTTTGGCAGTAATATGCCCAATTTCATGTCCTAATACGCCAGCAAATTCTGCTTCATTAGAGAAATGCGCTAAAATACCTCTGGTAAAATAAACATATCCTCCAGGTAAGGCAAAGGCATTGATTACCGGTGAATCCAAGACTTTAAATTCATAATTCAGATGAGCACGATGAGAAATTTTAGCCATTTCTTGCCCTTTCTCATTGATAAATGCCTGAATTTCAGGGGAATCATACAAACCAAAACTAGCGACAACACTAGGGTCCGATTGTTTGCCTAAAGCAATTTCTTTCTCTTCTGACATTAAAGATAATTCTTTTTTACCTGTAACAGGATTGACTGCACAGGAATACATGCAATAAGAGAAAGCAACAATTAATAAGCTCCTTAAAACTAAACGATGTCGTTTCATTTTATAAAATTTTAGTGTTTTATTATTTAATAAGAATAAAGAAGTTAAGTAATGCGAACTAATTAATCCGTATTACTTAATAGTTTTCCGTATTACTTAATAGTTTACTATTTCCATTTTCTAAAAACGAATATGGTGTTAGCATTCTTATTGATTTAGACTTAACTTAACTAAATAAGCCACAATTTTTTATAAATATAGGAATTTTTTAAATTTTTTTTAAGGAAAGAAAAGGGAAGAGTAGTAGAGCAAGGTTATTTAGTATGTTTAATTTTCTTAACAAATGCATTAACTTGATCATTCATTTGATACCGATGATACAAAAAAGTACCTAATAAAACCAGAATACCTATTCCTAAAGTGGCAAACCGAATCTGCTCAAAAACAATAGTATGCGTAGCAGAAAAAGGGCGAATAACCATCACTTCAATAGCCGTAATAATGGCAGCTCCTAGAAAAAGGACAATACTAGTCGCTCTGGCTATTTTGATATATTTTGGTTGGGAACGATTCATACATTTCTTTAAAAACAAAATGGACAAACCATGATGTGGAGCAATTTTTATCAATTCTCTCAAAATATGTATCGCCTGCTCATACTCAAGTCGATTATAATGAGAAGCCGCTTTTTGGTAAAGATTTTTAAAATAAATATCTTCTCCCTTATGAAATTGGATATTATTTTCAATAGACAATCGAACCACCTCATCGGCTGCTGGCAAATGTTTAGCATAAGCCCCTACTTCAAAAAGTGCATTGGTATAATCTACAAGAATATCAAAATACAGATCAAAAGGAAGGCGAGTAATAACCCTTATTTTGGTTTCATAAAAACGAATAATCGTATGGTAAGCACTTCCATCAATATCCTGAAAATCTCGATACAATTTAGTGGATGTTGATAAAGTGTGCATAAGCAGCTTTTGTTTTTGGATAATAAAAGAAGTGTGCCTAGAAAACAGGTAGATTTTATAGATTGTTTTAAGTTCCTAAATAAATAGTTTAAAGTCAAGACAAATGACAAAAAAATAAATTTAAAAAGTTGTAAAAAACAACCCAGTTTTTAACATTATTACTCAAGAATGGAACTTTATTTAAGCTAAGCGTTGTTTATCTAAAATAGGAACTGTAAATTTGTACTGCTAATATAACAATGGCTTCGTAGTTCAATTGGATAGAATATCAGATTTCGGCTCTGAGGGTTGCAGGTTCGAGTCCTGCCGAGGTCACAAATAAAAAATTAAAACTCTGTAAATCAATGATTTATGGGGTTTTTTTAGTTTTGGGGCTTATTACTGGATATTGGACAGTTACCAAACAACTTGGGAAGTCTAAATAGTTAATTTTAAACGAGTAAGGCGTATTAAGTTTTGAAAATTTCGCAAGTCAAAACAATTAAAAAACAAAATGTCTAGTATGAAAAAAAGTTTCCATAGCTCAGGCTTATACCCTGTCATTTGCTATGTTTCTGTAAAATGGAAAATAACAATATATGATTTTTGTAATTTAGCTTATATCTCATATCTTGAATTTTCTCAATATACTTGCCTTATTATAAGGAATGAATATCTAATAGCCCTTGTTCTTTCATAAATCTTAAGGTGGATTTTGTTGGCAAGAACCTAATATATTTACAATACCTCTATGAAAAATATCATTCGCGAAAACAGTTCTCTTTATCATTTTGTACAATGGGCATTTTTTCCCATAGTTCTAGTTGGAACGCCTTATGTTATTTATTTACTGATTAACAATGGGTCATCTATTGCACTTACTAAGTACTTGTACAAAATTAATCGACACTTTAGAAAAAGGGTAATGAGTTGATGAGTTCATAAGATAAATGAGGTAAACAAAGCATTTTAGACCAAATACTAGGCTCATTAGCTCATAAATCTCATTAACTCAGTATCCTCAAAAAGTGTCGAATATTTCTGCTCAGGTACTTACCTATATCGTTGCGGTAGGTGTAGGATTATTATTTTGGTTAGCGGAATGGCTAATGCCATTTAAAAAACATTGGAATCATTCTCACGGTGACATCTCGAATGATTTGATGAGCGGAATTGTTGCCTACATTATTCTCCCAATTTTTTTTAAAACCACTTTATATCGCATTATTAGTAGGCGGTGCAGCTTGGCTTTCTGTACAATGGGGATGTAATGCTGGTTATATAAGTAGTACAAGTCAGCCAATAAAGGATAATAGACCTATATACCCTTGTATTTTGAATCATCTGTCACCCTTATAAAGTCCTTCAACTTCTTACCTTGCACTTTGTAACTTAACACAATTCATATCCTTAGTATTTGAAACCACTCTAAAATTTAACGACCTAATATTTGGTAGGCCTATTTAGTAAAATGAGGTTAAATGATGGGTGGTCATAATGTATTTTTTACAAAAGGGTTTGAAAAATTCAATGTACCTGCCAAGTTCTTATTTCAATCACTTTTTTGTTTTTCCAAAAATGCCTGATAAGCTGCTGGTGTATCTAAATCTATAATTCCTTCTGGAAAAGCTACAGTAGCAATCTTTCCCTTATAATTTTTAATAATTTTCCTTGCTCCTTCATCTTTGTTTAATTGTAGTAATCTTGGGAAAATGCTTTTATCAAATAAAACGGGTACGCCCTTAATACCACCATATGTAGTAGCAACGATAGCCGCTTTACTTTGCTGATGCTTTGCTATTAACTCCTCTAATTTTTCTGTTGTCAAATAAGGCTGATCACAAACCATAATGATGATAGCACTATATTTCTGTTTCTGCGCTAAAAAAAAACCAATTCCTGCTTTTACCGTCGTCCCCATTCCTCGCTGCCAATTTTCATTGATTATAACAGCCAATTTTTCCATTGGTGTTATCGATGGTTTTATTTTTTCTGCATTTGCCCCTAATACTATAATTGTTTGTTGATGATTGATGGCTTGCGTTAATTTGATAGCTCTTTCAATTAGTGTTTCTTCGCCAATTTTTAGGAGTTGCTTGGGTCTGCCCATGCGGCGGGAGGCGCCTGCTGCCAGAAGGAGGATACCGATTGGTAGAACTATGGGAGATTTATTGTTCATTGAGTGTTAATTATAGAGATGTCAAAAAACTGTTTGGCTATGAGGAAATATATTTCCGAACCCGAAGGGACGGGTTGCCATTTTTTTTTGACTTGATTTTTGATACCACAACATCTCCCAGATGTTGCTTACCTATTTTATCGAAGAAAAAAGAAAAAGCAACAAACAGACCAACTACAAGCCTTGGATTGCTTAAAAACCAATTCGCAACTATCTTAACTCCAATCCCACCATATTCCCCTCTTCTCGCCAAGTCTTTAGTTTTTCAAAATAACGAATAGGTCCTTTTCCATAAGCAGAATTTTGGGCAAATAGATGGTTCGCATGTCCTTCATTATTATAATACCCTGGGGTACAGGCTGCATTAAATGCTTCTTGATTTCTATAGACACGTATAATCTCCTCCACCCACGCCTGCTCTGCTACTTCGGTAACTTCTACTTCTTTCATTCCTTTTTTTAGGCATTCTCCAATGATATAACTTAAATGTTTGGCTTTTATGTCAAAAGAATGGGTATAGCTAGTCGTATAACCGCCATGAGCATGACCAATAATAAATAGATTGGGAAAATCATGGACATGAAAACTGTGAAGCGTCCGAATACCATCTGCCCATTTTTCACTCAAGGATATGCCATTTTTACCAATGGGGTCATACCCAGCTCTTCTCGTATAACCAGTACCTACTTCAAAGCCTGTGGCAAAGATGATACAGTCTACTTCATATAATTGACCAGCTACCATTATGCCTTCTTCCGTAATAGCCTCTACTCCTTTGCCATTGGTATCCACTAAAAAGACATTTTCTCTATTAAAGGTAGGCAGGTATTCGTCATGAAAACAGGGTCTTTTACAAAATTGTCTATAGTAAGGTTTAAGGGCTTCTGCCGTTTTAGAATCTTCGACAATGGTATCAACTCTTGCTCTTATGGATTCCATTTTTTGGAAATCCGCCAACTCCATCAATCTTGGAATTTCAGCAGGGTTCGTATTAGTACCTCGAAATTTTTGTAAAGAGACAAGGTTAGTAATGATTTCTGTCCATCCGTCCATCACCAAATCTTTTTCTACCACTTTTCCAGAAGTAATAGCATTAAAGTTGTCCATCCGTTCTTGTTGCCAGCCTGGTTGAAGGCTTTTTATCCATGCTGGATCCGTTGGGCGATTGTCTCTAATATCTATAGAAGAAGGAGTTCGTTGAAATACATATAATTCCTTAGCGGATGCACCAAGATGCGGAATGCATTGAACACTTGTGGCCCCTGTTCCAATGATAGCCACCTTTTTATCTTTGAGGTTTTCTAAATTTCCATTCGCATCTCCACCAGTATACCTATAGTCCCATCTACTCGTATGAAAGGTATGCCCTTTATAGGTCGTAATTCCAGGTATGCCAGGCAATTTAGGTCGATTAAATGGCCCATTGCATAGGATAACAAATTTTGCATGCATGGCATCTTGATGGTTGGTCTTAATGACCCAACGACTAGTCGCTTCTTGCCATTCCATGCCAGTCACTTCTGTTTGAAGGCAAGCATGCTCATAAAAATTATAATGGGTAGCGATTCTTTTACAATGTGCAAATATTTCTGGCGCATAAGCATACTTATTCTTTGGCATATAATTTAACTCTTCCAATAAAGGGAGATAGATATATGCCTCTGTATCACAAGCAGCTCCAGGATAACGATTCCAGTACCAAGTACCTCCAAAATCTCCTCCTTTTTCTATGATGCGTACCTTTTCTATACCTGCTTCCTTTAATCGTCCTGCAGCTAAAAGTCCTGCAAATCCACCACCGACAACAATCACCTCCATTTCATCATACAACGGTTTTCTAGTGATTTTTTCTTTGATGTGTGGGTCCTCTATATAGTTAGAAAACTCCCCTGCCATTTTTTGGTACTGATTGTTTCCATCGGAACGAATGCGTTTATCTCGTTCAACTCTATATTTTTTTCTTAATATTTCTGGGTCAAAACCTAGCTCATTTATTTTTTTCATGTTTGTAAAAATGGATTTGAAGGTCAAAGTCAGATTCGACCTGTTCATATAATGGATTTTCAATACCAATTACGTTTTTTCAAAAGTACAAAAAATAGTTGCTAATTTTTTAAAAATAGTCACTAGTGACTATTTTTAAAAAATAGAATTATATTTGCTCGATGAAGCTTAGGACAAAACAAAAAACAATCAATAAAGCAATTGAACTGTTTAATGATAAAGGATTTGCTTCTGTCACTTTATTTGAAATAGCAGGAGCATTAGATATGACCAGAGGTAATTTACTTCCACATCTTACTGAAAAGGGAGTGGAAGCATTTAGGGCTTTTTTCGGCGCCGAATATCTCAAAAAACTAGGAGCGCCATTCGAAACCGCTATTTCTAATTATTTACGGTTTTAAGAATAGCAGGAATTAATTATTAATCAGCTAATTTTTACCATAAAGTTAACAAAGAGCATAAAGTCCATAAAGTAAAAAGAATTTAAAGCTCGTTTAGCAAGTAAAAAACTATATGAACTCTATGCGCTTTATGGTGAAAATAAAATAAGTAACAATTACGAAAAAAATAGGTGCATCCCAAGTTGTCGTTTTTGAAATTATCTGATACGTAAATTGGTTAAGCATTACCTATCAGATACGCTAAAAGTATCATATATGAGTTTCTTTTGCGACAATTTGGGATGCACCCAAAAACAGTAAAACAAAAATGAAAAAAACAATTATAATTACAGGGGCAGCAGGAGGGATCGGAATGGGTATTTCCAAACACTTAGCAGCCTTGGGTTGGAAAGTAGGAATGGTTGATATAAATCCTGCGCTCCCTGAAATGGCAGCTACGATTAAAGGAACAATTGCCACAGCTATCTGTGATGTACGAGTGAGTGAACAAGTTGATGGAGCCATTGAAACCATTGAATCGACACTCGGACCTATTGATGCCTTGGTCAATAATGCAGGCTTAGTAGCCAATATCAAATCTATTGGGAAGATGAGTGACTATCGTTGGAATAATGAATTAGCCGTCAATCTTTCTGCGGCATTTTATTTTATCCGTCGCCTAGCACCAAAAATGGCAGAACGAGGTTGGGGTCGTATCGTCAATGTTTCTTCGGGCGCTGCACGTGGGGGTTTACCTGCCCAAATTGGATATGCTGCTACCAAATCCGCCTTATGGGGCGTCACTAGTACGACCGCAGCAGAATTTGGCCCAAAGGGCGTTACTTGCAATTCCATTTTGCCAGGCTTAATCGGTACTTCTAATGTATTAGGCATGCCTAAGCATATACTAGAATCTGGTAAACAATCTAATGCTGTTAAGCGGATTGGAGAAGTTACAGAAATTGCTCATTTGGTCGCTTTTTTATGTTCAGAACATACTGGATTTATTACAGGAGCAGAGATTGATATTGACGGAGGATTGCGATTGAATAATAACTCTATTACTTAATATCAATATCATCGCCAAACTATGAACTATAAATGATGAACGATGAATTCGTAAAATTGAAGGTGTATTAATATTTGGCCGGAAGATTATTATATATTTCCAGCTTTCACAATTCATCGTTTGGCGAACATATTATAACTGATGTTACGCACAAGCACCAAAGGTGCGACATATATTAACATGG